>CAMDDO010000051.1 GCA_945892755.1 Rhizobium sp. Q54 | reverse complement strand
AGGGGCTACCATCGGATTCGAGCCGGGCGAAGATCTGCTCGACGGTCGGCGCGGAGAAAGCGCGCTCGATCGCGCCGCGATGGACATCGAGCGGTGCAACCGGTGGCTTGGCCGCGAAATCCGCGATTACGGCATCGACCGTCTTGTGTGAGTCGCGGGCGTAATCCGCCTCACACAGCGCGCGGTCGAGCGCCGCCATCTTCGACGACGGGACATAATTCGTCGCGAGCCCGAGATGCATGGCATCGGCCGCGCCAATGCGCGCGCCGGTCAGGCCGATATAAAGCCCGAAATGGCCAGGGCAGCGCGGCAGAAAGTAGGTCGCGCCGACGTCAGGGAACAGCCCGATGCCGGTCTCCGGCATGGCGAAAAGCGCTCGCTCGCTCATCACGCGGTGCGAGCCATGGATCGAGGCCCCGACGCCACCGCCCATCACGACGCCGTCGATCAGGGCAATATGTGGCTTTGGAAATTCGTGCAAGCGCCGGTTGAGCCGGTATTCTTCTTGGTAGAACTGCACGGCGAAGCGGTGCTCGGGATCAACGCGCTGCTCATAGAGCATGCGAATATCGCCGCCTGCGCAAAACGGCGCCTTGCCGTCATCGCGCGTTGCGCCGCGGATCACGACGGCCTTGATCGCGGGGTCTTTCGCCCACGCTTTCAGTGTGGCGTTGAGCCCGTCAACCATGACGGGGGTCAGCACGTTCAGCACGCGCGGGCGATTGAGCGTGAGACTGCCGACCTGGCCGATGCGTTCGACCAGCAGTTCGTCGGTGTCGACGGTCGCATTCTGGTTCACGAAAACTCCTTGGCGTGGAACGATATCGAAGCGCTCCTTTTGCTCGTCATGCCCGGGCGAAGACCCGGGCATCCAGGCGTCGCCAGTCGGCTGGGTTGATCGTGCGGCCGCGCTGATAGGTAAGCCTGGATTGCCGAGTCAAGCCCGGCAATGACGGGAGGGATGTCATCGTCATGACGCGTGAGGATCGCCGTATTGTCCTAGGGTGACAATAGTCGTCGCGCGATGATGACGCGCATGATCTCGTTTGTGCCTTCGAGGATTTGATGGACGCGTGTATCACGCACGAAGCGTTCGATCGGATGATCCATCAAATAGCCGTAACCGCCGAACAGTTGCAAGGCGGTGTTGCAGGCCTCGAACCCGGTGTCGGTGGCGAGCCTTTTAGCCATGGCGCAGAGCATGGTGGCGTTGTCGGCGCCACGGTCGAGCGCGCTCGCGGCACGATGGATCATCAGGCGCGCGGCTTCGATCTCGGTCGCCATGTCAGCCAGCTTGAATTGGAGCGCCTGGAACGCGGCAAGCGTCTTGCCGAATTGTTCGCGCACCAAGAGGTGCTCGCGCGCAAGGTCGAGGCACGTTGAGGCCGCGCCGAGCGAACAGGCGCCGATATTGATCCGCCCACCGTCGAGCCCCATCATCGCGATGCGGAAGCCATCGCCCTCCGCGCCGATCCGGTTGGCGACCGGCACGCGGCAATCCTCGAACATCACCATCGCCGTCGGTTGGCTGTGCCAGCCGAGCTTCTTCTCCTGCTTGCCGAAGGAGAGGCCAGGCGCGCCTTTTTCGACGACCAAACACGAGATCCCGCTCGGACCCTCGCCGCCAGTCCGCACCATGCAAACATAAAGATCGCTCACGCCGCCGCCTGAGATGAATGCCTTCGTGCCGTTTAGCACGTAGTGCTCACCGTCACGCGCCGCGCGAGTTTTTAGCGCTGCGGCATCGGAGCCAGAGCCGGGCTCGGTCAGGCAATAGCTCGCGAAGTGATCCATGGTGCAGAGCTTGGGCAAGAAGCGCCGGCGTTGCGCCGCATCGCCGAATGCGTCGATCATCCAGGCGGCCATATTGTGGATCGAGATGTAGGCGGCGGTTGAGGTACAGGCGCCGGCCAGCGCCTCCACCACCAGGGCGGCGTCGAGCCGGGTCAGATTGGCGCCGCCGACATCGTCTTTCACATAAAGCCCGGCGAAGCCAAGCCCCGCCGCTTTGCGCAGTGCCTCAGCCGGAAATACGCAGCCCTCGTCCCACGACGCGGCGCACGGCGCCATTTCATCGGCGGCGAAATCGCGCGCCACGGCCTGGATGGCGCGTTGCTCCTCGGAAAGCTCGAAATCCATAACCCCTACCATAGCCGGATGTGGCGGGGAGCCAAGCGTTGGCTTGAGGGAGCGGGCACCATAAAGCCATTGGTTAAGCGGCCGTTTACGGGTCGGCGGATAGTCTCGAAGCAGGGAATCTTGTCATGATGATCCGCGCCTATAGCGGGCCGCATATCGGTTCGACGGAATTTTTCCGGAACCGCGCGCTGCTCCAGACCGTGCATGATTGCATCGATCGGCTAGGCCCGACGCCGCCGCGCGTGCTGATTCATGCCGCTTCGATCGGTGCCGAGGCCTATTCCTATGTCATCGAGCGGGCGAACCGGCGTCCCGAAGCGGCGGAGGGTTGCGACGCCACCGATATTTCTCCGGATTTTCATAAGGCGGCGGGGCAGGCGGTTTATCCGGTCGCGGTGTGCCGCGGGATGCGGTCCGAAGAGGCGCGCTATTTCGAACCGGCGGGCAAAGGCCAAGTGCGCGTGGCCGAGGCGATTCGCCGGCGCGTGCGGCTGCTGCCGCCGGCATCCTATGTCGAGTTCGAAACCGCCGAGCGCTACGACGTGGTCTTCCTGCTCAATTCCCTGCTTTATGTCGACGCCGCCGCGCAACGCCGCACGCTCGATCGCGTGGCGCGCTACAACACGCGCCTCCTGATCACCACCGGCTTCCACCCGGAGACGATCAAGACCGATCTCAGCGAAAACGGCTACCGACCCATCACCACCAACCTCGAAGCGATTCACGAGGGCTGGACCGAGCGCCGCGCGCTTCGACCAGGCGTCACAAAGCCGGGCGTGACCTGTTGCTCGCCCTATCTACCGCCGTTCAGCCCGATCGCCGACCATGAATTCAAATTCGGGGCGATCTTCTCGAAAGATGACTGTTCGACCGGCTAAGTCGGCAAAGGTCGCTCGGCGCTCAAGGCCAGTTCGCCAACCCATTTGCCATTCGTAAAAATGCGTCTATAACACGGCGTATCCGGTGAATACAAACGGGAGCGCGCCGCCATGACCGTAACCAGCAAGCACGCCGAGACCATTGTTCTGCACGCCGGCTACCGCAAGGACAGCGCAACCAACGCGGTCGCGGTGCCGATCTATCAGACCACCTCCTACCAGTTCGACAGCGCCGAGCACGCCGCGAATCTGTTCGCGCTGAAGGAGCTCGGCAATATCTACACCCGCATCATGAATCCGACCTGCGACGTGCTCGAGAAGCGGCTCGCCGCGCTCGAAGGCGGCGTCGCGGCGCTCGCGGTTTCGTCGGGTCAGGCGGCCTCGATGATGTCGATCCAGAACATCGCGCAGATCGGCGACAACGTGGTCTCCTCGACCGATCTTTATGGCGGCACCTGGAATCTGTTCGCCAATTCGCTGAAGGCCATGGGCATCGAGACGCGTTTCGTCGACCCGAAAGACCCCGAGGCATTCGCGCGCGCGACCGATGACAAGACCCGCGCCTATTACGCCGAGACGCTGCCCAATCCGAAGCTCGAAGTGTTCCCGATCAAGGAAGTCGCCGATATCGGCAACAAGCTCGGCGTGCCCCTGATCATGGACAACACCGCCGCGCATGGCCTGTGCCGCCCGTTCGATCACGGCGCCTCGATCATCGCCTCGTCGTGCACGAAATATATCGGCGGGCACGGCAATTCGATCGGCGGCATCATCATCGACAGTGGCAAGTTCGATTGGGAAAAACACGCCAAGCGCTTTCCGCTTCTGAACACGCCTGATCCATCCTATCACGGCGCGGTGTGGACCCAGGCCGTCAAGCCCTTGGGACCGATCGCCTACATCATCAAGGCGCGTGTCACATTGCTGCGCGATTGTGGCCAGGCGCTCAGCCCGTTCAATGCGTTCCTGTTCATCACCGGGCTCGAGACCCTGCCCTTGCGCATGGAGCGGCACTGCCAGAATGCCGCCAAGGTCGCCGACTTCCTGAAGGGCCACCCGAAGGTCAACCGCGTGATCTATCCCAAGCTCATGTCGGGCGAAGCGAAGCGGCGGGCCGATACCTATCTCAAGGGTGGCTATGGCGGTCTGTGCGGCTTCGAGCTCAAGGGCGGCATCGAGTCCGGGCGAAAGTTCATCAACGCGATCGAGCTGTTCTATCACCTCGCCAATATCGGCGACGCGCGCAGCCTCGCCATCCACCCGGCGAGCACGACGCACTCGCAGCTTTCGCCCGAGGAGCAGTTGGCCACCGGCGTGACGCCCGGCTATGTTCGACTCTCGGTCGGTCTTGAGCACATCGACGATATTCTCGCCGATCTCAAGAAGGGCCTAGACGCGGCCTAAACGAGTTCGGAGGAACGCTGCCTTGCCATCCACCATTCCGCCGCTCGGCAGCTTTCCGTCCGTCCGCCTGCGGCGCAATCGGCGCGACGACTGGTCGCGCCGGCTCGTCGCTGAAACCAAGCTTTCGGTCGATGATCTGATCTGGACCGTGTTCGTGCGCGAGGGCAAAGGCGCGAGCGAGCCGGTGCGCTCCATGCCGGGGGTTGAGCGCGTCTCGGTCGACGTGCTGGCCAAGCGCGCGGCCCTGGCCTTCAAGCTCGGCATTCCGGCGCTCGCGGTGTTTCCGCAAACGCCGCTCGGCCGGAAATCCGATGATGGCGAGGAATCGCTCAACCCGGACAATCTGGTTTGCCGCGCCGTGCGCGCGGTGAAAAAGGCCGTGCCGCGCATGGGCGTGGTGTGCGATGTCGCGCTCGATCCCTATACCAGCCACGGCCATGACGGCGTCATCCGAAAGGGTGAGATCGCCAATGATGAAACGGTCGGGATCCTCTGCCGGCAGGCCCTGATCCAGGCCGAAGCGGGCTGCGACGTGATCGCGCCGTCCGACATGATGGATGGCCGCGTCGGTGCGATCCGCCGCGCGCTCGACGAGGCTGGCTTCCAGCACGTACGGATCATGTCCTACGCGGCCAAATATGCGTCCGCGTTCTATGGCCCGTTCCGCGACGCGATCGGTTCGGGCAAGAATCTCGGCAAGCGCGACAAGCGCACCTACCAGATGGACCCCGCCAATACCGATGAGGCGCTACGCGAAGTCGCGCTCGACATCGCCGAGGGCGCCGACATGGTGATGGTCAAGCCCGGCATGCCCTATCTCGACGTGGTGCGGCGCGTGAAAGAGACCTTCGGCATGCCGACCTACGTCTATCAAGTGTCGGGCGAGTACGCGATGATGAAGGCCGCCGGCCTGAAGGGCTGGATCGATTGGGACGCCGCGATCCTCGAATCGCTCCGTGGCTTCAAGCGCGCCGGCGCGGATGGGATTCTTACTTATGCCGCCTTCGAAGTCGCGAAGCGGTTGAAGGGTTAAGCCCGTCACCGCAGCGCTCAACAATTTTGACCACGCGCATGCCAGGAAGACCCAAGCTGGTTTATCGCTCGCTCAGCCAATATGCTCGGCCGCCATGCGACACTTGTTGGTATCGATCCTGGTCGTTGTTTTGATCGCCGCCTGTGCCACGCGCGGCGACATCGACGCGGCCATGACGCGTTTGGCCGGTCGGCCGCTGGCCGAGGCGATCGACCGGCTCGGCGACCCGGGCGATCAGGTGAAGCGAGGCGATGAGACCGTCTCGATCTGGACCGCGCGCCGCACCGGCACTTACAACGTGCCTGACACCCAATATGTTTCGCATGACGGCCGGTTCTTTGCAGTGACCGGCTTCCAGAACATTACCTACGACCATCGTTGCAAGCTTGAGGTCGTGGTCGGCCCCGATGATCTGATCAGAACCTGGCACACCGAGGGCGATTCGGCCGGCTGCGCGGCGCTCGTGCGGCGGCTTCGAGAGTAGAGCAAGGGGCGGCGAGAGGTGTCGGGGCGCCTCAGGCGTTGAGAAAGCGCGCGATCGCCCTGATTTGCTCTTTCGTTGCTAGGCTCGGCGTGTGGCCGACGCCCGGGATTTCGATGACGGTCGCGCCCGTGCCGCGGCGTTGCATTTCGGCGGCGGTTTCGGCCAATAGGATGTCCGAGTCGGCACCGCGCAACACGAGAACCGGGCATTTCAGCGCGTCCCACCGAAACCAGACCGTCAAGTCAGGCACGGGGCCGCGGTGCAAGGCTTCGCCGATTCGTGGGTCATAATGGCACACGAAACCGCCATCCTCATGGTGGCGCACCGAATGTCGCGTTATGCGCGTGCGTTGCAAATCGGTCATGACGTGCCATTCGGCATTGACCGTCGCTTGGTAGTCATAGGCCGCTTCCATGGTCGGAAAATTTGGCGCATGACCAACATAGATGCCAATCCGGTCCATCGCCTTGCCGGGCACGAACGGCCCGACGTCGTTGAGCACCAGGCGGCGGATCAGGCCCTTGAGGCGTGGCTCGGAATCGGCGGCGATCGCCAAGCCCATCAGCCCGCCCATCGAGGTGCCGATCCAATCGGCCTCCGCGACGCCCATCCCGGGCAGGAGGTCGGCGATGTCGCTGATATAGGTCGAAATTTGGTAGTCCCTGGGGTCGTCGAGCCAGTCGCTCTTGCCTCGCCCAGGGCAGTCGATCGCGATCACCCGGTGGGTTCGGCTCAGGCGCCGCGCCAGCCAATCGAAATCGCGCGCGTTGCGACTCATGCCATGCAGGCAAATCACGACTCGCGGATTCTGGGCGTCGCCCCATTCGTACACAGCAATGCGGCGGGTCTTGCCGGGCTTGACGTAGCGACGGACGGGGAGGCTTGTCGTGCGCGTTTCAGTCACGGGGTTCTTTCTTCAATCTCGATAAATGTTTCGGGGTGAAAACCGTTGAAATGGCTTACTAATGCGCTCGTGTAGGCACCCGCGCGGCCGAGCTCGATCCAATCCCCTTCACGGGCATCGGCCGGCAGCGCATAGGGGTGCGGCAGCACATCGGTCGAATCGCAAGTCGGGCCATAGAGCGTATAGTCGGCAAACTCGTTCGACGGTGACGCGCCATCCAGCCGAATGAGCCGCGGCGGCAAGCGGATACCGCCGGAAACCGTTTCCGAAAGACTGTGATAGACGCCGTCGTTGATGTAGAGGCGCTCTTCCTTGCGCTGCAGGATTTGCACAACGAGCGAGACGCCGTCGGCGACAAGCGCACGCCCGGGTTCGGCCAAGATCGCACAGGAAGGCGGCAGCTCAAGGTCTTTCAATCCCTTCTTGATCGCGGCGAAGAACGTGGTCAGCGGCGGGATTTCGGTCGCCGTATACGCGGCCGGGAAGCCGCCGCCGACATCGAGGCAGTCAAGCTCTACGTTCGCGGCGTGAAGGACGTCGCGGACGACCCTGAGCGCGATGGTATAGGCCTTGGGGTTAATACATTGTGAGCCGACATGAAAGGACAGCGCGGGTTTCAATCCCGCGTCGCGAACGGCCTGCAAGAGTTCGACGCATTCCTGCGGTGGGGCGCCGAATTTGGCCGAGAGGTGAAACGCGGCGCCGGCCGCCGGCGTGGCCATGCGGACCAGGATGGTCGAATCCTTGGTGCCGCCGGTTTCCTGCATCACCTTGTCGAGCTCGGAACGGTGATCGATCACATAATGCCGAACACCATAAACCGTATGTGCCATACGGATATGGGGGCGGACCTTGATCGGATGATTGAAATAAAGGTGGGCGTCGGGGAAGAGCTCATGGACCAACGCGACCTCAGGCAATGAGGCGGTATCGAAGTGATTGATCCCGCCGGCGTGCAGCGCCTTCAGCACAAGGGGGGCGGGGTTGCATTTGACGGCGAAGAGCACGTCGCCTGGAAAGCCGGCGCAAAATTCTTCCGCGGCACGACGAAGCGCCGCTGTGCGCACGCAATAGACCGGATAGCTTGGCCTGAGCGCCGCGATCATCTCGTCGGTCGAGCGATAGACGCCTTCTTTCACGGAATACTCCTTCCTCGGTTGGTTGCCTCATAGCAGTCATCGCCGGGGCGTTAAAGGGGCGGCTGGGTTGCACGGCGCCGGCCGCTCCGCTAAGAACGCCGCGCAACCAATTCAGAGACAAGCCATGCCGATTCCCGGCCCGCTCAGCGGAATTCTCGTGCTCGATCTGTCGCGTGTCTTGGCGGGGCCGTACTGCACCATGGTGCTGGCCGATCTCGGCGCGCGCGTGATCAAGGTCGAGGCGACCGGCGCGGGCGATGATTCGCGGGCCTACGGGCCGCACATCAACGGCAAGTCGGCCTATTTCATGTCGGTCAATCGCGGCAAGGAGAGCATCGCGCTCAATCTGAAGGCGCCATCCGATCGGACCATCTTCGAGCGCCTATTGGCACGGGCGGATGTCGTGGTGGAGAACTTCCGCGCCGGCACAATGGAGCGGCTTGGCTATGGCTTCGAGGCGCTTCATCCGCGCTTTCCCAAGCTGATCTACGCCGCGTGTTCCGGCTTCGGCCATACCGGGCCGCTGCACGAGCGTCCGGCTTACGATATGGTCGTGCAAGGCATGGGCGGCGTGATGAGCCTTACCGGCCATCCCGGCGGCCCGCCGACCCGGGTCGGCACCTCGGTCGGCGACATCGTCGCCGGCCTGTTCACGGCGATTGGCGTCAACGGGGCGCTTTACCGGCGCGCAGTGACGGGCGAAGGCATGAAGATCGACGTGGCGATGCTCGACTGCCAGGTCGCGATCCTCGAGAACGCGCTGGCGCGCTATTTCGCCACGGGCGAAGTGCCGGGGCCCTTGGGCGCGCGCCACCCGACCATCGCGCCGTTCCAATGCTTCACGACCAAGGACGGCTACATCATCATTGCCGCCGGCAATGACCAGCTCTTTGATAAACTGTGCGGCGCGCTTGGGGCGCCCGCGCTCGCAACTGACCTGCGCTTTCAGAGCAACGCCGCGCGGATCAATAACGTCGCGGCGCTGACCGATGAAATCGAGGCGCGGCTGATGAGCGCATCGGCCCGCGAGTGGATCGCGCGGATCGAGCAAGCCGGCGTACCCTGTGGCCCGATCAACAATGTCGAACAGGTGCTGGCCGAGCCACAGGTCAAAGCGCGCAACATGGTCGTGCACACCGACGATCCGGTGGCCGGTGAGGTGCATATGGCGGGCAATCCGATCAAGCTCTCGGCCTATGATGATCCGTCCGCGCGTCCGCACGCGCCCGAGCTCGACGAACACCGCGCGGCGATCCTGCGCGAACTGGGGCTCTAAGACGGCGATGGCGCGTCGGCGAAAATCGCGTCGCGGTGGCTTTCGGCTGTGGTGGATCGGCGCCGGCTTGGGCGCGCTGGTGTTGCTCGCCGTCGCCTTGGCGGCGGGCGCTTATTTGTGGCTGCGCACGTCGCTTCCGGTCGTCGATGGCACGGTCGCTCTCGCCGGCTTGAGCGGTCCGGTCGAGGTGGTGCGCGACAAGCACGCGATTCCGCATGTCTTTGCGCAGAACGAACACGATGCCTATTTCGCGCTTGGCTTTGTCCATGCGCAGGACCGCCTGTGGCAGATGGAATTTCAGCGGCGCGTTGCTGCCGGCCGGCTCTCCGAGGTGATCGGCGAGCGCACGCTTTCGATCGATAAATTTATCCGCACCATGGGTATTCCGCAGGCGGTCGCGGCAACGGTCGAGCGCCTTTCAGCCGAAACCCGGGCGACCTACGAGGCTTATGCCGATGGCGTCAACGCCTTCATCGCGACTGCCGGCGGTGCACCGCCGCTCGAGTTCGTGCTGCTCGGCCACGAGCCTGAGCCCTGGCGCATTGAGGATTCGATCGGCTGGGCCAAGATGATGGCGTGGGACCTCGGCGGCAACGCGTGGGACGAGGCACTGCGCGCGCGGCTTGCCAAGTCGCTGACAGCCGAGCAGCTTGCGGCGCTCTGGCCGGCCTATCCAGCAGATGGCCCGATTGCGCTTCGATCGGCGGCGGTATCCGGCGCCGATGGCTTCGCGGCGCTCGCGCGGATTTTCCCGTCGCGCCCGCCTGATGGCTTGGGTTCGAACAATTGGGTCGTCTCGGGCGAACACACAGCGAGCGGCAAGCCGCTTCTTGCCAACGATCCTCACCTCGGACTCTCGACGCCGAGCCTTTGGTACCTTGCGCATCTGAGCGCGCCCGGTCTCGACGTGATCGGCGCCACCCTGCCGGGTATTCCCGCGCCGGTCCTCGGGCGTAACCAGCGCATTGCCTGGGGCTTCACCAACACCAATCCCGACGTTCAGGACCTCTTCATCGAGACGGTCGACCCGAGCGATCCGACCCGCTATCTCGCGCCCGACGGCCCGCTGCGCTTCGTCGAACGGACGGAGCTCATTCGCATCAAGGACCAGCCCGATTTGAACTTGACCGTGCGCGAAACGCGCCACGGCCCGGTGGTTTCCGATCTCGTCGAACATGCCGAAACCTTTCTACCGGAGGGTCGCGTGGTCACCTTCGCCTGGACCGCGTTGATGCCCGACGACCTCACCGCCCAGGCCGGTCTCAAGGTTCTGAAGGCGGAGGATTGGAATGGCTTCGTCGCCGCGCTGGCCGACTTCAGCGTGCCGACGCAAAACATCGTCTACGCCGATATCGACGGCAATATCGGCTATATCGCGCCCGGTCGCGTGCCGATCCGCGCCAGCGGCGCGGGCTGGATGCCGGCCGACGGCGCGAGCGGCGAAGGCGATTGGATCAGCGCCATTCCGTACGACGCAATGCCGCGCGCTTACAATCCGCCCTCGGGGCGCATCGTGACTGCCAACAATCGGATCGTCGGGCCGGATTATCCGTATTTCCTGACCCGCGATTGGTCGGCGCCCTATCGCGCGCGACGCATCGAAGCGTTGCTCGATGCGCGTGACAAGCACGACGTCGAAGGCTTCGCCGCCATGCAGCAAGACCTCACCTCGCTCGGCGCGCAGCACATGCTGCCCATTCTGTTGGGCGTGGTCAGGACCGAGGACGCCGGCGCCAAGGCGGCGCTCGAGCGGCTCAAGACGTTCGACGGCGAGATGGCCGAAGACCGGCCCGAACCGCTGATCTATATCGCTTGGCTGCGCGAATTGATGCGCGCTCTGTTCGCCGACGAGCTCGAAGGCGGCTTTCCCGACTACTGGGCGATCCGCCTTGGGGCAATTGAGCAGGCGCTCGGCGCGCATCAAGAGCTGTGCGACGATCGCACGACAGGGCCCAAGGAAGCGTGCAGCACGATCCTCGGCCTGTCGCTTGAGCGCGCCCTGACCGATTTGGGGCGTCGCTATGGCACCGACCAGGAAGCCTGGCGCTGGGGTGAGGCCCACGCCGTGCGGGCGCGACACCGGGTGCTGGGCGAAGTACCGGGGCTCGGCGGCTTGTTCGAGATCGACATGCCTCATGGCGGCGAAAAGGATACGGTGAACGCCGGTGGAATCACCGTCGGCGACGAGCTTGATCCGTTTCGCCAGATTCACGGGGCCGGTTATCGCGCGGTCTATGATCTGGCGGATCTTGATCGCTCGATTTTCATCCAGTCGAGCGGGCAGTCCGGCAATCCGCTTTCGCCCCATTACAAGGACTTCGCCGAGGCCTGGCGCACCGGCGTTTATGTGCCGATGGTAACCGCCCGTGCCACCGTTGAGATCGACACGCTCGGCACCCTGATTCTAACGCCGCGCTGAGCCGCCGCGTTCATGACTCGTCAACCCTCGGCGCGCGCCGCCGCCGGCGGCCTTGTCGCGTGGCCGCGCGGGTCTCAATAACCTTAACTGAAAGTTCACGGCGGCCACGGTTCAATGGCCGCGAACGACGTGCGCTCGCCCGTCGGTTGGCGCGTCGTCGGTTCGCAAGGGGGCCACGAGAGTTCGATGCTTGTCCTCGTCGGTAGCGCGATTGTGATCGTGTGCGTGTTCGGAGGTTACATCGCCTCCGGCGGCCACATCGGCGTTTTGATTCAGCCATTCGAGGTCGTTATCATCGGCGGCGCCGCGTTCGGCGCCTTCGTGATCTCGAATACCAAGACGGTGTTGAAGGCCTCGTTCAAGGCCTTGCTCGGGCTGCTCAAGGCGCCCAAGCACAACAAGGCGACATTCCTCGAACTGCTGACCCTGCTCTATGCGGTCTTCAAGCTGGCCCAGATGAAGGGCATGCTCGCGCTCGAACAGCACGTCGAGAACCCGCACGAGAGCACGCTGTTCAAGCAGTTTCCCAAATTCAACGGCGATGAGCACGCCGTCACGTTCATGTGCGACTATCTCCGTCTCTTGACGCTCGGTTCCGACAAGGCGCACGAGATGGAAGCCTTGATGGACGAGGAAATCCAAACCCATCACCAGGACCAACTCGAAATCTCGGAAGCAGTCAACAAGATCGCCGAAGGTACGCCCGCGCTTGGTATTGTCGCCGCCGTGCTCGGTGTCATTCACACGATGGGCTCGATCAACGAGCCGCCGGAAGTGCTCGGTCATTTGATCGGCGCCGCGCTTGTCGGTACGTTCCTGGGCGTGTTGCTGTCCTATGGCTTCATCGGGCCGATGGCCAACGCGATCAAGGGCCGCGCCAACACGGACACCAAATATTTCACCTGCATGAAGGCTGGCCTGCTCGCCTATATGCAGGGCTATGCGCCGGCGGTCGCCGTCGAGTTCGCGCGCAAAATGCTCTATGCCCACGAGCGGCCGAGTTTCTATGAGGTTGAAGAGGCGGTTCAGGCGCTTCCGGCCCCCACCTAAATCGCCATGGCCGCCAATCTCAACGAACTTATCTTCATCAAGCGGGTCAAGAAGCACGCACCACACGCCGCACATGGTGGCGCTTGGAAGATCGCCTACGCCGACTTCGTCACCGCGATGATGGCATTCTTCCTGCTGTTGTGGCTGTTGAGCTCGACATCGCAAGAGCAGCGCAGTGCGATCTCCAATTACTTCGCGCCGCAAAGTGCTTCGCTGACCACCAGTGGCGCCGGCGGTGTTCTCGGCGGTCGCGTTCTCGATGTCGAGGGCGCGATGACCGCGTCGCACTCCTCGCCGCGCATCGTTCTCGGCGTGCCGATGGTGGAACCGGGCACGGAATACAAGATGGAGAACCCGGACGAAGGAGAGGAAGCCAATAGCGGGCCGCTCCCCAAGAACGAGCTGAAGGACGCGACCGGCGAAGCGATGGGGACGACGCCGGCGCACGACCTCAAATCGCGCAATGAAGCGGAGCTCGGCACCGTGCCCGACAATGATGCGCCGGGCGCCAAGGATGTCGCGCTTGCCCGCGCGGAGGAAACCAGCGGCACCGATCCTCTCCCGGGCCAGGGTGGCGCGCTCGGCATGTTCGAGCGCGAGACCCACGGTCTGCTGCCAGACGGCGGCGGACCAGGCGAGATCAAGAAGGGGGCCGACAACAGGCAAAACTTCGACCTGGAGAAGGGCGACGAGGACAAACAGCTTGCCTCGATCGAGCGCGCGCTGAACGAGCGCATCCAAAGCGACCCGGTGCTGCGCAACTATCGCTCCAACATCGTGGTGGAGCGCTCCGCCGAGGGCTTGCGCGTGCAGATACTCGACGACGAGAAGCGCGAGATGTTTCCGCTTGGTAGCGCCGAGATGCTCGATCACACCGGCAAACTGTTCAAGGCCGTCGCCGATCTGGTCAAGAACCAGCCGAACCGCATCGCCATATCAGGCCACACCGATTCGACGCCCTATCGCGGCTCGGGCGGCTACAGCAATTGGGAGCTGTCGACCGACCGCGCCAATGCGAGCCGGCGCGCCCTCATGGCCGCCGGCGTGCCCGAGAGCCGCATCGCCCGCGTGGTCGGCAAGGCCGATGCCGAGCCGATGAACGCGGCGCAACCCGACGCGGCGATGAACCGGCGAGTCAGTATCGTCTTGTTGCGCGAGGGCCAACCAGATCAGGCCGCGACGACGCGCTCGTCGGCGGCTGCGGCGACGGCAAGCCCGCCAACGCCCACCGGCAATGACCGTCCCGCAGTGACGCCATCGAGTTCGCCAATGATGCCCGGCCAACTCGCCGCAACGCCGCCCGTCGCGGCGTCCAATACACCCGCTCCGTCTGTGCGTGACGCTGAAAAGCCGACCGCGTCGCCTGGGCTCGACCCCGAGCGGCGGGCCGTGTTGCCCTGGCCCGAGCCCGCCAAGACATTTGAGCCGGTGTCCGCGAACACGCCTGAGACCGAGGAACCGGCTGACGTCGATGCCGATCCAAAAGCCGACGCAGCGGGCGAGAGCGAGAATACCGACGGCGAGAGCGAGCTTCCGGACAACTGGCTCAGATTGCGCTGAGCCTGTTCAGGCCCGACCGAACAGATCGCCCTGCCTGGTCGCGACAACCACGCCATGCTCGGCGATGCCGCCATCGCCCCGGATGTGCCGGACGCCGACGCCACGCGCCAACAATTCCGGCGTGACAAGTAAGGTTCGATGGCAGTGGGCCGGATTCTCCTCCGCGCACATGATGGCGAGACTTGAGTCTCGCGCGACCCGAATGAGTTCCTCGATCCCGCTCGCGAACGCGGGTGTGGCCGCCATTCTTTGGTAGTCGGGACGCCCCAGGGCATCGAACAACGAGACGTCCTTCGGCTTGCCGCCGAGCGCCTCGCCGAACCAGCAATAGTCAATGCCGGCCGCGCCGAGCGCTTTTGCCAAGGCCGTCTTGTTGAATTGCGGATGGAAGCGCGAGCCTGGGTGCGAGCGGACGTCGATCAGACGCCCGACGGCGGCGATCCTGAGCAGCGCGACAAAGCGCTCGATCGGGTGGTTGGAATGTCCGATCGTATGGATCCTTGGCCCCTGACGGCAGGTTTCCGGCATCGGCTTTCCTTTGGCGCCACGACCTGCCAGCATAATGATTCGAACGAGCTCGGGCGAGGGAGTGGAGCGGCACATGGCGTCGGTCAAGGAAATCCTCAAGACCACCTGTCCCAGAGATTGCTATGATTCGTGCGGGATATCGGTGATCAAGCGCGATGGCAAGATCACCAAGGTCCTGGGCGATCCCGACCACTATGTTAGCCGCGGTGCGCTCTGCGGCAAATGCGCGCTCGCTTATAACGGCATCTTCCTCGACCCGAAGGCCCGCCTGACCACACCCCTGAAGCGAGTCGGCGCGAAGGGCGAGGGGCGCTTCGCAGCCGTGTCGTGGGACGAGGCGCTCGGCGCCATCGCCGGGCGGCTCAAGACCATTCTTGCCACCGGGGCATCGAGCCGGATCATCCACGCGCATTATACCGGCACTTGCGCGGTGATCGCGGGCAATTTTCCGATGCGCTTCTTCCAGCGGCTCGGCGCGCAGGAGGTCGAGCCCGACACGGTGTGCAACATGGCGGGGCACGTCGCGCTGGGTTACGTCATCGGCACCTCGTCGACCGGCTTCGATCCGCGCACCGCGAAGGATGCCAGTTGCATTCTGGTCTGGGGTGCCAACCCGTCGGCTTCGGCGCCGCATGCGCACAAGCATTGGCTCAAGGAGACGCCGGCCAAGGTCATCGTGGTCGATCCGGTACGCCACCCGACCGCCGAGGCCGCGCACCTTCATTTGCGCCCCTTCCCGGGCACCGACGCCGCGCTTGCCTTCGCCATGATGCATGTCTTGAGGCGCGACGGGCGGATCGATCGCGCGTTCATCGACAAGGCGACCATCGGCTGGAACGAGTTGGAACCGAAGCTCGCGGCCTGCACGCCGGAATGGGGCGAGCGCATGACCGGCGTGCCGGCGGCCGATATCGAGGCGGCCGCGCGGCTCTATGGCGCAGGCCCCGCGTTGCTCTGGCTCGGCCAGGCGCTGCAACGTCAGGCCAAGGGCGGCAACATCATGCGCGCGGTCTCGCTGCTGCCGGCGATCACCGGGAACTACGCGAAGCCGGGCGCCGGGCTGCTTTATCTCAACGGGAAACGGCGCAAGGGCGTCGACATGGCCTATGTGACGGGCGCCAAACTAAGCCAGGGCGTGCCGAGCTTCAGCCAGATGGACTTGGCGGCGCGGCTCGAGGATCAGGCCAAGAGCGCGGCGCTGTTCTGTTGGAACATCAATCCGGCCGCCTCGAGCCCCGAGCAAGCGCGTCTGCACAAGGCGCTCAAGCGCGACGACCTGCTGACAGTGGCCGTGGATATTTTCCCGACCGACACGACCGACTTCGCCGATTACGTGTTGCCGGCCGCATCGTTCCTGGAGCATGACGATTTGGTTTCGGGCTATTTCAACATGTCGTTCTCGGCGCAGGCGAAGGTGGTTGAGCCGATAGGCGAGGCACTGCCGAATCAAGAAATCTTTCGCCGGCTCGCGCGAGCCATGGGCTTCACTGAGCCGGAGCTCTACGAGAGCGACAAGGCGATCATCGCGAATGTAATTCGCCAAGTTGGAATTGCCGACTCATTCGACGAGTTCAAGGCCAAAGGCACGGTGTTTCCGACACGCGAGGCCGTGATGCAGTTCGCCGATCTCCAATTCCCGACGCCCTCGGGCAAGATCGAGATCGCCTCGGCCCAGGCCGAGAAGGACGGCTTTCCGCGCGTGCCCGAGCCGAGCGTGGACGCTCCGCCGGCTGATGGCCGGCTGCGCTTGCTGACGCCGGCCTCGCCCTGGCTGATGAACGATTCCTATGCCAATGAGGCGAAAATCGCGAAGCAGCTTGGCGCGGCGAGCGTGACGCTCAACCCGAAGGACGCCACGGCGCGCGGCCTGAAGCGCGGCGAACGGGTGCGGCTCAAGAATGCGACCGGCAGCCTCGATCTCACCCTCGCGGTCGATGACGTGGTGCCGCCGGGCATCGCGCTCAGCTACAAGGGTCGTTGGCCGAAGCTCGAAGGCGGCACGCGGCTTAACGTCAACGCGCTCAATCCGGGCCACAAAAGCGACATGGGTGAAAGCACCAGCGTGCACGGCGTCGAGGTCACCATCGAGCGCGCACCAGTCGGTTAAGGGCGAATAGAGGTCGGCGCGCATGCGCCGCCTGCTCATTTATCGTCATTGCCGGGCTTGACCCGACAGTCCAGCCTCAAGGCAAAGGCTGGATGCCCGGGTCTTCGCCCGGGCATGACGAAAAAGAAAATGCGGCTAAAGCCTATGCCGTACCTACCCCGTAAATGCCTGTATCCCGGTCTGCGCGCGGCCGAGAATGAGGGCGTGCACGTCGTGCGTGCCCTCATAGGTGTTGACCGCCTCGAGGTTCATGACGTGGCGGATCACGTGATATTCGTCCGACACGCCGTTGCCGCCATGCATGTCGCGCGCGACCCGTGCGATATCGAGCGCCTTGCCGCATGAATTGCGCTTGATCAGCGAGATCATCTCGGGCGCGGCGCGGCCCTCGTCGAACAGGCGCCCGACGCGCAAGCAGGCCTGCAGGCCGATCGAGATTTCGGTCTGCATGTCGGCGAGTTTTTTCTGCACCAATTGATTGGCCGCGAGGGGGCGGCCGAACTGCTTGCGGTCGAGCGTGTATTGGCGCGCCTGCATCCAGCAGAACTCGGCCGCGCCGAGCGCGCCCCAGGCAATGCCATAGCGCGCGCGGTTCAAGCAACCGAACGGCCCGCCGAGCCCGCTCGCGTTCGGCAATTCGTTTTCGGTCGGCACGAAGACCTCATCCATCTGGATCATGCCGGTGACCGAAGCGCGCAGCGAGAACTTGCCTTCGATCTTTGGCGCGGCGAGGCCCTTCATGCCTTTCTCCAGAATATAGCCGCGAATGACGCCTGCATCGTTCTTGGCCCACACGATGAAGACATCGGCGATCGGCGAGTTGGTGATCCAGTTCTTGGCGCCCGAGAGCTTGAAGCCGCCGGGCGCCGCCTTGGCGCGCGTCGTCATGCCGCCGGGGTCCGACCCGTGATCGGGCTCGGTCAAGCCGAAGCAGCCGACCCATTCGCCGGTCGCGAGGCGCGGCAGATATTTCTCTTTCTGCGCTTCGGAGCCATAGGCGTTGATCGGGTGCATGACGAGACTCGATTGCACGCTCATCGCCGAGCGATAGCCTGAATCGACGCGCTCGACCTCGCGCGCGGCGAGGCCATAGGACACGTAATTCACGCCCGCGCAGCCATAGCCCTGGATGGTCGAGCCCAAAAGCCCGAGCGCGCCCATCTCGTTCATGATCTCGCGGTCGAAGCGCTCATGGCGATTGGCCTCGAGCACGCGGGTCATGAGCTTTTCTTGGGCATAGTCCCGCGCGGCGTCGCGGATCAGGCGCTCGTCTTCGCTCAGTTGATCCTCAAGCAGGAAGGCGTCGTCCCATTGGAAGGCCGGCTTGGCGCCTTTACTCGACGGGCCGGCGGGCTTGTTTGGGGCGGGGTGGCTCACGGCCGAACTCCTTGGCTCAATCGGCGGATTTCAGCCTAGTATCTATCACCTGGGGCGAGCGGCTCCAAGCCGGCCGAACGGAGGGGTGCGCGTGACGAAAGAAGGGACAGGGCCCGCCGCGGCGACCGCGCCGCTCACGATCGGCATGCTGTTCGTGCTCGGCCTCTCATTCGGCATCGTCTATTCGATCAACGTCACGGCGACCAGCGATGGTGTGCCGGTCTTTGCCTATGTGTTTTGGCAATCGCTTGGTGCGGCCGGGATCGTGCTGCTGTTCTGCGCGGCGTTCCGGCGCTGGCCGCGCCTCGAATGGGCGCATCTCCGGGTCTATGCGATCACCGGCATGCTCAACCTTGCGCTGCCCTATGCGGTGCTGACGTTCGTTGCGCCGAAGGTGCCATCCGGCGTGCTCAGCCTTGGGCTGACGCTCGTGCCGATTCTGGTCTATGCCCTCGCGCTCCTCTTGCGCCTCGATCGCTTCGGCTGGCGCCGCGCGCTCGGGATTTTGCTGGGCTTCGCCGGCGTGCTTCTGGTTCTCCTGCCGCGCACCAGCCTACCATCGCCCGAGATGGTAGGCTGGGTCGCGCTTGGATTGGTCGCGCCGCTCACCTATGCACTAAATGCCGTGATCATCGCGCTGATGCGTCCGCCGGAAGCGGGGTCGCTTCCGATGGGCTTCGGCTTGCTGACATTCTCGGCGTTCTATTCGGGAATCGCGATGGCGGTGAGCGGGGAGTTCTGGGCATTTCCCGCACCATTCAGCGCGGCCGATTGGGCCACCATCGCGGCCATGGCCAATAACGCGCTGACCTACGTGCTGGTGTTCGAGATCATTCGCCGCGCCGGGCCGGTGGTGTTCTCGACCTCGAACTATATCGCGACTCTGGCCGGGCTCGGCTTCGGCATGTGGTTCTTCGGCGATCGGCCGAGTGCGTGGATTTGGGCGGCGCTCGTGCTGATGTGCGCCGGGCTCTATCTCGTCAATTTCGCCTTGCCGAGGCTGGCGCGTCGGGCGGGCTGAACCCGCGTTCGCCTTGCCCTCTCGCCATCAAGGGGTCATTCTGCCGTTCAGGGCAGGGCTGAACGCCGCGCGACGCTTGAGCGAGGCCGGTCATGGAACGCAGAAGAATCGGCGAGCGCGAGGTGCTGCTCGAGTTTCGCCACATCGGCGACTACGTGAAAGTCACCGCGATCGATGCCGAGACCTTGCGCGAGGTTTCGATCGTCGGCAGCCCGCGCACGCCCGAGCCCGATCTGATCCGCCTTGTCATGAGGAAGCTCGATTTCAACGAGGCGCGCGACGTCAAGAACGCGGCCGCTGCCAAGAAAAATGAACCGCCCTCGGGCGGTGGCATCTTGGTCTAGCATCCCTTGATCTCGGTCGAGCACGTCAGCAAGCGCTTCGGCGGGCTCCGCGCCGTCGATGACTGCTCGTTCGAGGTCAGGGCTGGCACCATCACCGGCCTGATCGGCCCGAACGGCGCTGGCAAGACAACGCTGTTCAACATCGTGACCGGATTTCTGAAGCCTGACCTAGGCCGCGTCCAGCTCGATGGGCGCGATGTCACCGGCCTCGCGCCGCATCGTCTGTTCCGACTGGGCCTGGTGCGTACTTTTCAGATTCCGCACGAGCTCTCGCGCATGACCGCGCGTGAAAACCTCATGCTGGTGCCCGCCGGGCAGGCCGGAGAATCCGTGCTCGCCGCGTGGTTTGCGCCCAGGCGCGTCGCGGGCCAGGAGCGCGCGATCGCCAAGCGCGCCGACGATGTTCTGGAATTTCTCAAGCTCTCGCATGTCGCCGACGAGCTTGCCGGGAATCTCTCGGGCGGCCAGAAAAAACTTCTCGAGCTCGGCCGCACCATGATGACCGATGCCAAGGTGATTCTGCTCGACGAACCGGGCGCCGGCGTCAACCGCACCTTGCTCGCGTCGCTCGCCGAGGATATCAAACGGCTTCACCGCGAGCGCGGCTATACCTTCTGCATCATCGAGCACGACATGGATTTCGTCGCCGCGCTGTGCGATCCGGTCATCGTGATGGCGGAAGGGCGCGTGCTGGCGCAAGGCAAGATGGCCGAAATCCGCCGCAACGAAGCCGTACTCGAAGCCTATCTCGGCGGCGGGGCAGGGCACGATATCGAGGCCGCCTTGAAGGCGCGCGACAATGCCTCTGCTTGAAGCCACGGCCTTGGTCGGCGGCTATGGTGGCGCCGACATTTTGCACGGTGTCAGCCTGACCGTCGATGCCGGTGAGATCGTCGTCATCATCGGGCCAAACGGCGCCGGAAAATCGACCGCCTTGAAGGCGGTGTTTGGGCTGGTCAGGGTGCGTCAGGGGCATGTCAGGTTCGACGGCAACGAGATCGCCAATCAGCGCCCCGATCGCATTGTGCGCCTCGGCCTCTGTTATGTGCCGCAGGAGAAAAACGTGTTCGCCGGCCTTTCGGTGCACGAGAATCTCGAAATGGGCGCCTTCATCCGGACCGACGACATTGGCTCCGAGCTCGCCCGGGTCTATGAGATTTTTCCGGCGTTGAACGAGCGGCGCGGCACGCGCGCCGGCGATCTCTCGGGCGGCCAGCGCCAAATGGTGGCGATCGGCCGTGCCCTGATGCTGAAGCCCAAGGTGCTTTTGCTCGACGAGCCGACCGCCGGCCTTTCGCCACGCATGATCGAGCTGATCTTCGATCGCATCAAGGAGATCAACCGGCTCGGCATCGGTGTTTTGATGGTCGAGCAGAACGCCAAGTTCGCGCTTTCCTTCGCGCATCGCGGCTATGTCCTGGCGATGGGCCAGAACCGCTTCGAGGATACCGGGCCGAATCTTCTGGCCAATCGCGAGGTCGCCGAAATGTTCCTGGGCGGCTGAGCGATGATGAAAAGAGAACGCGAGCGCGACAGGGGCGGCGGCTGAGCAATGGAATATGTCCAGACCCTGATCTACGGCATCGTGCTCGGCAGCATCATCGCGGTTGCCGGCATGGCGCTGTCGTTGAGCTATGGCATATTGCGCTTCGCGAATTTCGCCCACGGCGATCTGCTGACAGCCGGCGCTTATTTCGGCTTCGTCTTCTTCACCTTGCTCGGCTGGCCGATGTATGTCGCGTTTCCGCTCGCGATGGCAGTCACCGCCTGCCTTACGCTCGGCATTGACCGGGTATTGTTCCAGCGGCTCCGACAATCGACGCCGGTGATCTTGTTGATCTCATCGTTCGGTGTCGCGCTGATCGTGCGCGCCGGGGTGCAGCTCGCCTTCGGGCCTGACACCCAGGTTTATGCGCGCGGCATCGAATTTCCCATGCAGGTCGGCGGACTCCGCATCAAGCCGACGCACCTATACATCGTCGGCGGCGCGATCGCGATCGTGATTGGCCTGCATTTGTTTTTGCGGCGAACCAAGGTCGGCAAGGCGATGCGCGCGATGAGCGATAACGCCGACCTCGCGCGCATTTCCGGCATCGATACCGAGCGCGTCATCGCCTGGACCTGGCTGATCGGCGGCGCGGTCGCCGGCGCTTCCGGGGTCTTCCTCGCCATGGATACGCAGCTTCATCCGGTGATGGGGTTTCGACTCTTGCTCGCGATTTTCGCCGCTGCGATCTTTGGCGGTATCGGCAAGCCCTATGGCGCGATCCTTGGCGGCCTGATCATTGGCATCGCCGAGGAGTTCTCGACCTTCGTGATTTCGCCGGCCTACAAGCCCGCGGTCGCCTTCGCCATCATGGTGCTGGTGCTGATCTTCAGGCCCCAAGGCCTGCTCAGCGGAGTGAAGACCTGATGGAGCTCAGCGGCTTCCCGGCCTATGCCGTGTTCTTTTTGACCTTTGTCGGCATATACGGCGTGCTGATCCTCGGCCTCAATCTGCAATGGGGCCAGACCGGGCAGGTCAATTTCGGCGTCGCCGCCTTCTTCATGGTCGGCGCCTACACCATGGCGATCATGACGACCGCCCCGACCGAGGATCATCTCGGCGGCTTCGGTTTGCCCTTTGTCGTCGGATTGATCATCGCGATGGTCATGTCGGGCGCGCTCGCCTTCCTGATCGGCCTGATCACGCTCCGATTGCGCGCCGACTATCTGGCCATCGCGACCATCGGCATCGCCGAGATCGTGCGTCAATTCCTCAAGAACGAAGATTGGTTGACCAACGGCGTGCGCGGCATCACTGCGATCACGAAGCCATTCGAAGGGGCTGGGGCTGGGGCAGAACCCTTGATCTATCTCTGCATCGTCATCGCCGCGGTCGCGCTTGTATTCTTCGCGCTTGAACGATTGAGGCGGGCGCCGTTCGGGCGCGTGCTGCGTGCGCTGCGCGAGAACGAGGATACCGCGCGCGCCTCGGGCAAGAGCATCGTCAATTTTCAGCTGCAATCCTTCGTGCTCGGCTCGGCGATCATGGGGCTCGCCGGCGGGCTCTATGCGCCGTTCTTCTCGTTCATCAGCCCCGAGGCATTTACCAATCTATTCGCGACCTTTCTGCCCTGGGTCATGTTGATCGCGGGCGGCAGCGGCAACAATTATGGCGCTTTGCTCGGCGCGGTGGTGATCTGGCTGGTCTGGTCGCTGACCGAGTGGCTCATCAACCAAGTCATCCCGGCCAGCATGGTGACGCAGGCCGGTGCGCTCCGTCTCCTGCTGATCGGCGTGTTGTTGCAGGTGATCCTGCTGTTCCGCCCGCAAGGCTTGATCCCGGAGCGCTTTCGCTTCAAGCGGCCGCACTGAGCGGATCGCGATGATTGACCTCGATCATCGCGACTTGGCCGGCGCGACCGCGCCGCGCCGCCTTGGCGGCGAAAGCCAAGCGTGCGGAGCACGCGCCCGGCGATTGAGGGCATAGCGATGATCGACCTCGATCATCGAGCCCGGAAAAAGGCCCGCCGGTTGCCCGGCGGGCCTCGTCCATAGCGCCGGAGGACCGGTCGACCTATTTCGGCGCGAAGACGCTTAGCGTCTTGATCTCGCCGCCCTCGATCGCCCAGTGCGCGAACGTGCCGCCGACATCGCCTTTGGCGTCGAAATCCTGCTCGCCGGCCGCGCCGACATAGTCGATGTCCTTGCCGGCCTTGATCAGCTCCTTGGCCTTGGCGAATTCGCCGGGAAGCACCTTCTCGCCCGGCGCGTTGGCGACTTCGCGGAGCGCCGCATGAATTTTCTTCCGGTCGGTGCCGCCGGCCTTTTCGATCGCGAGGCCGATCAGGAAGGTCGCGTCATAGGCCGAATCGATGAAGGGCTTCGGCGGCAGCTCGCCGAACTCCTTCTGATAGGCGTCCTTGAAGCGTTTGGCGGTTTCGCTATCGGCCAAAGCCTCGGGCGCGGTGCCGTAGGAGCCATTCAGATTGTCCGCGCCGATCGCAGCAATGACTTCAGGCGCCTTCATGCCGTCGGTGAAGATGAACGCCTTGAAGAAACCTTCCTCGAGCGACTGCTTCAGAATGATGTTGCCGTTCTCGGGATAGGCGATCAGCACCAGGGCCTCGGCCTTGCCCTCGGCCGCCTGCTGCAGCTCGCCGCGATAGGAGGCGTTCCCCGGCTCAAAGGCGAGATTGGCGCTGACCTTGCCGCCCTTCGCCTCGAAGGCCCCCGCAAACGCCTTGGCGAGGCCCTCGCCATAGTCGTTGTTGATATAGAGCACCGCGACGTTCTTGACGCCCTTGCCGTTCACCACTTCGGCCAGGGCGACACCCTGGAATGCATCCGATGGGATGGTCCGGAACAGCACGTCGCCGTCATCGAGGTCGGTGATCGCCGGCGAGGTCGAAGCATTCGAGATTTGCACAACACCGGCTGCGGCCGATACGCTCTTTGCCACCGGAATGGTGACGCCGCTTGGCAATGCGCCGATAAGGGCCGCGACCTTCTCCAGCTCGACCAATTTCTTGGCGGCATCGACGCCGACCTGCGGATTGGTCTGGTCGTCGCCGACCGCGACCGCGAGCATGCTGCCCGCCGCGCCACCCGCAGCGTTGATCTCCTTGACCGCCAGCTTGATGCCGTTGAGCGAGGTCTCGCCATAGGCCTGAAGGTCGCCCGTCATCGACATCAGGGCGCCGATCTTGATGTCATCGGCGGCCGCGCTTCCGGCCGCAAGGGCCAATGCGACGGCCGTCGACAAAGCGTACAAAGCCCGATTTTTCATGGTCATCCTCTCCCTGAAGTGACGGGGCTCGAGGCCAGTCGCCCGACGGAGAGCGCGCGATGGCGCTCCCTGGGCAGGCATCGATCCTGCCAACGCCCACCAGCTTAGGCGAGTGGCCGGGTTCTGTCTTCGGAAAAGCCGTCGCCGCAAAGGGGCCTGGCGGGCAACCCCGGCGTGACCTCAGTCGGCGTCATCCGTGACCGCGCCGCGGCCATGTTTGCCGAGCCCGACGCGCTTGGCGAAGTCGCTGCGCGATCGACCATAATTGGGCGCGACCATGGGATAGTCGTGCGGCAGGCGCCACTTTTCCCGGTATTGCTGCGGTGTCAGATTGTGCGCCGATTTGAGATAGCGTTTCAGCATTTTGAGCCGGCGGCCATCCTCGAGACAAATCAAGTAGTCCGGCGTGATCGAATCTTCGATCTTCACCGCGGGATTCAAGCCATTGATATTACGAAGGTTCGCGACGCTCCGCAATGCATGGCGAACCATCCGAATCAACTTCGGCAGGTTCGATCCTGGCACCTCGTTTGAGCGCACATAGGCCGCCACGATCCGGGCCGCCAAACGAGTTTCCGGTGCCGTCGGATCGCTCTCCGCTAGGCGATCAGGCATTCGCAATATCTCCCCGTGCGACATACGATGATTCACCTACATACATCAA
>CAMDDO010000050.1 GCA_945892755.1 Rhizobium sp. Q54 | reverse complement strand
CGCCCTGACCAAATCGCTCGGCAAGGAGTTGGTCGGCACCGGCGTGCTGGTCAATTGTGTGACGCCGGCCGCGGTCAAGACCGAGATTTTCGCCCAGATGAGCGAGGCCCACATTCAATTCATGTTGAGCAAAATACCGATGGGCCGCTTCGGCACGATCGAGGAGAACGCGAAACTGATCGCCTGGCTCGCTTCGCCCGATTGCAGTTTCTCGACAGGCGCCGTGTTCGACACCTCAGGCGGCCGCTCGACCTATTGACCGAGGATTGCCCGCAGACACGAAAATCGTATGAAGCGTTTCCGCTTGTTGCGCCTTGATGTTCAAGGGGCGCGAAGAATTCGCCGTGATGATTGTTCGATTGCAGCGCAAGAACCGGGTTGAGCCCGATTGGCACTTTGCCGCATATCGCTCCAGGCAAGCTACCGCAATGGAGCGAATGATGAATACGAACGCATTGACGAACAAAATCGCAATCGTCACGGGTGCAAGCTCCGGCATCGGGCGCGCGACGGCGAAGCTCTTCGCCGAGGCCGGTGCCAAGCTCGTCGTCACGGCGCGACGCCAGGCCGAACTCGATGCGCTCGTAGGGGAGATCACGTCCGCCGGCGGTGAAGCCGTGGCACACGCGGGCGATATCAGGGAGGAGGCGCTGGCGAAAGCGCTGGTTGAGATCGCCACGGCAAAATTCGGTGGCCTCGACATCGGATTCAACAACGCGGGAAGCCTCGGCGAGATGGGGCCGACGCCCCATGTGTCGTTGCAGGGTTGGCGGGACACGATCGACACCAATCTGACGAGTGCCTTCTTGGCGGCGAAATATCAGCTCCCGGCGATGCTCGCTCGAGGCGGCGGCAGCCTGATCTTCACCGGTACATTTGTCGGTCACACGGCGGGCATGCCGGGCCTAGCGGCTTATGCGGCGAGCAAGGCCGGCTTGGTCGGCCTAACCCAAGCGCTCGCAACGGAGTTTGGGCCTCAGGGCGTGCGTGTGAACGCGATCCTGCCGGGCGGCGTCGACACGCCCATGGGCCGCGTCGTCGCCAACACGCCCGAGGCGCGCAACTTCGTGGAAGGCCTTCATGCCCTCAAGCGCATCGCGGCACCCGAGGAGATTGCGCGCTCGGTCCTCTATCTGGCGTCGGACGCCGCAAGTTTCGTCACGGGCACCGCGCTCTTGGTTGATGGAGGCGTGTCAATCAATCGCACGTAAGTCGAATAGCCATCTTGCGATGCACATGGCGTGACGCATGCTGGCGGAGACGGCGAGTGGGCTTCGAACCCACAATACATGTTACGGTAGGCAAGCATTCCAAGCGTGTGCCTCAAACCGCACGGTCACCTCTCCTTCGGCCGCCGCCGCGTCGTCGGCGGGCCGCGAACCGCCATGACTCTCAGGCTGCGGACGCTTGCTCTGCCATGCGCGTAACCGAAGCGGCGAGCGGTGCCAAGCCACATCGCGGCTGATGAAACCGCAGACGGTGTGGGTGGTCAACCCATTCTGGCCGCGATACCACCATCGATCGGCAGGATCACGCCGGTGATGAAGCTCGACCGATCGGAACAGAGCCAGACCACGACGTCGGCCACTTCCTCTGCGCGGCCAACACGTCGCATCGGAACGATCGCGGCGGCCTTGTCGACTTCGCCTTTCCAATCGCGCAACAGCATGGGCGTGAGAATCGGACCCGGCGCAATCGCGTTGACGCGGATGTTGTTTTCCGCCAACTCAAGCGCCGCGGTTTTCGTGAGGCCGCAGATCGCGTGCTTGGCTGAGACATAGATCGCACGTCCCGGCGAGGCATCCAAACCCCAGATCGACGTCGCGTTCACGATCGAGCCACCGCCCGCCTTCAACATCTGCGGGATTTCGTACTTCATCGACAAGAAAATGCTGTGCACGTTGACATCGTAGGAATGCTTGACCGCGTCGATGTCGAGTTCGTGCACCGGGCATCCCGGACTCTCGACGCCCGCGTTGTTATAGGCGATGTCGAGCCGGCCGAACGCCTCGATGGTGTGAGCGACCGTGCGCTCGATATCGTCGGAGATCGTTACATCCATTTGCTCGAATATGGCGCGGCCGCCAGCCCGCGTGATTTCTTCGCGGAGCTTGTGCCCTTCATCTAAATTGCGGCCGGCCACCGTGACCGCCGCACCCTCGCGTGCCATGGCAAGCGCGGCCGCCCGGCCGAGGCCCGCGGTCGCGCCGGTGACAATGCCGACCTTCCCGGCCAACAACATGGCCATATCTATTCCGCTGCCTGCATTAATTTGGCTGCCGCCGGGTCGCCCCATCCGGCGAAGGCCTTGCACCCTTGCCCGACTGGCAGGATCGAGGCCAGCACGGCATCGGATATTTCACGCCCCGCCAAGGTTTCCATGATCCATTGACATAGCGACTGGGCGGCCAGGCAGCCGCCGGCGGTCGCGACATTGCCATGGCGCACGAACGGCTCATCGACCGGCTTCACGCCCGGATATTGCGCGAGACGTTCCACATAGGTCGGATAGGTCGTCGCGGTGCGCCCGGTGAGCAAGCCCTTATGGGCGAGTAGGATCGCGCCCGCGCACATCGAGCCGATCAATTGGCGATGTTCGTCGAGCGCCAAGGCGTCGAGGAACTCGGAGTCCTTCAAACAATCTTCGACGCCGATACCGCTGGCGAAGATTACCGCATCGCTGATCGCGGTCTCCTCAAGCCGTCCATGGGTCGGGATTTTCAATCCGGCGACCGAGGTGATGTGATCGGTTTTGCCGAGGATACGGACCTGCCAATCGCGCGCGCCCGCTGCCCGGGCTCGGTTCAACAAGTCCCATGGCATGAATACGTCGATGTCGGTGAAGCGATCGAAGCCGATGATGGAGATTTGCATGGCAGGCCTTTCTCGGGAAACTGCCTATTCGGGCATGGTTTCGCCGGAGCCACCGACAGCGGCGGGGAAGTCTCTCAATTTGGGAAGCCCGTCCTTCATCGGCAACACCGTTTCGGCGTAGTTCAGATGGACGCTCGGCTTGAAAGCCACGGTCGGGATGGTAGAGGCATGCACGTCGATGAGGCCGAGGCTCGGATGGTCAACCATGACATGACCGCCGCATTTCGTGCAAAAACGCCGATGACTCATCGCCGTCTTGTTAAACCGGCCGAGGGACTCCGCGCCTTTGATTACCTTGACGTTCGCTTCTTGCCAGAGGGTGTAGGCGTTCACGGGTCCGCCCGAATAGGATCGGCACGACGCGCAATGGCAGTAGCCCATTTCGATCGGCGCGCCGGTCGCTTCAATCGCGACCGCGCCACAGAAACAAGCGCCTCTGTGTGTGCCCGTCATTCCATGTTCCCCAACCATTCCAACCAGCAGAATCCGCGGCAATCGCAGACCGCCATAGACGCATCGGGCCCGGGCGCGAACCCCGCGAAGCGCGGCGCGGGCCGGATAGCGCGAAGGCTGGCGGAGAGGGTGGGATTCGAACCCACGATACGTGTTACCGTATGCACGCTTTCCAAGCGTGTGCCTTAAGCCACTCGGCCACCTCTCCATCCGCTGCGACGCGGAGGACAATAGCAACAATGCCGCCCCCTGCAACCCATCCGACCATGAACCGCAAAGGCCGCGACGTCGCGCCGAATCGTGGCGGCGACCGGGCCAAGAAATGGTTGAGCGCCGACGCGCCCAACGCCACGGGTGGCTCATGATCCGCTGGCTCCTGCGTACGATCAGCAGACTCACTTTGTTGGCCGCGGTCGCCACGTTCGGCAATGAGTTGTACCAGGCCGCGTCGGGCCCCGGCTATCGCATCATCCCGCTCGGCAAACTCTGGGCCTCACTCAATGCCAATAGCCTGATCGGACTGCAGGCCGCCATCGAGGGCACCTCAACCTGGCTCTGGCGCACCATCGTGCTGCCGATTTTACTCGGCCCTGCTTGGGCCATACCGCTGGGCGTTAGCCTCGTGCTCTTCTTGTTCGCTGGTCGAGCGCGCCGGCGCGCCGACCCGGCCTATGGGCGCGCCATTGCGGGTGTCACACGCGCCCTGCGCCAGCATGCGAGCGCCCGGCGAGCCGCCCGCCCGGCGAACGCCGCGCCGGCGGAAGCGCGCTCGCCCGACGTCGCGGTGCCACCTGCGCCGCGGAGCGACAGCCGGCCCGGCCGCGAGCCGACCATCATTCGCCGTCCTTGACCTAAGCCCGGCGGCGGTCCTACCGTTCGAGCATTCGAGACGCGACCAGCCAGGGGAGATCGGCCATGGCGAGCCATCGGCACAGCGACCCACCGTCCGATCCGGCGCTTCGCGTCAAGGCGCTCGAATCGCTGTTGACCGAAAAGAAATTGCTCGAGCCCGCCGCGCTCGATGCGCTGATCGAGCTGTTCGAGACCAAGATCGGCCCGCGCAACGGCGCCAAGGTGGTCGCGCGCGCCTGGACCGATCCGACGTACAAGAAACGCCTGCTGTCCGACGCCACCGCGGCGATTGCCGAACTCGGCTATTCGGGCATGCAGGGCGAGGACATGGTGGTGGTCGAGAACACGCCGGCCGTCCATAACCTGCTGGTCTGCACACTCTGCTCTTGCTATCCGTGGCCTGTGCTCGGCCTGCCGCCGGTTTGGTATAAGGCGGCGCCCTACCGCTCGCGCGCCGTGATCGAGCCGCGCGCCGTGCTCAAGGAATTCGGTCTCGAGCTGCCCGAAAGCATCGAAATTCGGATTTGGGATTCGACCGCCGAGTTGCGCTACATGGTGCTGCCTGAACGTCCCGCCGGGACCGAAGATCTGAAAGAGGACGCGCTCGCAAAATTGGTCACGCGCGACGCCATGATCGGCACGGCCAAAGTGGCGGGGCCGTCGCGATGAACGGCATTCACGATCTTGGCGGCATGCACGGTCACGGTCCGATCAACTCGGAGGCCAACGAGCCGATCTTTCATGCGCCCTGGGAACGGCGCGTGTTTGGCCTGCTGTTCACGATGTTCTCCGGCGGCTATTGCAACGTCGATGAATTCCGTCACGCGATCGAGCGCATGGCCCCGGCCGAGTATTTGAGCACGAGCTACTACGAGCACTGGTTGCATGCGATGGAAACGCTGCTGATCGAGAAAGGCGTGATCCAGCAACGCGAACTGGCGTCAAAATGGGCGGCGCTTGGCAAGGGGCAAATGTGATGCCTGTGCTGACCAAGGACATGGTGGCGAGCCTGGTCGCGACCGGCGGCTCAGCCCGAGTCAATGAAGCGGTTACGCCCAAGTTCAAGAAGGGCGACACGGTAAAGACGCGCAATCCCAACCCGACAGGGCACACCCGCCTGCCCCGTTATGTGCGCGGCAAAGTCGGCGTGATCCAATCCGACCACGGCGTCTTCGTCTTCCCCGACGCCAGCGCGCACGGCAAAGGCCCCGCGCCGCAGCATCTCTATACCGTGCGCTTTACCGCGCGCGAGGTCTTTGGGCCCGAGGCTGGCGCCAAGGATGCGATCTTCGCCGATCTCTGGGACGCCTATCTCGATCCGGCCTGAGCATGATCGAACCCGCAAATCTTGCTTCGACACCCGGGCTGCCCAAGGACCGCGACGGGCCGGTTTTCGCCGAGCCCTGGCAGGCCGAGGCTTTCGCGCTGACCGTGAAGCTGCACGAGGCCGGGCATTTCGCGTGGGCCGAGTGGGTGAGCTATCTGAGCCGCGAGATCGCGTCCGGCGCCCCGGCTGATGCGTCGCACGCCGAGACCGTCTATTATCTGCACTGGCTGGCGGCGCTGGAGCGGCTGGTCGCCGACAAGGGTTTGGCTAGCGCCGTGGCCCTTGCCAAACGCAAGGCGGAATGGCACGAGGCTTATGAGGCGACCGCGCACGGCCAGCCGGTCGTGCTTGGCGCGAAACATCATCACGATCACGACCATCACCACTAGACTTGGACCGCGAGGGAAGCGACATGGCGGCAGGCAGCAAGGTTCGGACACAGGCGTCGCGCGCTCTGGCATGGGCCGGCTTCGGGCGGACCTGGCCGGTGGTGATCGCCGCGATGCTGGGCGTCGGGCTGATTTTCGGCGCTGGTTTCGCCGGCTCTTCCGTGCTGCATGACGCGGCGCACGATTCGCGCCACTCGTTCTCTTTCCCCTGCCACTGAGCCGCCTGCGATGAGCGGCGGACCCCGGCCGGAGGTCGAGCGGGGCCGCAAGCCACGGAGCGAGCTCGGCGGACGGGGCTTCGGCCTCGGCGGCCTCGCGCGGCTGCGCCAGCTCGTGCTGATTGCGGTGATCGCGGGCGTGGCGGCGGGACTGCTGCTCACCGGCCTGCAACGGATCGCCGTCGTGCCGATCATCCTCGAAGCCGAGAGCTATGAGAGCGCCGCCGGTGCGCCGGCACATTCCCATGGTGACGAGGCGGTTGGCGCGAACATCGCCGCGAGCACCCATGCGCATGATCACGACCACGCGGCCGGCGCGGCGCCGACGCACGCGAACGATGGCGAATCAGCGATCGCGGCGTCGGATGTTGGCGTGATGGAAGAAGACGGCGGCGCGGGCCGCTTCTGGCTCACGCTCCTCGCCAATTTGGTCTCGGCCGCCGGCTTTGGCTTGCTGCTCGCGGCGGGCATGAGTCTCGTCGCCGCGACGGGCAAGCGCATTGGCTGGCGGAAGGGACTGCTCTGGGGCCTCGCCGGCTTTGGCGCGTTCCAGCTCGCGCCGGCTTTAGGCCTGCCGCCCGAAATCCCCGGCGCCGCCGCGACCGAGCTTGCCGCGCGTCAGGGCTGGTGGATCATGACGGCCGCCCTGACCGCGCTCGGCCTTGGCTGGCTCGCCTTCGCGCCGAAGCCCTGGATGAAGGCGCTCGCCCTCGTGCCGCTCGCGCTTCCGCATCTGATCGGCGCGCCCGCACCCGAGCATCATGGCGGCCTCGCGCCCGAGGCGCTCGCCACGCAGTTCGTCTATGCCACGCTGATCACCAACGGCCTCTTCTGGCTCGCGCTCGGCGGGCTGGCCGGGTTCGTGCACTCACGCTTCGAACGGCGGGAAGCAGCGCGGGACTGAACGCGCGGCGGCGCGCTGAGCGGCGCGACGACTATTTATCCTCGCCCATCTTCAACGCCGCCAAGAACGCTTCCTGCGGGATTTCAACCTCGCCGAATTGGCGCATGCGCTTCTTGCCGCGCTTTTGCTTATCCAAAAGCTTGCGTTTGCGCGTGATGTCGCCGCCATAGCATTTGGCGAGCACGTCCTTGCGTAACGCCGAGACGGTTTCGCGCGCGACCACCTTGCCGCCGATCGCGGCTTGGACCGCGATCTTGAACATCTGGCGCGGGATCAAATCCTTGAGGCGTTGACAAAGCCCGCGCCCGCGCGCCTCGGCCTGGCCGCGATGCACGATCATCGAGAGCGCATCGACCGGCTCGCCATTGACCATGATCGAGAGCTTCACGAGATCGCTTTCCTGATAGCCGTCGAGCGCATAGTCGAAACTGGCATAGCCGCGGCTGACCGATTTCAGTCGGTCGTAAAAATCGAACACCACCTCGTTCAGCGGCAAGCGATAGACCACCATGGCGCGATTGCCGACATAGGTCAGCTCGATCTGCTCGCCGCGCTTTTCCTGACACAGCGCCAGCACATGGCCGAGATAGCTATCGGGCGTGAAGATGGTCGCCTTGATCCAGGGCTCCTCCATCTTGGTGATGCGCGTGACATCGGGCATGTCGGCCGGGTTGTGCAGCTCGACCACGGAGCCATCGGTCAGCGTGACGCGATAGATCACCGAGGGCGCGGTCGCCACCAATTCCAGGTCGAACTCGCGCGCGAGCCGCTCCTGCACGATCTCGAGATGCAAAAGGCCCAAGAATCCGCAGCGAAAACCGAAGCCGAGCGCGGCCGAGGTCTCCGCCTCGTAGATGAAGCTCGTGTCGTTGAGACGGAGCTTGGCGAGGCTGTCGCGCAAATGCTCGAAATCGGTGGCATCGACCGGGAACAGACCGCAGAACACCACCGGCACGCTCGGCTTGAAGCCGGGCAGCGCCTCGGCGCAGGGGCGCTTGGCCTCGGTGATGGTATCGCCGACGCTGCAATCGGCGACCTCCTTGATGCCGGCGGTGATGTAGCCGATCTCGCCGGGCGAGAGCACGCCGATCGGGAGCTTCTTCGGCGTGAACACGCCGACCTGCTCGACCTGATGCACGGCGCCGGTCGCCATCATGCGGATGGTCGCGCCCTTCTTGAGCGCGCCATCCTTCACGCGCACCAGAATGACGACGCCGAGATAAGGGTCATACCAGCTATCAACCAAGAGCGCCTTCAAGGGTGCGTCCGGCTCACCCTTGGGTGCCGGCAGACGGTTGACCAAGGCTTCCAGCACGTCGTCAATGCCGACACCGGTCTTGGCCGAAATGAGCAGCGCGTCATGCGCGTCGAGCCCGATCACGTCCTCGATCTGCTGCTTGATGCGGTCGGGTTCTGACGCCGGGAGATCGATCTTGTTCAGCACCGGCACAATCTCGTGATTGTTGTCGATCGCCTGATAACAATTGGCGAGCGTCTGCGCCTCGACGCCTTGGGTGGCGTCGACCACCAGGAGCGAGCCCTCGCATGCGGCGAGCGAGCGGCTTACTTCATAGGCAAAATCGACATGGCCGGGCGTGTCGACCAGATTGAGCGTGTAGCTCTCGCCGTTCTTCGCGGTATAGGCAAGCCGCACGGTCTGCGCCTTGATGGTGATGCCGCGCTCACGCTCGATGTCCATCGAGTCCAAGACCTGCTCGGTCATCTCGCGCTTCTCCAGCGCGCCGCAGCGCTCGATCAGCCGGTCGGCCAGCGTCGACTTGCCGTGATCGATGTGCGCGATGATCGAGAAATTGCGAATATGGGCGAGGTCGGTCATGGGGCTCAAGGTCGAAGGGGTGCGCGCGTCTGTGGCGGGGAAGCGGATGCCGTCGATGCGACCCTCCCCTTGCCGTCATTGTCGGGCTTGACCCGGCAATCCAGGGACAACCGCACTTCTGTTTCCTTAAGAAGTCTGGATGCCCGGATCAAGTCCGGGCATGACGAAAAAGATAGGCGTGGTCTCACGTCCGCAGTCTGCCGCCGCTGGCTTTCTCGACCGCCTGGACCACCTTTTTGGCGACCGCCTCGATTTCGGCGTCGGTCAGCGTGCGGTCGAAAGGCTCCAATCTTACGCTGATGGCGAGCGATTTCTTGCCGACGTCGAGCCCCTGGCCTTCATACAGGTCGAAGACCTGCACGTCGGTGATCAGAGCGCGCTCGGCGCCGCGCGCGGCCTTGACCACGGCGTCGGCCCCCACGCTTTGGTCGAGAATGAAGGCGAAATCGCGCTCGACCGCTTGGAATTCGGACGCTTTCAGCGGCGGCTTCGCGCGACCGACGCGTTCCTTGGTCGCGGGCAGCGCGTCCAAGAATAGTTCGAACGCCGCGACCGGCGCCTCCAGATCGAATTGACCGAGCACGGCCGGGTGAATCTCGCCGAACGCGGCGACCATCGTCGCGCCAAGCTTCAGGCATCCGGAGCGACCGGGGTGATACCAAGCCGGGGCGTCGGCGCTGGCTTGCAACGAGGCGGACGGCCCGCCCAGGGCGGCTATCGCGCCCAGCGCGTCGGCTTTCGCATCGAACGCATCGGCGCCCCGCGCCTTGCCCTGCCAATGCCGCGGCAACGCACCGCCGGCCCGAATTCCTGTCGCCACCATGCGCTGGCCGGCCGGCGTGTCATCGCGATATTGCGGCCCGATCTCGAAGAGCGCGACCGCCTTTTGCCCGCGCGCCGCGTTGCGCGCGGCGGCGGCCAATAGATTGGGCAAGATCGAGGGACGCATGACGTCGAGGTCGGCGCTGATCGGATTGGCCAAGCGCAAGGAGCCGGGCACGCCGCCGAACGGCTTGGCGCGCTCGCCCGGCATGAACGACCAGGTGACCGCCTCATTCAGTCCGCGCGCGGCAAGCGCGCGCCGCGCCAGCCGGACGCGCTTTTGCTGGGCGTCGAATGCGGGGCGAGGCTCGGGCGTCGCGCGCCGAAGCGAGATCGCAGGCACCGCATCGAGCCCCTTGATCCGCAACACCTCTTCCACAATATCCGCCTCGCCCTCGACATCGCCGCGCCAGGAGGGCGGAATGATTCGTTGCTGTTCGCCCGTGCCCTCGACCTCGAAGCCAAGCGAGCCCAGGATGCCGCGTGCCTCGGTCTCAGGCAGGTCGAGTCCGCCAAGCATTTGCAGGCGTGAGTGACGGAACGGAATCGCGCGGCGCCATGCGGGTTCCGCCCCCGCGACCACGGGCTCGCTCGGCACGCCGCCGCAGAGATCGAGGATGAGCCGCGTTGCCACTTCCATGCCGGCGTGCGCGAAAGCCGGATCGACACCGCGCTCGAAGCGATAGCGCGCATCGCTCTCAACCATGAGCTTGCGTCCGGTCGCCGCCGTTCGCTTGGGGTCAAACAACGCGATCTCGACAAAGACGTTGCTCGTGTCTTCCTGGCAGCCGGACGTCACACCGCCCATCAGCCCGGCAAGCGAGAGCACGCCGGTGTCGTCGCCAATCGCGGTCATCTCGTCATCGAGCGTGTAGCTCTTGCCATTGAGCGCGGCATAGGATTGCCCACCGCAGCCGAGCCTGAGCCACAAATGATCGCCCTTGACGCGATCGGCATCGAAGACGTGAACCGGGCGGTTGAGATCGAGCGTCAGGAAATTCGTCACGTCGACCAAGACCGAGATCGGCCTGAGGCCGACCGAACGCAGACGATCCTGCAACCATTTTGGGCTCGGGCCATTCTTGACGCCCCGAATGTAGCGACCAACGAAGAGCGGGCAGGCGTCTTCCTTGCCCTTCAGGAATTCGAGACGCACGCCGAGCGGGCTCTTGAAGCGGCCTGCCACGGCGGCCGGCGCTGGCGTTTTCAGGCGGCCGAGGCCCTTGGCCGCGAGATCGCGCGCAATGCCGCCGACGCCGAGGCAATCGGCGCGATTAGGCGTCACCGAAAGCTCGAAGATCGGGTCGTCCAGGCCCATCACCGTGGCGAAGGGCCGACCGAGCGGCGCGTCTTCGGGCAATTCGATGATGCCGTCATGCTCGTCCGATAGCCCCATTTCGCGCTCGGAGCAGAGCATGCCATTGCTCTCCTCGCCGCGAATGAGCGACTTCTTCAAGTGCAGCCCGGTGCCGGGAATGGTCGTGCCGGAAGCGGCAAAGACACCCTTCATGCCGGTGCGCGCATTCGGCGCGCCGCACACGACCTGAATTTTCTCATGCCCGGTATCGACAAGGCAAACGCGCAGCTTGTCGGCGTTCGGGTGCTGTTTGGCCTCGACCACATAGGCGACGGTGAACGGTGCGAGGCGCGCCGCGTGATCGGTGATGCCTTCGACCTCAAGCCCGATCGATGTGAGCGCGTCACCAATCGTCCTGGCATCCGCCTCGGTGTCGAGATGGGTCTTGAGCCAAGAGAGCGTGAACTTCACCGGGATAGCCCCGTGGCCAGGCTCGGCACGTCGAGAGCGCTGAAGCCATAATGACGAAGCCAACGCAAATCTGCCTCGAAGAACGTGCGCAAATCGGGGATGCCGTATTTCAACATGGCGCAGCGTTCGACGCCGAGGCCGAAGGCGAAGCCTTGATAGCGCGTCGGATCGACGCCCGACAGCTCAAGCACCTTTGGATGCACCATGCCGCAACCCAAAATCTCGAGCCAATCGCCACCCTGGCCGAGCTTCAACTCACCTGCCTTGCGCGAGCAGCCAATGTCCATTTCGGCCGAGGGTTCGGTGAACGGAAAGAAGCTCGGTCGAAAGCGCGTCGGCAAATCCTCAAGCTCAAAAAAGGCGCGCACGAGATCGGTCAGGCAGCCCTTGAGGTGACCCATATGGCTTGTCGTGTCGATCACCAGACCTTCGATCTGGTGGAACATGGGTGTGTGCGTCATGTCGTAATCGACGCGATAGGTACGCCCCGGCACGATGACGCGATAGGGCGGCGGGCCGGCCTCCATTGTGCGAATCTGGACCGGCGACGTGTGGGTGCGGAGTAATTTCCGTTCGCCGTTGGGCCCGGGCGGCAGATAGAACGTGTCGTGCATTTGCCGCGCCGGATGTTCGGGCGGAATATTGAGCGCGGTGAAATTGTGGAAATCGTCTTCGATGTCGGGTCCTTCCGCCACCGTGAAGCCCATGTCGGCGAAGATCGCGACCAGCTCGTCGATCACCTGGGTGATCGGATGGATCCGACCCTCTTGCTCAGGGCGCACCGGCAAGGTCACATCGATCCGTTCGGCGGCGAGCCGTTGGTTCAACGCCGCGGCACCAAGCTGTTCCTTGCGCGCCGCGAGCGCGGTTGTGATGTCGTCCTTGACGGCATTGAGCCGGACGCCCATCGCCTTGCGCGCCTCGATATCCAGCGCGCCGAGCGACTTCATGCGTTCGGTCAGCTGGCCCTTGCGGCCGAGCGCATGGACGCGCACCTCTTCAAGCGCGGCCAGATCGCTCGCGCCCTCGATCGCGGACAAGAGCGTGGCGCGCAGCGCCTCGACCTCGTCCACGCCCGCTACTCCTTGGGTTTCGCTGCCTGAGCCGGCCCTAGGGCCGGCTCGCGCGCGCGGCTTGGGCTTTCTCGACCACCGCTTTGAAGCCGGCGCTGTCGCGCACCGCGATATCGGCCAGGACTTTGCGATCGATCTCAACGCCCGCGAGACCAAGCCCATTGATAAGCTGCGAGTAGGTCAAGCCATGCTCGCGCGCGGCCGCGTTGATTCGCTGGATCCAGAGGGCGCGAAAGGTGCGCTTGCGATTACGCCGGTCGCGATAGGCGTATTGCAGCGCCTTCTCGACCTTCTCGATCGCGACGCGGAAATTCGTGCTGGCCCGACCCCGATAGCCGCGCCCCTGCGCGACCATCTCGCGGTGCCGGGAATGCGTCGTGACGCCCCGTTTGACGCGTGCCATGACCTTTCTCCCTCAACCGTAGGGGAGCCAGCGCCGCACATGCCGTGCGTCGCCGCCCTCAAGGATCGTGGTGCCGCGCTGCTCGCGCTTCACCTTGCGGGTCTTGTCGGTCAAAATATGACGGTGATACGCCTTGTTGCGCCTCACTTTGCCGGTCGCCGTGAAGGAGAAGCGCTTCTTCGCGCTGCTCTTCGACTTCATCTTAGGCATTTGCCATCTCTCGGATCGGTGGTGTAGCCGCGTGTGCGCGACAAAACGGGCGGTTGGGCATGCCTAGGGCCGCGCCACCCAATGAGGCGGCCGTTTTACAGAGATTGCCCCGGCTTGGCAAGCCCGATCCGGCATCGAGCGCCCACCGGGCGGGCGGTCATCAAGCCATTCGGCCGGAATGACTCTTCGACGTTCGGCCCAGAAATTACGCCACGCGGCTATTTATGCGAGATCACCATGGTCATCTGACGGCCCTCGAGCTTTGGCATCTGCTCGACCTTGCCAATTTCGGCCAGATCGTCGCGTACGCGCTCGAGCACCTTCATGCCGAGCTCCTGATGCGCCATCTCGCGCCCTCGGAAACGTAGCGTGACCTTGACCTTGTCGCCCTCTTCGAGGAAGCGGCGCATGTTGCGCATTTTCACGTCGTAGTCGTTGTCATCGATCGAGGGGCGTAACTTGATTTCCTTTATCTCGATGACTTTTTGTTTCTTGCGCGCCTCCGAAGCCTTCTTCTGAGCCTCGTATTTATACTTGCCGAAGTCCATCAGTTTGCAAACTGGCGGGTCGGCGAGAGGCGAGACCTCGACCAGGTCGAGGCCGACTTCCTCGGCCATCTCGATGCCGCGGCGCACGGTTACCACACCGACTTGGCTGCCGTCGTGACCGATCAGGCGAACTTGAGGGGCGGTGATTTCGTCGTTGATACGGGGACCCTCGCGCGAGGGCGGAGCCGTCGTGGTGGTGAACCTAGCGATGCGTCATCCCCTTCCTTTATGAAGCCGACAAAACCGCCGCCGACCCCTGGGAGGCTGGTTTTGTGCCTTGATCGGGCGCGGCCAATGGCCCGCGCGCTTCGTCCGTCAGTCTAGCCAGCGCCTCTTCGAGCGCAAGCACTTCTTGCGTCGTGCCGCCGAGCCGGCGCATCGCGACCGATGTCGTTTCGGCCTCGCGCTTGCCGATGGCGAGGATCACCGGAATCTTCGCCGCCGAGTGCTCGCGCACCTTGTAGCCGATTTTCTCGCTCCGAATGTCGACCTCGACCCTGAGGCCGGCCTCCCTCAGCCGCCTGACGGCCTCGATGGCATAGCCATCGCTATCGTTGGTGATCGTCGCCACCACGATCTGGATCGGCGCGAGCCAAAGCGGCAGGCGTCCCGCATGGTTCTCGATCAGGATGCCGATGAAGCGCTCGAGCGAGCCAAGGATTGCGCGATGCAACATGACCGGCCGGTGACGCTGGCCATCCTCGCCGATGAAATTCGCATCGAGCCGCTCCGGCAGGACGAAATCGACCTGCAACGTGCCGCACTGCCAGTCGCGCCCGATCGCGTCGCGCAGCACGAATTCGAGCTTCGGACCATAGAACGCGCCCTCGCCCGGATTGAGCTCATAGTTGAGGCCGGCCGCTTGGCAGGCGTCTTTCAGTGCGCCCTCGGCACGATCCCAAACTTCGTTCGAGCCCGCGCGCGTCGTCGGGCGATCGGAGAATTTCACGCGGAATTCGGGGAAGCCGAAATCGCGATAAATCCCGCCCAGAAGATCGCAGAAGGCGCGCGTTTCCTCGGTGATTTGCGCGGGCGCGCAAAATATATGGGCGTCGTCTTGGGTAAAGCCGCGCACGCGCATGATGCCGTGCAGCGCGCCCGACGGTTCGGCCCGATGGCACGAGCCGAACTCGGCCATGCGCAGCGGCAAATCGCGATAGCTTTTCAGCCCATGGCGAAAGATCTGCACATGACCTGGGCAATTCATCGGCTTGAGCGCGAGCACGCGGTCCTCGGCTTCCGAGGTGAACATGTGCTCGCGGAATTTCTCCCAATGGCCCGAGGCTTCCCAAAGCGCTCGGTCGATCAGCATCGGCGTGCGTACTTCGACATATCCTGCCGCTTCCAGCCGCCGACGCATGTAACTCTCTATCACCCGGTAGAGCGTCCAGCCCTTCGGATGCCAGAACACCATGCCGACGGCTTCTTCCTGGACGTGGAAAAGGTCCATTTCGCGCCCAAGTCGGCGGTGGTCACGCTTCTCGGCCTCTTCGAGACGCGTCAAATAGGCCTTGAGGTCGGCTTCGTTCGTCCACGCCGTGCCGTAGATGCGCTGAAGCATCTCGTTCTTGGAATCGCCGCGCCAATAGGCACCGGCGAGCTTCAAGAGCTTGAATGCGCCAAGCTTGCCGGTTGAGGGCAGATGCGGGCCGCGGCACAGGTCGATGAACTGACCCTGGCGATAGAGCGTGACCGGCTCGCCCGGCGGGATCGCCTCGATCAGCTGCGCCTTGTAGTGTTCCCCTTGGGCCTTGAAGAAATTGATCGCCTCGGAACGCTGCCACACTTCGCGCACGATCGGCTCGTTACGCGCGACGATTTCCTTCATGCGCGCTTCGATTTTTTCTAGATCGTCGGGCGTGAACGGCGTCGCACGGGCAAAGTCGTAATAGAAGCCGTCCTCGATCGCGGGGCCGATGGTGACCTGGACGTCCGGATAAAGCTCCTTGACCGCCTCGGCCATGACGTGCGCGGCGTCGTGGCGAACGATTTCGAGCGCCTCCGCGTCTTTGGCCGTAATGAGCCGTACTTTGGCGTCGGCCTCGATCGGACGAGACAAATCCCATAGCGCGCCATCGACTTCGACGACGAGCGCCGCTTTGGCGAGGCCGGGGCCAATGGCCGCGGCCAGCTCGGCGCCGGTCACCGGACGGTCGAAGGCGCGGACGCTGCCGTCGGGAAGGGTGAGACGTGGCATGTGTCGATGATCAGACGTCGTTGTTCGAGAGATTTGCTTACTTGCCCACGCCGCGTCGGCCTGTCAAGGCGGGCCCGGCCCTTTCGAGCTTGGCCTCCAATCTGTTAGGGAAGAGTTATGAACGCCCCCACGCCCCTGAAACCGCGCGATGCCGCAAGCTTGGTGCTCTATCGGCGACGTGTCGGCAGCATCGAGGTGTTGATGGGCCAGCGCCATGCCGGACACGCCTTCATGCCGAACCGCTTCGTCTTTCCCGGCGGACGGGTCGATCCCGGCGATCGTTTGGTCGGCGCCGCCACGCCGCTCCGGCCTGCAGTGGCCGCGAAGCTGACAAAGGGTTGCCGAAGCGCCGCGCGCCCCCATGCGCTGGCAATCGCCGCGGTGCGCGAGACCTATGAGGAGACGGGCCTCATCGTCGGCGACCACTCATCGCAAGCCGGGCACCTCGACGCGCGGCACTGGGCCGGATTCCGTCTGGCTGGATTGGCGCCCGCCCTCGATCGGCTCGACTACATCTTTCGCGCCATCACGCCGCCCGGCATGGTGCGGCGCTTCGATGCACGATTCTTCGTTGCCGAGGCCGATGCGACCATGACAGGCCCGCTCTGCGGCAATGGCGAGCTCGAGAACCTTGCCTGGCTGCCGATAGCCGACGCGCTGGCCCTGCCGCTATCGATGCCGACCAATCTCGTGCTCCGGGAGGTCGCGAGATTGACCGAGACCGGTGGTTCGCGTCGACGCGACCATCCGGTGCCGTTTCTGGTCACGCGCCACGGCCGCCACGTGCTTAGAACTGAATAACGGAGCGCATCAAACGCGCAGGCGATAGCGCGCGCCGATCGAAGGCACACCCTCACTCGCCACCGAACCGCGCTCGACCAACTCGATCAGGTGCGCGAGCACCGAGCGACCCGCGGCACCGTGCAGCCTGGGATCGACGTCTTTGTAGAGTCGCCGCACCATCTCGGGGATCGTGGCGATGTCGCCATTCAGGCACGCGATGATCTGCGCCTCGCGCTCAGCGCGATGCTCGAGCAACGCCGCGACATGGGCCTTGGGGTCGCGCACGGGTGCGCCATGGGTCGGCCAATAAATCGCCTCGTCGCGCCCGAGCAAGGCCGTGAGCGACGCCCGATAGGCGCGCATGTCGCCGTCTGGCGGCGAAACCACGGTGGTCGACCAACCCATGACGTGATCGCCGCAAAACAGCGCCCGCTCCTCTTTCAGCGCGAAGCAGAGATGGTTCGAGGTGTGGCCCGGCGTATGGACGGCCTCGAAGGACCAGCCGGCCCCTGCAACCACATCGCCATGGTTGAGCCGGATATCGGGCACGAAGTCGTGGTCGGCGCCCTCCTCGACCGCCTCGCCCGCCGCCTCGCCGCCATGCGGCCCGAAGCCAAGGGTCGGCGCGCCGAGCGCCTCTTTGAGGCGACGCGCGGCCGGCGAATGGTCGCGATGCGTGTGCGTGACAAGCAGGTGCGTCACAGTCTCGCCCTCGACCGCGCGGAGCAGGGCAGCCACGTGCTCATCGAGATCGGGGCCCGGGTCGATGATCGCGACGCGGCCTTTGCCCACGATGTAGGTGCCCGTGCCGTGGAAGGTGAATGGTCCGCCATTGCGCGCGATCACGCGGCGGATCAGCGGTGTCAATGCGGCGACCGCGCCATAGTCGAACTCAAGGCTGCGATCGAAATTAAGGGCCATGGCGCGAACTTTCTCAGCGCAAGGTGATCGAGGCGGTCACAACATCGGGTGCCAGCGTGGCGAGATCGTCGACCGCGATGATACGCACCGAAGGCCCGCGCGGCGCGGAAAGTTCAGGGTCCGACTCACGCGAGAACAGCACGACCGACGGGCAGCCGAGCGCGGCGATCAGGTGCATCGGGCCGGTGTCGTTGCCAATCGCGGCCGACGCGCGGCGCGCCAGTGCCGCGATCTGGCCAAGGCTCGTCTTGCCGCAAAGTTCGATGGCCCCCGGCGCCAACTCGTGAATGGCCTCGATCGCCTCGCGGTCGGCGACGCCGCCAAGCAAAACGGCGCCCAGCCTCATCGCGGCGAGCCGCTCGATCAGTGCGGCGAACGCGGCGGGCGGCCAGCGCTTGGCTGGACGGTGCGCGGCGCCGCCCGGCACGATGAGCACGAAGCGCGCGGGCAGATCGAGGCCCGCAAGGTCGCCGTCGAGCCATCCGAGATCGGGCGCCGGCACCTCGGCGATCCCGGCATCCGCCAGCTGCTCGCGCTGACGCTCGATCGTATGCATCGTGTCGCGTCGCAGATTTCGATGCGGATGCGAACAGCCGCGCGCGATGCCTGACCATTCCGGCTTCGCGCGCCCGAACAAGCGATAATAGGCGCTCGAGCGATGCGAGGTCTGCAAGTCATAGACACGCGCGAAGCCAGCGCCGCGCAGGCGGCGACGCAAGCGCAGGACCGCGCCCGGCGACCACCAGGGCGGCCGTGTGTCGACCCAAACCCGATCGAAATAGGGCGATACCTCCGCGAGCCTCGCGTACGGTGCCGTCGTCAGCAATACGATCTCGTCTCGCCGATGTTGGGCACGGATCGCGGCGAACGGCCCTATGGCAAGAATGAAGTCGCCGAGCGCGCCATGCTTGATCACGAGAATGCGTTGGCGCGGCGAGCGGGCCGCCATGGCGGTCAACCCCGCTTCGCGCCTTCAAGCACGTCTTGATAGACGGCAAGCGTTCGGGCGCACATGATTTCGAGGCCGAAATTTGCTTCGACATGCGCGCGCGCCGCGTTGACCAACGCCGTGCGCCCCGGTTCATCGAGATTCAGCGCGGCATCGATCGCTCCTGCCAGTGCCGAGGCATCGCCCGGCGGCACCAACCATCCGGTCACGCCAGGCAGCACGATCTCGCGCGAGCCGCCATGGTCGGTCGCAATGATGGGAATCCCCATTGCCTGAGCCTCGGCGGCGACACGGCCGAACGCTTCGGGTCGCCCTGACGCCGAGACCACGATGTCGGCCAGCATGTAGGCCGCCGGCATGTCGTCGCAACGGCCAACAAAGCGCACACGTCCACCCAAGCCTAGTTCTTTTGCGCGTTTGACAAGGGCCGCCGCATAAGCTTCGTTGCGCTCCTCGCCGCCAACCATCACGCAGATCGCGTCCTGGCGCGCGAGCCGGGTCATCGCTTCGATCAAGTCGGCGTGCCCTTTCCAGCTGGTGAGCCGCCCCGGCAGCATGACCACCGGCGCGCCATCTTCGAGCCGCCAGCGCCGCGCCAATGTGATAACCCGTTCGACATTGACGGCGCTCGGACGGAAATAGCTTAGATCGACGCCACGCGGGATGACGGTTACGCGTCCAGGGTCGATGCCATAAGTCTCGACGATATGACGCGCGATGAATTGCGAGATCGCGATAACCCGTTCGCCACGCGTCATGATCGCGTTATAGAGGCGCTTATAGGGCATATGCGTGCCGTATGTGCCGTGCATGGTGGTCACGAAATGCCGGCCGGTCGCGCGTGCCGCGTAATACGCGCTCCACGCGGGCGCGCGGGAGCGGGCGTGCACGATATCGACGTTCGTCGCCTCGATCAGGCGCGCCAGACGGCGGATGTTCGCGGCTATCACGAACGGGTTCTTGCTGTGCACCGGCAGGCGGACATGGCGCCCGCCGAGCGCATCGATCCGTCCGGCAAGACGCGTGCTGTTCGAGACGACCAGGGCGCCCCAGCCGGCCCCAATAAGCGCCCGCGTCATGTCGATCGTGCCACGCTCCACGCCGCCGCCGCCATCGAGGTTCGGCAGGATCTGGAGGACCACCGGCGCCCGCTCAACCGCGCTATTCAACGTGCTAGTCTCGGTGCCATCGAGTCGAACTCGCGGTGAACTTCCCTCGCGCCACGACTTGCCCTCACGCCAAAACCATCCAAGAGCCTGCACAGCCAAGCCATGAACCAATCGCCGATCGCCAACCAGCCGAGCCGCTTGACGCGCGTGGACGGCGCCACAATCGCCTACCATCGAAGCGAGGGCAAGGCCCCCGGCGTGATGTTCCTCGGCGGCTTCATGTCGGACATGAACGGAATCAAGGCGACCACGCTTGAGCACCATTGTCGGGCGAGCGGCCGCGCCTTCGTACGCTTCGACTATTTCGGGCATGGCGAATCGAGCGGCCGTTTCGAGGACGGCACGATCGGCCGCTGGCGCGACGATGCGCTGACCGTGCTCGACGAGATCGCTCAAGGCCCGCAGATCTTGGTCGGATCGAGCATGGGCGGCTGGATCATGCTGTTGGTCGCACTGGCGCGGCACGAGCGCGTGCGCGCTTTGGTCGGCGTTGCGACTGCGCCTGATTTCACGGAGGACCTGCTCCATGCCAAATTCGACGCCGGGCAACGTGCGGCGCTCGCGCGCGACGGCGTGCTCGAGCTGCCGTCCGACTATGGCGACCGCCCCTATCCGATCAGCCATCGGTTGATCGTCGAGGCGCGTCAGCACCTTCTGCTTGGCGCGCCGATCGCGCTCAACTGCCCGATCCGGCTGCTCCAAGGCATGAAGGACCACGACGTGCCCTGGCCGCACGCGCTTCGGCTCATCGAGCGGATCGAAGGCGGCAATGTCGAGTTGACTCTGATCAAGGACGGCGACCACCGCTTGTCGCGGCCGGAGGACCTCGCCCGCCTATGTGCCATGATCGACGCGCTCGCGACGACATGACGCGGCTTCAACTTTTGGTGACACCCCTGCCATAACCTGTACAACTTTAGCCTTGCACTCCGTATAGTAGACACGGCGCGGGCGTCTGGCGCAAAGCAACCAAGCGGTGGTCGAAGGCGGCGATGATGGGCACTCGGCGGCGGGATGTGGCTCGCCCAAATATGGGCTGGAGCCGCTGTCCCTTCTGGCATCGCGCGCCGACAATTGCCGCCGCGTTGTTCGGACTGTCGCTCGTGTCGACGCCTGTTTTCGGGGATGAAGTCGTCTCCGACCTAATTATCGAGCACGAAGGCAAATGCGAGAAGGGATCGTCACCCATCATCACCCGGGCTTGGAATGAACCTGAACCCAGCGTTCGTCTAGCAGAGACGCGTACCGTCCTGGAGTTTGAGCCCTTGTCCGAGGGGTTCGAGGCTCGTCTTGCGGTCCGCTATTTCAACCAGAACGGCGCGGGTACACATAACGAGACCTACAGCGTTCCGGCCAAATATGCAAAAGTGGGGAAAGTGTGGTTCCCGCGGACCTTTCAATATTCGGGAACGTATAATATAGAGGTTAGCTTTATCCATTTAGATTGCAGAGCAAAAGCGATTTTTCTCTCAATTACAATAAAATAAGAAACCATTTATGTTTAAATACACTTCATTTCAAAATATTCCTAGAAAAATAACCAACAGACATTCTGCGGCACTAAACGCGCTGGTGGTTGCTTGCGGCCTGCTTATGACAAGCGCCGCAGGCGCCGCCAGTTCGGTCACGGAACTCGATACGGGGCCCGACGGCAAGCCGATCATCCGCTTCGCGGTGCCGGACGAACTGCGGCCCGCCCCGATCATCAGTTTCGTCGATCTTTCGGGGCAAACGCACTCGCTTGCTGACTATAGGGGGTCTTTGATCGCCCTGGTTTTCTGGGCCACTTGGTGCGTGCCGTGCCGCGAGGAAATGCCCTCCCTGGAGAGCCTCGCCAAGACGCTTGCCGGCGAAAAGTTTGTCATTCTTCCCGTCTCCCTCGACCGCGACGGCCCGGACGCGGTGCGGCGCTTCTATGAGGATTACAAAATCGAAAAACTGCCGATTTTCGTCGCAAAGATCGGGGATGTGCTCTCCGCCTTCAAGCTCGGTGGCATACCGACCACGATTTTCATCGACGCCGAGGGGCGCGCGATCGCCCGCGTGCTGGGCGATCGCGACTGGTCGGACCCGGAGGTCGTCGAGGTCGTGCGCAAGTTGATCGCCGGGGGCTGATTCGGGCTGAGCGCGGGCGTCGGCTCGGAGTATCATCGCGTCATGTCCGACATCGCCTCGATCGGCATCATCCCGGCGTTCCTCGCCGGCATCATTTCTTTCTTGTCGCCCTGCGTCCTGCCGCTGGTGCCGGGCTATGTCTCCTATGTCGCGGGCGGCTCGCTCGACGATTTGACCGACAATGTGACGCGCGCCAAGCGGCTCAACGCGATGATCTTGAGCGCCTGCTTCGTGCTCGGCTTCACGCTGGTTTTCGTGGCGCTCGGCGCCAGCGCGAGCGCGCTCGGTGAATTCCTGCTCGTACACAAGACCGAGTTCGGCTACGCCGCCGGCGCCATCGTCATCATCTTCGGACTCTATTTGACCGGTCTCCTGAGAATTCCGGTGCTGACGCGCGACGCGCGTTTCGTCAGCCGGCTCGGCGGCGGCCATCCGGTCGCGGCGATCGTGCTCGGCATGGCTTTCGCCTTTGGTTGGACGCCCTGCATCGGGCCGATCCTGGGCGCGATCCTGACGGTCAGCGCGTCCTCGGGCAGCGCCGGCGAGGGCGCCATCCTGCTCGCGGTCTATTCGCTCGGTCTCGGCGTGCCATTCCTCGCGGCGGCGGCGTTTACCGGCCTCTTCCTGCGCCGGCTCAAGACCATCCGCAAGATCAGCCGTCCGTTCCAGTTCATCGCCGGCGCCGTGCTCGTGGCCATGGGCATCGCCATGATCACCGGTCATCTGGCCTCGTTCGCCTTCTTCCTGCTTGAGGCCTTCCCCGGCCTCGCCGAGATCGGCTAGTGGTGCGATGCTAACGGATGCTACCCGTCCGTTAGCTGAATCGAACCACTAGCGCGTCGCCTTTTCGGCCTCGAGCAACGCGCGCAAGCCGACACGATAGTCCGGATAGCGCAGGCGAACGCCGAGCTCCACTTTGATGCGCGCGTTCGAGACCCGCTTGTTATCGGCATAGAAACTCAGCGCCATAAGCGAGAGCGTCGGCGCGACCTGGTCGAACGGCACGAGCGGCGGTGGCGCGATGCCAAGCAACTGGCAGGCAAAGGCGATGACCTCGACCGGCGGCGCGGGCTCATCGTCGCAGAGATTGTAGATCGCGCCGGGGCGCGGCCGGGCGATCGAGGCCTCGAGCACTGTCGCGATATCCTCGACGTGAATGCGCGAGAACACCTGGCCCGGCTTGTCGATGCGTTTCGCCTTGCCCGCGCGCACCGTGTCGAGCGCGCTGCGGCCCGGGCCGTAAATGCCGGCGAGGCGGAAGACGTGCACCGGCACGCCGCGCGCGCGCCAAAGCGCAAACCAACCAGCCTCGGCATCGAGCCTTGCCTGCCCGCGTTCACCGCTTGGACTTGGTGGCGTCTCCTCATCCACGCAATCACCACCCCGGTTGCCATAGATGCCGGTGGTAGAAAGATAGCCGAGCCAGGTAAGCGCGCGCGAGCGCGAGAGGTCGTCGCCATGATGGACCAACACCGGATCGCCGCTATCGAGAACCGGCGGTACCGAGACGAGCACATGAGACGCGGCACGCAATGTGCCGAGCCCCTCCGTCATGGGGCCCTTGCCGTCGAACAAATAAGCATCGACGCCGCGCGCGCGCAGCACCGCGACACCCTCCGGCGTGCGCGAGGTCCCGGCGACCCGCGCGCCCATGGCGGCAAGGCGCGCAGCCAACGCCGCCGCCGAATAGCCATAGCCGAAGCAAAACAGGCGCATGGCTGGGGACATCGAACGCGACTCGCTCGGGCTTGCGTTTAATACGCGGGCTGGGGACTTTAGGGGCCATGCAACCACCCCCACAAGTCTCTGCCTGGCGCTGGGCCGCCTTCGTGCTATTTGGCGTCGCGCTTTTGCCCGACTCAATGACCATCGCGGCGGAGCAGGAATCTGTGACGCTGGATTGGACAGGGATCAGTCGCGAGTACTACGCCGCTTGTGTCGAGAAAGCGCTTCACAAGCCAGAGGATGGCTTCGAGCAAGCCATCGCCTGGCGCGACATGGGCGGCGGCGCGCCCGCCAAGCATTGCGTCGCGGTCGCGCTTTTCGCGCTGGAGCAATACGAAAACGCCGGTCTTCATCTCGAGCGCCTGGCAAACGAGGAGCAAAGCCTATCACCGGCCTTGCGCAGCGCGCTGCTCGGTCAGGCCGGCGACGCCTGGTTTTCGGCCGACGCCTATGAGCGAGCCGATGCCGCGCTCGGTGCCGCGTTGAAGCTGACGCCCAATAATACGAGCCTTCTGCTCAAACGCAGCCTGGTCGCGGTGGCGGCCGAGAGTTACTACGACGCGATCGACGATCTCAATCGCGTCATCGAGCTCGAACCCGGCAACGCCGATGCGCTGGTCTATCGCGCCACCGCCTATCGTTACCTGGACGCGCTCGAGCTCGCGGACGACGACGTCGAGCGTGCCCTTGCGGCGCAACCGGACCATCCCGGCGCGCATCTGGAGCGCGGCAATCTTCGACGTCTGCGCGGCGCGGACGCCGGTGCGCGCCAGGATTGGCTGCGGGTGATCGCGCTCGCACCCGAATCGGAGGCCGCCGAGGCCGCGCGGCGCAACATCGAGGTGCTCGACATCAAAGGCCAGTGACTCGAAACGGCGCCTCCCATTCGCGTCGCACGTCCGCGTCGACCTCAACCCCTGCCCGTGCCGCTTTGAGAGCGCCAAAACGCTCGACCGAAACCAGCCGCGCGAGGGCCCACACCGCCATCGCTCGCACCAGGGCTGCGCCGTCGTCGAGCCGCTGCTCGACCAGGTCGGTCAATGCCGGATTTCGAGCATTGCCGAGGGCGATCAGGACGTTACGCACGAAGCGGTCGCGCCCGATGCGCTTGATCGGCGAGCCGGCGAAACGGCGACGGAACGCCGCGTCGTCGAGCGTCGCCAATTCCGCGAGCTGCGGCGCATCCAGGCCAGGGCGCGCGGAGAAGCGCGCCTCGCGGCTGGCTTGCGCGAATTTGTTCCACGGGCAGACGGCAAGACAGTCATCGCAACCATAGATGCGATTGCCGATCGCGGCGCGGAACTCGGGCGCGATGTGCCCCTTGTGCTCGATCGTGAGGTAGGAGATGCAACGCCGCGCGTCGAGCCGGTGCGGCGCCGGAAAGGCGTCGGTCGGGCACGCGTCCAAGCAGCGCCGGCAACTGCCGCAATGGTCCTCGAACGGTTGGTCGGGCGGCAGGTCGAGCGTGGTGAAGAGCTCGGCCAGGAACAGCCACGAGCCGAACTCGCGCGACACGAGATTGGTGTGCTTGCCCTGCCAGCCGAGGCCGGCGGCTTGAGCCAGGGGTTTTTCCATGACCGGCGCGGTATCGACGAAGACCTT
>CAMDDO010000049.1 GCA_945892755.1 Rhizobium sp. Q54 | reverse complement strand
TCGAAAGCGCAACACATGGAGCGCGATCATCCGCGCTACCGCGCGCGTCTGGGTTCGACCGGCATCGCGCGCACCGGCGTCGAGATTCGCATCGTCGATGAAGACGACAATCCGTTGCCGAATGACGAGGCGGGCGAGGTCTGCGTACGTTCGGAAGTCGTGATGGCGGGTTATTGGCAAGACCCTGATGCTAACGCCCGAGCTCTCAAGGGCGGTTGGCTGCATACCGGCGATGTCGGCAGCCTCTCTGATGACGGCTTTCTCACGCTCAAAGACCGCACCAAGGACATGATCATCTCGGGCGGCAGTAACATCTATCCGCGCGAGATCGAGGAAGTGCTGCTGCGTCACCCGGCGGTACTTGAAGCGGCGGTGGTTGGCAAGCCGCACCCCGAATGGGGCGAGGAGGTCGTCGCTTTTATCGTGCCTCGGCCAGGCCAAAAGGCGACCGAGCCCGAACTTGACCGGCTCTGCCTAGATAATATCGCGCGCTTCAAGCGCCCACGCCGCTATCTCATGGTCGGACACTTACCAAAGAACAATTACGGCAAAGTGCTGAAGCGGGAATTGCGGGAGCAATTAGCGGGAATGAAACTGGGCTGACCGCTCTTGAAACCCAAGGCGGCACGCCCAAGATCGTATCAGCTAGCGCCAATCCGGCGCACGGGTCCGGGCCCCTCTGGCAGTCGAGCAACTCCCTCGGCTGCGATGTCGGACTTTTCCACCTGCTCTGACGCTGTAACGGCGTGAGCGCATTTGGAGGGTTCGATGCAGACTTCGATCTGGTTCTGGCTCGGCTTTATCGGTTTCGTCCTCATTCTCCTGGCCTTCGACCTTGGCGTCTTGCATCGTAAGCCCAAGGCGATCTCGGTGCGGGAAGCGCTCCTGACCAGCCTTTTCTATGTCGTGCTCGCCGGCATCTTCAATGCCGGCGTTTTCGTGTTCATGGGCGAGCGGGCGGGGTTCGAATTCCTGACCGGCTATTTGATCGAAAAATCACTCAGCCTCGATAACATCTTCGTCTTCGTCTTGATATTCACGCACTTCGCGGTGCCGCCACGACTGCAGCACGGCGTGCTGTTCTGGGGCGTCTTTGGCGCGCTGATCATGCGCGCTCTGCTGATCTTCGCCGGCGCGGCGCTGATCTCGAGCGTGCATTGGATCGTGCTGGTGTTCGGTGCGTTCCTCATCTTCACCGGCATCAAGATGCTCTTGAGCGTCAATGCCGAACCCGATCTCGGCAATAACCGGATCATTCGGTTCGCACGCAAGAAACTCAGGGTGACCGACGATTTCGAAGGCACGCGGTTCTTCGTGCGTAAGGACGGATTGCTTTGGGTAACGCCGCTTTTCCTTGTGCTGATCGTCATCGAGTTCACCGATCTGGTGTTCGCGCTCGATTCGATCCCGGCGATCTTCGCCGTGACGTCGGACCCGTTCATCGTGTTCAGCGCGAATGTTTTCGCGATTCTGGGTCTGCGCGCGCTCTATTTCGCGCTCGCCGGTGTCATCCACCGCTTCCATTATCTGAAATACGGGCTCTCGCTCGTGCTCTGCGTGGTCGGCGTCAAAATGATCGTGAACGGCATTTGGGGCGAGGTGATCCCAACCGAGATCGCGCTGGCTGTCACGGCGGCGTTGATCGGCGGCTCGATCGGGCTGTCGTTGGTCAAGACCCGGCTGCGCCCGGGCGAGCCTGTGCCCGTGCCGCTTTTTACCGGCTGGGTCCCAGGCAGTGGGCAGAAGCGGGTGGCGGCCATGGATAAGAAGACGGGCGGAAACTAGTCAAGACGGCAACATGCAGCGTCGACACGCCGATGCGGTCTTAAGCACGGCCCGATTTTCCGAGATAGACGTCTTTCACGGTCTGGTTCTTCTGGATGTTCTCCATGGTGTCTTCGGCCAGAATCGCGCCTTGGTGAAACACGGTCACGGTGCGCGCGATCTGGCGAATGAACTGCATGTCATGCTCGACCACGACGATGGTGGCCAGCTTGTTGGCCTCGCGGATCAGCGCGGCGGTGCGACTGGTCTCCTCGGCGCTCATGCCGGCGGTCGGCTCGTCGAGCAGAATTACCTTGGGCTCACGCGCCGTCACCATGCCGAACTCGACCCATTGGCGTTGACCGTGCGCAAGCTCGCCGACCAGGCGATCGGCCAAAGGCTCGAGCTCAAGCCGCGCCATCACCTCATCGACCTTCGCACGTGCAAGGGTAGGGCGCGCCCGCACGCTCGCCGCGAGCCATATATTCTCGCGCACCGAGAGGCCGTCATAGACGTCGGGCACCTGGTTCTTGATGCCGATGCCGCGTCGGCCGATCTCATGCGCTTCCAAGCGGGTGATTTCCTTGCTCTCGAACAGGATTTGTCCGCTGGTCGGCTTCAACTGTGCGGTCAGCATCTTGAAAAATGTGCTTTTGCCGGCGCCGTTTGGGCCGATCAGGCAGCGCAGCTCGCCACGCCGGAGCTTGAAAGAGACATCGGCGATCGCGCGCACCCCGCCGAAGCGTTTTTCGAGCCCGCGCGTCTCCAGGATGATCTCATCGCTCATGGCGGCGCTCGATGCCGTCGTGCGCCGCTGAGTGCGTCGCGCGCCATTGCCGCGATCAGACCAACGCTTGGCAGAAGGCCCTGTTGGAACAACATGACCATGACCATCAGAACAATGCCGAGCACGAGCGAGACCTGGCCGACGCCTTGTGTACCGAGCCAGTCGGTCAGGTACTGCACGGCGATTGTGCCGCCGATCGGGCCGATCAGCGTCGATTTGCCGCCGACGATGACCCAGATCACCACCTGCGCCGCTTGGCCGAGATTGAACATATTGGGGCCGACGAAATTGCCCCACACCCCCCACATCGCGCCGCCAAGCCCGGCGACCCCGGCCGCGATCACGAACGCCAGCAATTTATAGCGCCGCGTGTCATAGCCAAGGAGCGCGCTGCGCCGTTCATTGTCGCGGATGCTGACGAGGATGCGCCCGAAGCGGGTGATCAGAAGCAGGCGAAGCCCGACATAGGTGAGCACGAGTAATATGGCGGCCAGATAGAACACGTCGTCGATCTCAAGCTGCACCTTAGGATTCCACGGCACCTGCAGGGCGGGCGTGGTCGGGATGCCGTTTTGGCCGTTGAGGCGCACGCTGCCGACGACGTATTGATCGCCCGACGTGGCACGGATGCCCTTTTCGAGGATCAGCGTGACCACCAACGTGATGACGCTGAAATAGATATCGCTGATCCGACCATAGATCATGAAATAGCCGAGCACGGCGGCGAACAGCATCGGCAGCACGATCGCGACGATCATCGCGCCCGTCGTTTCATGCAGATTGAGCGCCATCACCGCATAGGTGTAACCGCCGAGGCCGAAGAACGCGGTCTGGCCGAAACTCAACATGCCGCCATAGCCCCAGAGAAAGCTCATCGAAAGCGCGAGCAAAGCGAGGACGAGATAGTTGGTCACCGAAAAGAGCACTGCGATGTCGAAATAGATCGGCATGGTAAGCAAGAACGCGGCGAACAATGCGGCGAAGCCCCACCACCACGCACGTGGCGGCTGCGAGGGCGGCGAGAGGCCGACAATGCGCAGCGCCATATCTAGATGCCCCGCCGCATGCGCCCGGTGATGCCGAGCGGCAAGAGGCGAAGGAGAATAATCGCGACGAACAGCACGGTCATTTCACCGATCACGGAGGAGGAAATGTAGGCGACCACGCCATCAATTACGCCATAGAGGCCCGAGGCGGAGATGGTGCCGAGCAGCGGCAAATGGCCGGCCGAAATCACGGTGATGAACGCCTTGCCGATGAAGAAGACCCCCATCGGCGGCGCGGCACCGACGATCGGCGCTAAGACCGCGCCGGCGAGCCCCGTGATCGCCGAGCCGAAGCCGAAGGTCAGGGTATAGACGAGCCCGGTGTTGACGCCGAGCGCGGCCGCCATCGCCGGGTTCTGCATGGTGCCACGCACGACCAGGCCGAAGCGGGTATAGCGCCAAAGCGCGTAAGTGCCGAGCAACAGGGCTAGCGCGAAGGCGATCACGACAAGATTGTAAAGCGAGATGCCGAACGCGCCGACCGTGACTTGGCCAAGGGTCGCCGCAACGCTCTCGCTCTGCGGACCGAAGATTGTGGTCACACCGCCGACCAGGAACAGGCTCAAGCCCCAAGTCGCCAGCAGCGTGTCGAGGATGCGTCCGTAGAGGTACCGGATCATGACGCGCTCGACGATCATGCCGAACACGCCGACCGCGAGCGCGGCAAGAAAGAACGAAATCCAGAGATCGACCCCGGCCTTGGTGATCAGCGTGCAGAAATAGGCGCCGAGCATGAGGAACTCGCCCTGAGCGAGATTGATCACCCGCATCATGCCGAAGATGACTGCAAGGCCGAGCGAGATCAGAATGAAGATCGCGAACGAAAGGCCGATCTGATAGGCGTAGATCGCGACGTCATCCACGGGCCGGCCTCATCGCGCGACCGCTGCCCACAAACGGCTTCGTTCCACAACCGTCACTGCCGGGCGTGACCCGGCAATCCAGAAGGGCGGCATCACGGTTGACCTAAAGAAGTCTGGATGGCCCGGTCAAGCCGGGCCATGACGCTTTGACGGAAAAATGCCCGGGCTACGCCAGATGTTTCGTCCGGCCGCCCGGGCATCACGCTTCAATCCTTCATCAGCCGAAGCGCAGCCTCAAAGCTTGATCTCGTACTGCTGCGCGTCGTTCGGATTCTTGTTGAGGTCGCAGACCATCTGCGTATCGGACGGCGGCCGCTGCTCGAACGATCTGATCAGGTCGAAGCTCTGGCTTTTGTTGCCGACCACGAGGTGGATGTCCATCGTGGTGTGGTTGGTCTGGCCGTCGACCGAGTAGAGACCGCCCGCGCCATTGACCTTGACGCCGCCCTTGGCGAGCGCCTCGATCACCGCGTCGGGCTCGGCGCTGTTGGCTTGGCGGACCGCCTCGGCCCAGATCAAGAGGCCGCGCGCGCCATATTCGCCATATTCGCCGACATAGCTTTGATCGCCACTAAAGGCCTTGAACTTGGCGATGAAGTCCTTTGCGGTCGGCAGGCTGTCGATGAACGAGGTGGCGACCACGATGCCGTCGCCTTCCTCGGGGCTGAGCTGGAGCTGCTCGAGACCGACGCCATAGGTCGAGGACGCCAGCATCATGTTCTTCTTGCCGATGGTCGCTTCGAACTGGCGATAGAACGCGATGTGCGCGCCGCCGACCAGCGCCGACCAGACGACGTCGGGCTTGGCCGCTTGAATGCGCGAAATGGCCGGCGCGAAATTTGTCACATCGAGCGGGAAGAACTCGACCGCGAGATCCTCGCCGCCATGGTCACGAATGAATTTCTGCATCCACTTCGAGGTGATGTGACCATAATTGTAGTCCGCGGCCAGGATGTAGCCCTTCTTGCCGCCTTTTTCCTTGACCATGTACTCGATCAAGGGCGCGAGCTGCTGCGCCGGCACCATGCCGGTCGAGACGTGGCGGCGGTCGCACACGCCGCCCTCATAGAGCGAGTTGTAGAACAGGAGCCCTTTGAACTTATCGACGATGGGGCGCATCACCTCGCGCGATGACGAGGTGATGCCGCCATGGATCACCTTCACCTTGTCCTTCACCATCGCGTCGGTCGCATATTTCGAGTTGAACTGGTTGTCCGACTGCGAATCGTAGAACAAGAGCTCGATCGGCCGGCCGATCAGGCCGCCAGCCTTGTTGATCTCCTCGACCGTCATGGCCAGCGCTTGCATCTGCTTCAGGCTGTAAATGTTGAGGCCACCGCTCTTGTCGAGAATGTTGCCGATTCGAATTGGCTCTTCCGCCGCGATGCCGGCCCGCTTGAGCACGAAGGGCGCACTCGCGAGTACGATCGCGCCAGATGCCGCCTTGACGAATTCGCGCCGATTGAACGCCATGGACTGCCTCCCTTAGTACGTTAGATTGGTGTGAAACAACGCTCCGATTCGCGGCGATCAAATCACCAATCGCTGTGCGTGGCAATGTCGAGCGGCTCGGAGCGATGTACCGGAGAGCTGTCTGTCGGAACGCAATGCCAGCAGTGCGGCTAGCCGCGGATCACGCTCGGCACAGTGGCACGCTGAGGTCCTCGTCCGGCCTGGGGCGTGGCAATTCGGGGACAGACGTTGGCGGGCTGGATGGTCGGCCCAGCGGCCTGCGCGCGGGGGAGCAATTCGGCCTCGACAAAAAGACGCGGCCCGTCGGTTTGGTCTGTTTCGTCAGCCGCGGCTGTCACTCGGTTGACCGGACCGATCAACGAGGTTTCCGCGCCGTCGGACAAGAAGCGTTGATCGAGCATCGTGCTCGGTTCGGAATAGAGCGAAGCCGTGCCATCGCGCGCGCTTATTTCGCGAATGCGCCGCGCCAAAGCGGGATTGAAGCGATTGAGCCGCGCGACGAGCTTTTGGCTGAAGACGTCGGGACATAGCGCAACAAGGCGACCGGTCTCGCTCGGTGCCGAAGCCGCGTCGGCGGGGTCACGCCCGGTTTCGGCCAAACTGCCAGTCCCTACGGTCTCGGCGTTTGCAGGTGTGGCGACGGCGCGCTCTTGCGGCGTACCGCCGCGCAGCTCGATGACACCGCTCGCCGATGGCGCTTGGTGTTGCTTCTTCCGGGCCTCGCGGCGTTCCTTCTGCTGTTCAAGCACGCGCGCCTGGTGCTCGGCGAATTCCGCCCGTCGTTTTTCATAGGTCTCGAGCACCGCCGAGCGGCGCAGTTTGATCGCGTCTTCACTGAGCTTGCCGCGAATGCCATGCCACGCTTGCACGACCTTTTGGCGATAGGGGAGGGCGCGTTTCGGTGTCGAGGAATGATAGGCGGCGACCGCGGCGCTCCAGCTGCCACGCTCCTGCTTTAGGGTATCCAGAAAATGGGCGGCATAGGCGACGTTCATGACCGGGTCGAAGGCGTCGTCCAGGCTCTCGAACGCGTCGCCGTGGTAGGCAAGATTTACCTGCATGCAGCCGACATCGATGCTGCTGACGCCCTCGTTTTGCAACCGGGCGACCTCGGCCACCGCTTCGGCTTTGGTGCGGAATGTGGCGCCTTTGCCGGCTGCGTTGATGGTCCAGGGCCAAGGCTCGGCGCGGCCAAGCGTGCGGTCGTAGCGGCCCGATTCGACCACGCCGACCGCCCTCAGCAAATGTTCTGGAATGCCCAGGGCCTTTTCGGCGGCGCGCGCCAATAATGCGCAAACTATTGAATCATTTGGCGTTTCAAGAATGTGCGGGGTCCCCGCGCGGGCCTCCAGGCGAGCCCCGCCGGCAACCATAACGATCCCCAGAAGAAGCGCCGCGACGGCGCGGATGAGGGCGAGAAGCATGAGGGCACAGGGGTCCTGGCGGCGGTTGTCTGCCCACCAAGGAACGCAAGCCGCATGCCAGGAAGCTTGGCCAAACTATGCTCTAGTGTGATCCCAGGTCTCGACCCTACTTATCGAGGCTTCGCGTTGATCAAAGCGTACCCGGGTCGATTGCCGCCATGGCGCGTAGGAAGCGCGTCATGCGGCGGGAGAAATCAGCGAAACCGGGTAGTTTGACCAGGCGCGGCTCGTCGACATAAAGCGCGCGATTGATCTCAATCTGGATCGCGTGGACGTGGTGCTCGGGCCGGCCATAGCGAACCAGCGTATGAGCCCCCGCATAGGGATCGTTACGGGTCACGTTGTAGCCCATGGTCCGCAGCGCGCGATCGGCGGTCTCGGTCACCAGGGGCGAGCAGCTCGCACCATGGCGATCGCCAAGCACGATATCCGAGCGCTCCTGGCCGGCGTCGCTGTCGCTTGGTCCGCCAACCGATGGCATGGAATGGCAATCGATCAGAATGGCCACGCCGAATTGCGCGACCGTCGCGTCGACCAACCGACCAAGCGCCTCGTGATAGGGCGTGTAGAGCGTATCGACGCGCGCCTCGGCCTCGGCGAAGCGAAGGCGCTCGCGATATATATCGGCGCCGCTCGAGACCACCCGGGCGAGCGTGCCGAAGCCGGCGCGAACGCGATCGGTGCGCGTCTTGACGTGGCTCGGCAGCGCATCGGCGAACATGCCAGGGTCGAGCTCGAAGGGCTCGCGGTTGGGATCGAGATAGGCGCGAGGAAACTGGGCCGTGAGCAACGGTATGCCGAGCCCCGGCGCCGCCGCGAAGATCTGATCGACGAAGCAGTCCTCCGAACGGCGCAACGTCAAGGGATCGAGTCGCGACGCGGCGAGGAAGGCGGGGTGATAGAACGATCCGCTGTGCGGCGAGGCGAGCACGACCGGCGCGCGCTGCTCGGCCGGTTCGAAGACGCGCACAGGCTCTGCCTGATAGGGCCGAAGCGCGGCCGCACGCGCGGCGCTTGAACTGTCATAGGTACTGGTCATGCTCGACCGTGCTCGTCGAAGGGATCCGCTATGTCACGACAACGTCACATCAATTTGCCGGCGTGTTAAGCCCCTTAAGCTGATATTAAGGGCTCGACGCCAAGGTTTGTTTCCGACCGATCGGGAGTGGTTGCGCCGATGCCCCGGATTCTGCTTGCGGAAGATGACGAGTCAATGCGCAGCTTCCTGGAGCGCGCGCTTGAGCGTGTCGGCCACGTGGTTACCTCGGTCGCCGACGGCTTCGAGGCGCTGCCCCACATCGCCAATACGCGCTTCGACCTGCTGGTTACCGACATTGTCATGCCCGGCATGGACGGGCTCGAGCTCGCCCGCCGCGCCTCGATCGAGATGCCGGGTATCCAGGTCATCTTCATCACCGGCTTCGCTGCGGTCGCGCTCAACAACAACGCGCCCCGCCACCCCAACGCGCGCGTCCTTTCCAAGCCGTTCCATTTGCGCTCGCTGGTCGACGAGATCGAGCGGGTTCTCGCGCCGGCCTGAGCCGCCACCGCGGCCGAGCCTCGGTCTTGCCAAGGCGCGCCGGGCGGTGCTATCGAGTGCCGCGTGGGCGGTTAGCTCAGCGGGAGAGCACTACGTTGACATCGTAGGGGTCACTGGTTCAATCCCAGTACCGCCCACCATTCCCACGGGTCTCGACGCTACTCCCTGAAATTCACATATTGCAGCGGCTGTTCGAGCTTCATGCCCTTGATCAGCTGGATCGCGGCCTGCAGGTCGTCGCGGTTCTTGCCCGAGACGCGCAGCTCATCGCCCTGGATCGCGACCTGGATCTTGAGCTTGCTGCCCTTGATCTCCTTGACGACCTTCTGAGCCAATTCGCGCTCGATGCCCTGGCGGATCACAACCGTCTGGCGCACCGAATTGCCGGAAGCCTTCTCCGGCGTCTTGAACTCGAACGCGCCGGCCTCCACCTTGCGCCTCGCCAAATAGCCGCGCAGCAGCTCCTGCACCTGTTTCAGCTTCAAATCATCATCGGCGCGGATGGTCAGCGCGGTCTCGGCGCGCTCGATCGAACACTGGCTGCCCTTGAAGTCGTAGCGCGTGCCGATCTCGCGCATGGCGCCGGCAACCGCGTTGTCGACCTCGGCCAGGTCGGTGCGCGACACGATGTCGAACGAGGGCATGGTCTCACCTCCTAATCCCGGTGGCGCGGCGGTCAAACGGCCCCATGTTCGGGGCTTTGACAGCGCGCTATGTCGCCCTCACTATCCACGCCCACGCGACGCGGGCAAGGGAGGCGGGCAATGAAATTGATGCGGGTTGGCGAGGTCGGGTCGGAGCGGCCGGCGGTCAGGCTGGACGACGGCCGGGTGATCGATGTTTCAAGCGAGATCAAGGCGATCGACGGGGCCTTCTTGGCCGGTGGCGGGATCGAAAAGCTGCGTGCCCGGCTCGCTGGTGGCGCCGGCGCCTTCCCGGTGGTCGATCTCGCCAAGGTCCGCGTCGGCGCGCCGCTCGCGCGGCCCGGCAACATCATCGCGATCGGCCTCAATTACGCCGACCATGCGCGCGAAGCCGGCATGGAAATCCCCAAGGAGCCGATCGTCTTCATCAAGGCGCCGAGCTCCTATTGCGGGCCCAACGACACCGTGCTGATCCCGCGCACCAGCCAGAAGACCGATTGGGAGGTCGAGCTCGGCATCGTCATCGGCAAACCGGCCAGCTATTTGGCGAATGAAGCCGCGGCGAAAGCCGTGATCGCCGGCTATTGTATCGTCAACGATGTCTCCGAGCGCGCCTTCCAGATCGAGCGAGGGCCGACCTGGATCAAGGGTAAGTCCGCGCGAACGTTCTGCCCGACGGGGCCGTGGCTGGTCAGTGCGGATGAGGTGCCCGATCCCCAGGCCCTCGATATGAGCCTCAGCGTTAACGGTCAAATCATGCAGCGCGGCAGCACCAAGACGATGATCTTCGGGTGCCTACACGTTGTCTGGTATCTCAGTCAATTCATGGACTTGGAGCCTGGGGACCTGATCGCGACTGGCACGCCGCCCGGCGTCGGCATGGGCATGAAGCCGCCGCGCTATCTGAAGGTCGGCGATGTGATGGAGCTCGAAATCAGCGGCCTTGGCAAGCAGCGCCAGCCGCTCGGCCAAGCCTGAGGCGGCGCAACGGCGGCGAGCCGGCGGGGCGCCGTTCAAGCTCCGTTAATAGAAGTCCGAAAGAATGTCACAGGTGGCCCAGGTAAGGCTCGGCCGCCGGCGTGATGTTGTTTTCGGGATCGCTTTATGGCGTTGGCACTCAAGAAAGTCGGCCCTTTCGCACGCCGCGCGCTCGCGTGGTGGAATGGCATTGAGCTGCCGAGCGAAGCACCGCCGCCATCCGCGCCCTGCGCGGCGGCTCCGGTAAAGGCCAGCTTGCCACCGCTTGTCAGCGACCGAAAATCGGCCCTCTGGACCGACCCGCGCTCTCATCTGATTGAGCAGGTTTGGGGCGCGGGCTTCGGTGGGCCTGTCGATGCCGAGTGGGTGGCGAGGTTCGTCGCGCCCCTTGCCCTTAACAGCAAGATGACGGCGATCAATCTCGGCGCCGGCCTCGGCGGCGTCGCGCGGGCGACCACGCTCTCGACCGGAACCTGGGTGACCGGCTACGAGGCCAAGCCCGAGCTCGTCGAAGCTGGTATGGAGCTTTCTACGCTCGAAGGTCTGGCGAAGCGCGCGCCGATCCTCCCCTTCGATTTTGCCAAGCCTTCGCTCAAGCGCGAAAGCTGCAATGCCGTGATCGCCATCAATGCTTTTTACACGCTCGCCGACAAGGCAGCGCTCTACAGCGCTATGTTCGATGCGCTTCGCGTCGGCGGTCACGTCCTGTTCGCCGATTACATGGCGATCGGTAACAAGCGCGACACGCCGGCCTTTCAGGAATGGCTCAAGCTCGAAGGCGAACCGGTGCACCTCTCGTCACCCGACGAAACCAAGGCGGCCTTGGCGGCGGCCCAGTTCGACGTGCGCATCGTCGAGGACGTCAGTCCTGAGATGCGTCACCTCATCACCTTGGGTTGGGCGCGATTCGCCGAGGCCTTGCGTCAGACAAATTTCGACCGGCGCCTGGGGGTTGCCTTGGCGGACGAGCTTGCGCTTTGGCTGGCGCGCCTACGCGTGCTTGAAAGCAGGGAAGTCGGCGTGTTTCGCGTTCACGCCATCAAGCTCAACGCCAAAGCCAAGGGTTAGGACGTCTCGTCGTGCCCGTGCGACGGGTCGCCGGCCGATTTGTGGCCTCTTGAAGCCGGCGAATGGCCGGCAAGCCGGTCCATGAAAGCGAGCAGGACCCCCGAACCTACGAACGTGCCATGGATAATGACCAGCCAAAGCAGGTCGTTTTTGTCCATCTGCCCGACGTTCATGAACGACTTGAGCAGATGGATCCCGGAGATCGCGACGATCGAGGCGATCAATTTGAGCTTGAGCCCGCTGAAATCAACCGTGCCCATCCATTCGGGCCGATCCTTGTGGTGCGCGACGTCGATTTTCGAGACGAAATTCTCGTAACCCGCGAAGATCACCATCAGAAGCAAATTGCCGGCCAGAGACAGGTCGATCAGGCTCAGGACGCCGACGATGATCTCGGTGTCCTTGAGGTGAAGGACCTCGGGCACGAGCTTGATCAGCTCTTGGACGAACTTGACCATCAAAAGGCCAAGCGACACCACCAGCCCGAGGTAGAACGGCGCCATCAGCCATCGGCTGCCGAAAATGACCCTTTCAATGGCGCGCTCGGCCATCGGGTGCTGGGTGTCGTCGGATATTGGCGGTTTCTGTGTCATGGGGCGATTATGCCAATTGGCGCTCTCCACGCCAGACCTTCTAATGGCCGGCGCGGGTTGACAGGGAGAGGCACCCTCCTTATGGTGCGCCGCCACGCGAAACCCCAGCCTGAGCGGTCCGGCCATGAAGGTGATTAACTCGCTGCGCTCCGCCAAGACTCGGCACAAGAACTGCCAAGTCGTCCGCCGCAAGGGGCGCGTCTACGTCATCAACAAGAAAGACCCGCGCTTCAAGGCCCGCCAGGGCTGAGCGCCGCCGCGGTCGATTGATTTTCGCCGCCACCACCCTCACGATGGCCTGATACTTCGACCGTGACGCTCGGCAGGCCGAGCGGTGATCGTGACGCTCGGCAGGCCGAGCGATGGGGGCCATGCCTTGAAGATGCCCGAACCCGATAGCCGGATCATCGCCGAGCGGCGCGGGCTCGTCGCGGCGCTTCGCTCGGTCGCCGGCACCGAGGCCGTGATCGATGATGCAACGTCGTTGCGTGTCTTCGAGTGCGATGGCCTGAGCGCCTATCGGCAATTGCCTCTTGCCGTCGTTCTGCCACGCTCGACCGCCGAGGTTTCGGCGGTGCTCAAACTATGCGCCGAACGGGGCGTCAAGATTGTGCCACGTGGCGCCGGCACCGGCCTCTCAGGTGGCGCGTTGCCCTTGGCGGACGGCGTCACGGTTGGTGTGAGCCGGCTCAATCGCATTCTTGAAATCGATTACGCCAATCGCTGTGTCGTAACGCAGCCCGGCGTTGCCAATTTGGCGCTGAGCCACGCCGTATCCGCTGCCGGTTTCTATTATGCGCCCGATCCATCGAGCCAGGTCGCCTGCTCGATCGGCGGCAATGTCGCCGAGAATTCGGGCGGCGTGCATAGCCTGAAATATGGCCTTACCAGCAACAATCTGCTCGGCGTCGAAATGGTCCTGATCGGCGGCGATGTGGTGCGCGTCGGTAGCAAGGCTTTCGAAGCGCCGGGCTATGATTTTCTGGGCCTCATCACGGGCTCGGAAGGCTTGCTCGGTGTTATTACCGAAGTGACGGTCCGCATCGTGCCGAAGCCGGAGACCGCGCGGGCGCTTCTGATCGGATTTCCATCGAACGAGGCGGGCGGCCTATGCGTCGCGCGCATTATTGGCGGCGGCATCATTCCTGCCGGTCTTGAAATGATGGATCGACCCGCGATTCACGCCGCCGAGGCGTTTTGCCACGCCGGCTATCCGATGGACGTCGAGGCACTTCTCATTTGCGAACTCGATGGCCCGCCGGTCGAGGTCGACCATCTGGTCGGTATGGTCAAGGAGATTGCGGAAGGCTGCGGCGCCAATTCACTTCATATCTCGACCAGCGAAGCAGAACGCCTGCGCTTCTGGCTCGGCCGGAAATCCGCGTTCGCCGCGACCGCGCGCATCGCGCCCGATTATTATGTGATGGACGGCACGATCCCACGCCGCCGCCTGCCCGAGGTCTTGCGCCGCATTGGCGACTTGTCGCGCAGCTTCAATCTGCCGGTCGCCAATGTGTTTCACGCCGGCGATGGCAATCTCCATCCACTGATCATGTATGACGCCAACAAACCGGGTGAACTCGCGCGTACCGAGGCGCTCGGCACCGAAATTCTCAAACTCTGTGTCGAAGTCGGCGGTGTCTTGACCGGCGAGCATGGCGTCGGCGTCGAGAAGCGCGATCTGATGCCGACGATGTTCGACGAGACCGACCTCAATCAGCAACAGCGCGTCAAATGCGCGTTCGATCCCGAGGGCTTGTTGAACCCGGGCAAGGTGTTCCCGACACTGCGCCGCTGTGCCGAGCTTGGCCACATGCATGTGCATCACGGCCAAACTCCGTTTCCCGATCTGCCGCGATTCTGAACGAGGCGCGCCGTGGATCACGCTAATTTGCTCCGGCCGGCGGATGAGGCCGAGCTTGCGGTTCTGGTTGCCGAGGCCGCCGGCTCCGGACGTTCGCTCGAATTGATCGGCAAAGCGACCAAGCGCGGCCTCGGCCGACCGGTTGCATCGGAAGCCATGGTCGATCTTTCTTGCCTCACCGGCGTTATCGACTATTCGCCCGAGGAGTTGGTGTTGACCGCGCGCCCCGGCACACCGCTGTCCGAGATCGAAGCGACGGTCGGCGCGGCCAGTCAAATGCTCGCCTTCGAGCCGCCGGATTTCGGCCCGCTCTATGGCGGCGTGGCCGGCGCCGGTACGCTGGGAGGCACGCTCGCCTGCAATCTTTCGGGACCGCGTCGGTTGAAGGCCGGCGCGGCGCGTGATCATTTTCTCGGCTTTCGTGCGGTCAATGGGCGGGGCGAGGCGTTCAAGGCCGGTGGCAAGGTCGTCAAGAACGTAACCGGCTACGACCTTTGCAAAGTCATTGCCGGTTCCTATGGCACGCTGGTCGCGCTGACCGAGGTGACGATCAAGGTGCTGCCGGCACCCGAAGCGACCATGACGCTGTGCCTCATGGGGCTCGCGCCCGATGCGGCGATGACTGTGCTCGGCATGGCGCTGGCGAGCCCGCACGAGATTTCGGCCGCAGCCTATACGCCTGCCGAGATTACCACCGATCTTACGCCGCTCGGTGCATCGGCTTGCGCGGCGATTCGGATCGAGGGTGTCGCGCCGTCGGTCAAGGCGCGCGCGTTGGCGTTGCGCGACTTGCTCGGCAAACAGGGTGAAGTAAGCAGCATTGAAGGCGAGGTAGCACGCCGCTTTTGGATCGCGTTGCGCGACGTCGCGCCATTCGCGTGCCATAACGAACCATTGTGGCGCCTCTCAGTGCCGCCGGCTGTTGGCGCTAAAGCACAGGCGCGCCTGATCGAGGCGATGCCAGGCGCGCGGCTTTATCATGATTGGGGTGGCGGCTTGATCTGGTTGATCGCGCCAAGCGCCAAGGATGCGGCGGCGACCGCCGTCCGCGGCGCGCTGGCGGGGCTTGGTGGTCATGCGACATTGGTCCGCGCGCCGCTTGAAGCGCGTGCTCACGGTCCGGTGTTCGAGCCCCAAGAACCCGCGCTTGACGCCTTGAGCCGACGGCTCAAGGCAAGCTTCGATCCGCGCGCGATCTTCAATCGCGGCCGCATGTACGAAGGCGTGTGACGCGATGCAAACGCATTTCGATGCCGCGAGGCTCGTGGCCGACCCCGACCTCAAGATCGCCGAGGCGATTCTTCGCTCCTGCGTGCATTGCGGACTCTGCTTGCCCGCGTGCCCGACTTACAATTTGCTCGGCGATGAGCGCGATAGCCCGCGCGGCCGCATCTACCTGATCAAGGACATGCTTGAATCCGGCCGGCCAGCCGATGACGCGGTGACGCGCCACCTCGACCGTTGTCTATCGTGCCTCTCTTGCACCACCGTCTGTCCCTCGGGTGTCGACTATATGCACTTGATCGACGGCGCGCGTGCGCGGGTCGAAGAGACGCATCGCCGGCCGATTCTCGACCGTCTCTTTCGGTCGTTTTTGGGGTGGTTATTGCCACGTCCGGCATTGTTTCGACTGGCATTGCTCGCGGCGTGGCCGATCGCGCCGCTCGCCAAGTTGGTTCCCGGACGCATCGGCACCATGGCAACGCTTGCCATCTCGCCGGCACCGCCGACGTCCCTGGATCGGGCGCAGGTCATTCCGGCGAAGGGCGGGCGCGTGAAGCGCGTCGCGCTCTTGACTGGTTGCGTGCAACGCGTGATTTCGCCCGAGATCAACCAGGCAACCGTGCAATTGCTGACGCGCCATGGCTGCGAGGTCGTGATCGTCAAGGATTTCGGTTGTTGCGGGGCCTTGCCGCATCATTTGGGACAGGAGGCCGCTGGATTGGCCCATGTTCGGCGCAACGTTCGAGCCCTGATTGCCGAGCAGCGCGCACGAGGGCTCGATGCCGTGATCGCCAACGCATCGGGCTGCGGCACCACGCTCAAGGATTATGGTTTTCTGTTGCGGGACGATCCGAGCCTTGGGGCGGACGCCGCCATCATTGCCGGTCTCGCGCGCGATGTGAGCGAGGTCCTTGCCGATCTCGATTTGCGGCCGTACGTCGATGTTGGCGGATTGCGAATCGCCTATCACGCGGCGTGTTCGCTGCAGCACGGGCAGAAGATCACCGAAGCGCCGAAGCATTTGCTCCGGCGCGTCGGCTTTCGAGTCGAAGACGTACCCGATGGTCATCTCTGCTGCGGCTCGGCCGGAACCTACAACCTTTTGCAACCGACGCTCTCCGCCGAGCTTCGAGACCGGAAGGTCGCGAACATCGAGCGCACCAAGGCCGTCGCGGTCGCCACTGGCAATATTGGTTGCAACGTGCAAATCGGCGCCGGAACCGCACTGCCCGTGCTCCACACGGTCGAACTGCTCGATTGGGCGACAGGGGGCCCGCGCCCCACGCGGCTTGGGCCGGCACGCGATACGGATTGGCCATTGCGCGAGCCGATCGCGCCGTAATACGATCCAATTGGGCCCTGCGGCGAGGTCTCGTTCGACACTCATTCCGATTTCCACCCGCCGCGAGCGCAGCGTAAAGTAACGGATCCAATGAACCTGGCCGGCGGACAGCCCCCCGGCCGGAACGACAAACCAAAAGGGAGGTGGATATGTCGCTCAGCCGTAGACGGTTTCTCAAATACACCGGTGCCGGTAGCCTGGCGGTCGCCGGCTTTCCGGCGATCATTCGCTCGGCCCGGGCCGAAGACACTGTCAAGGTTGCGGCCATGCATGATCGCACGGGCAGCCACGGCATTTACGGCAAGGAGATGGACGACGCGGCCAAGTTCGTGACCGAAGAAATCAACGCGGCCGGCGGCGTCATGGGCAAGAAGATCGATCTGACCGCGTTCGACACCGGCTCGAACATGCAGAACTATGCGCAATACGCGCAGCGCGTGGCGACGCAGGACAAAGTCTCCGTCGTATTCGGCGGCATTTCGAGCGCGTCGCGCGAGACCGTGCGCCCGATCTTCGATCGTTACAAGATGCTCTACTTCTACAATACGTTCTATGAGGGCGGCGTGTGCGACAAGACGGTGTTCGTCAACGCCGAGACCCCGGCACAGATGATCGGTCCCGCGCTCGAATACTCGACGAAGAAGTACAACGCGAAGAAGCTCTACACCATCTGGGCCGATTATAATTATGGCCAGATCTGCTCGAAGTGGCTTAACGGTTTCGCCAAGGAAAAGGGCTACGAGGTCGTGGCGGCGGAATTCTTCCCGCTCGACGTCGCGGATTTTTCCTCGACCATTACCAAGATTCAGCAGGTCAAGCCCGACATGGTGGTCTCCGGCCTGGTCGGCGCGGCGCATATCGGCTTCTACCGGCAATGGCCGGCGGCCGGCATGCTCGGCAAGATCCCGCTGCATTCGACGGTGTTCGGGCCGTGGGAGAAGAGCTTTCTTAAGCCCGAGGAGATCGAGGGCCTAGTCACCTCGTTCCACTATTTCCAGACCGTCGATACCCCGGCCAACAAGACTTTCCTCGACAAATGGCACGCGAAGTTTGGCGCCGATTACGCTGAACTCGGCACGCTTGCGGTTTGCACCTACAACGCGTTCTACTTGTGGAAGGCGGCGGTCGAGAAGGCCGGCTCGTTCGAGCGCGAGAAGGTCATCGAGGCGCTCGAATCGCCGGTCTCGTTCGATGGCCCCGGCGGCAAAGTGACGATCCAGTCGACCACTCATCACTCGTTCATGGCGATCAACATCACCGAAGTCACCGGCGGGCAGTTCAAGATCGTGCAGAAGGTCGAGAACGTAGAGCCGTCAGACACCTCAGCGGTCTGCGACCTGATCAAGGATCCGAATCAGGCCAAGCAATACATCCCCGAGGGTTGAGCCTCGATTTTCTCGGAGCTGGCCCGGAGCCCCATGCGGCTCCGGGCTTGCCTTTGTTGGAGGCCAAGCGGGCCTGACATGGACGTCGCCGCGATCACCATCATCCAGATCGTCAACATGATCGCGATGCTCGCCCTCATGAGCATCGGGCTCGCGATCATCTTCGGCATGATGCGCGTCATCAATCTCGCGCACGGCGAGTTCCTGATGCTTGGCACCTATGCCGTGCTGGTGCCCTCGAAACTCGGCGTCAACCTCTGGGTCTCGATGTTTATCATCGCGCCGATCTTCGTCGGCGTCGTTGGGGTGATCGTCGAACGCCTCGTTGTGCGCTTCCTTTATGGACGCATGATGGACACGCTGCTTGCCACCTGGGGTTTGAGCCTCCTGATCACCGGCGTGATGACCACGATCTTCGGCAACACCATGGAGGGCGTCTCCACGCCGTTCGGCAATTTCCAAATCGGCGAGATTGCCGAGAGCCAGTACAAATTCTTCGTCATCGGTGTCGCGGTTGCCTTGATGGTCGCTGTCTATATCGTGCTGAAACGCACGAAACTCGGTCTGATCGCGCGCGGCACCATGCAGAATGCCAACATGGCGAGTGCGCTGGGCGTCAGCCCGTCGGCGGTCTACACCGCGACTTTTGGCATCGGCGCGGCGCTCACCGGCCTGGCCGGCGCCGTGCTCGCGCCCGTGATTGGCGCCTCACCGACCTTGGGCGTCGCCTATGTCGCCAAGGCGTTTATCACCGTGATCGGCGGTGGCCAAGCGATCCTCGCTGGCACGGTCAGCGCCTCCGGCGCATTCGGTGTGATCAACCAGGTGGTCACCTTCTTCACCACTTCGGTCTTGGGTGAGGTTGCGCTGCTGATCGGCGCGGTGCTCCTGCTGCGCGCCTTGCCGCAGGGCATTACTGGGCGCTTCTTCCGGAGGTCGCTGTGAGCCTGTTCGATTGGAACAAGCGCGGCATGGTGCTGGTGCTCATCGTTGGCGCGCTCGCGCTGACCCTCGTTCCGGCCTTCGCGCCGAGCTTTGTCGCGCTGCAGCTGACGCTCTATTTCGCATTCGGCATTCTTGCCCTGAGCCTCGCCTGGGTCTGGGGCTATGGCGGCATCTTCTCGTTCGGTCAGTCCGCCTTCTTCGGGCTCGGCGGCTACACCTATGCGGTGGCGTCAATCAATCTGGGCGGCTCGACCGCTGCGATCATTCTCGGTCTCGCCGTGCCGGTCGCCTTCGCGGTACTGCTCGGCTATTTCATGTTTTATGGCCGGCTTAGCGGCGTCTATCTCGCGGTCATCACGCTGGTCGTAACGCTCGCCATTCACAAATTCCTGGGCCATACGGCCGGTTTCGAATATCGCATCGGCGCCGCCCATCTTGGCGGCTACAACGGCATGCCGGCGCTGCCCCCGATCAACGTGCCGGGCGACGTTTCGAGCTTTCTCTGGCCGGAGGACATGTACTACGCAACGGGACTCATGCTGCTCGCGGTCTATTTCGGCTTGCGCTGGCTGCTCGTCACGCCGTTCGGCCGCGCCGTCGTCGCGGTGCGAGAGAATGAGGTCAGGGCGGAACTCCTCGGCTACGACACGCGACGCTACAAGCTCTACACCTTCGCGATCGGTGCCTTCATAGCGGCGCTCGGCGGCATTCTGTTCGCGAACTGGAATTCGTTCATCGACCCGCACGTGTTCGATCTTGGCTTCAGCGCGCAGATCATCATCTGGGTGGTGGTCGGCGGCCTGGGCACGTTGGTCGGGCCAATTCTCGGCGCCCTGGTTCTAGGTTTCGCCGCGGTCGAACTCGGCACCCAGCAGACCATTGACACAAACCTAATACTGGGCGCGATTCTCCTGGTTTTCGTGCTTGTCGTTCCGCAGGGCGTGGTGCCGGCGTTTCGGCGTGTTCTACGTCGTGCCGCTGGGGACGCCAATTGGTCGCCCGGATCGGCCGGCGGCTAAAGCCTGCTGCGCCGGTTCACCCGGCGGGCCGATCGGCCTATGATAGGCCATGAAATACGCACTCGCACTTCTCTGGCTTGCGCTTGTCCTCGGCGCCCCCTTGGCCGCGCCGGCCCGCGCCGATCAGAACGATCCGCGCCTTCCACCGCTGTTCGATGAACTCAAGGACGCCAGCGATCTGAATACGGTCGGTACGGCCGAGCAGGCGATCTGGGGCATTTGGATGGAATCCGGCAGCGACGAGATTGATCAGCTGCTGCGCCAAGGCTCGTTTCACATGCAAATGCAATCATTCGGCGCCGCGTTAAGCCATTTCAATGCGGTGATCGAGGCGTTGCCGAATTTCGCCGAAGGCTGGAACAAGCGCGCGACGCTCTATTTCCTAATGGGCGAGTATACGAAATCGATTGCCGATTGCGAGAAGACGCTCGCGCTCGAGCCGCGCCACTTCGGCGCGTTGTTTGGTCTCGGCCTGATCTATTCCGAACTCGAGGAGGCCCCGAAGGCAATCGACGCTATCGAGCGGGCGCTCAAAGTCCACCCGCATCTGCAGAACGCGCCTGAGATCATGCAGCGGCTAAAGGCGCGGCTGAAATCGCAGGAGATATGGGTAGTGTCCTAATTTGATGCTCGGTCCACCAGTTCCTCAATAGACCACAGCGACGGCTCGACACCTGCCGCCATCGCTGGGGTCATGCGGATGGTCTTGTGCATGCGCACAAAGTTGTAATACGCGAAGTGCAAGGCAACAGCCGCCTGTAGGTTCTCGACCTTCTTGCTGAAAGCATTGGTTAGCCGCGTGAACCGGCGCATGGACATACGCATCGTGAGGTTTTGACGCTCTACAAGGCTGGTTGAGATATGCGCTTGGTCGGGGTTCCCGGCGACCACATGCTTAGTTTGGCTCACGACGCGAGGGGGCGCGTACCGACCGGGACCAACAAGTTCCGCATCGTAAAATTTAACCGCCTGACCGTAATCGACGCCGGCACCGAAGGCCTGTTCAACGGCGTCAACGTAGGTATTCAGCGCATCGGACGAAAGCTGCACCTTGTTAGCGAGACGCCCGGAAAGATCGGCCATAAAGGCGACAGCGTGGGGCCTGGTGCGCTTCCCGACGCGGTAGGCCGGGACCAACTTGGTATCCGGGTCCAGCGCCACGAACGTCCACATATCGCCAAGGCGCGAGCGATCTTCGCCCGGCTTCAAGTGCATCTGCTTCTTGCCGACATAAGACCAAATCTCATCGACCTGGACGCGGCGGCACGATAGATCGCGCATGCGCTCGTTCATGATTTTGGCGCAGCCTTCCCCGACTTCGACCAGCAAGCGGCAGACCGTGTCGCGGTGCGTCTCGGTCATGCGCTCGGTTGAGCGGATGGAGTTGCCTTCAACCAAGCAGTTGATGATCTGAGTGCGACGGGCGAGCGATAAACGGTTCATGATTGTCCCCGGCTTTGTGCTTGCACAATAATGCTTGCCAGCGCCCGAGGCAAGCATTATCTTCTCGATGCCTGCTAAATCGAGCGAGGACCACATGGACGATTCAAACTCAGAAAACCAAGTACGCGGCGATATTTCGGCGAAGGGCGGCCATGCGCGAGCTGCCGCGTTGAGCCCAGCCGAGCGATCCGCGATCGCCTCCGAGGCAGCCAAGAAAAGATGGGCGGAGCGCGCGGTGACTTCCCCTATTCCTCGCGTGTTGGAGGGCTATAGGAGCATTCTCGATCTTGCGGGGATGAAACTGCCGTGTGCCGTTATCGAGGGGCCCAATGGCATCCAGCGGGTACTTTCGGAGAATGGCATCACAAACGCGATTCTCGGAACACGCAGCGGTGCCTCAAAGCGATTGAAAAAGGCGGCTTCAGAAGAAGGGGCCCCTGTGCCCCTCTTCCTCGCCCCCAGACAACTAAAGTCCTTTATCAATAAGGATTTGTTGGGTGGGCCCCTTGCGCCGATTGATTATGTTGACGGCGAACGGCTCATTCGTGGCTATGACGCTTCAATTTTGGTCGAAGTGTGCAACATCTGGTTGAGAGCGCGGGAAGCTGGCGCCCTACAGAGGCAACAGCTGACGAAGGCTCAAAAGGCAGAAATTCTGACCCGGGCGCTGGCCAAGACTGGCATTGTCGCTCTGGTTGATGAGGCGACGGGCTATGAAAGGGTCCGACCGCAGAACGCCCTTCAACAATACTTGGCACTGATAATCCGCACGGAGTTAGCCTCGTGGGTGAAGAAGTTTCCTGATGAATTTTACGAGAACATCTACAAACTAAAGGGATGGAAATGGCCTGGTATGGCAAAAAACCGCTATAGCGTTGTCGGTCATTATACAAATAATTTGGTGTTCGACCGCATCGCGCCCGGGCTTCTACATGAATTGAGATCAAGAACGCCAAAGAACGAGAAGGGCCATCGGCCAGACAGAATGCATCAATGGCTGACCGAAGATGTCGGTGATCCGATGTTGGCGCAACATCTACATTCACTGATGATGCTTCAGCGTCTTGCCATCGCTAATGGCTACGGATGGCAACGCTTCTTGCACATGGTGGATCAGACGATGCCCCGCCGGGGAGACACGCTGCCACTGCCGCTCGGCCTCGAAGCAATCGAATAAACAACAGAAATATGGGCCACAGAAGCGGCAACTTCTATGGCCCATCAACTCCAACCCGGCCTGTCAAGGCTGTCCGAGGGGAGGTGTTGCGAAGTGCGGAAAGACCGCGTGGTGAAACCATACTACACTGGCGCATATGAGCGAAGTCAGCACCACCGAACTTAAACGCGCCGTCGAAGCTCAGCACGGCGGCACGGCAACGCTTGTTCAATCGGTGCCGGTTGATGAACGCCATGACGGCAAGGCAGTCTGGCAGGGCATCGTTCACGTATTCGACCTTGCCGGCCACCCGAAGGCCAAGCGGGCCTATGCGTGGTCCTCACCCATCGAGGGCAGCACCAAGCGCCGGTTCTTTGCCGTGCTACATATAGGCGGCATTACGGGGCCGGCGAAGGCTGTACGGGCGGCTATTGTGGTGGAGGCAAAACAAAAATGAAGGTTTCAGATAGAGATCTGGCAGGATATGGACTGGTTGTAGGCGTTTTTGCTTTAATTGTTGCCGGGGCCGCCCTTGTTTTAGCTTTTCTTGTACTGCCCGGGGTTACGGAGAACGATCTTTTCTGCTACCGAACGAGCGACAGTGTCCGTTGTTATTTTACGCGGGTCAATTGCGAAGCTTCTGAGAAGCAGCAAGTTGAGGCAGGCACAAATCTCACTCAGCGATGCCGTCCTGAAGAAGCACCCTTTGACGAGTCGTTCCATTGAGGCAACTCAAATTAGGACACTACCGAGATATGAGCCGGCGCTGGCAAAGAGCGCGTCAGCCCCCAACCCAGGCGATGCGGAGGATATTGGTCGCGCCCGGTGTGCCGAAGGGAACGCCAGCCGTCACAACAATGCGCTCGCCGGGCTTGGCGATCTCTTGTTCGAGCGCGACCTTCGCGGCCTTCTCGACCATTTCGGTGAAGCTTCGCGCGTCCTCGGTCTGGACGCAATGCACGCCCCAGGTTAGCGCCAGTCGGCGCGCGGTCGTTGGCGATGGTGTCAGCGCCAATATTGGCACGGAAGGGCGCTCGCGTGCCGCCCGTAGCGCCGTTGAGCCCGAACTCGTATAGGTCACGATGCAGGCCGCCTTGATGGTGGCGGCGACCTGCGACGCGGCGGCCGTGATCGCGTCCGCCGCGGTCGCCTCGGGGTCGGCGTGTTGGCTCTCGATTTGGCGGCGATAGCTGGGGTCGCGTTCGACCCGCTCGATGATGCGATTCATCATGGCAACCGCTTCGCGTGGATAGGCGCCCGACGCGGTCTCGGCCGAGAGCATCAGCGCATCCGCCCCATCATAGACGGCGGTGGCGACATCCGAGGCCTCGGCGCGGGTCGGCGCCGGCGCGCGGATCATCGATTCGAGCATCTGTGTCGCGACCACGACAGGTTTACCGGCACGCCGGCAGTCGCGCACGATGCGCTTCTGTTCGATCGGCACGTCTTCAGGGTCGAGCTCGACGCCGAGATCGCCGCGCGCCACCATCAGCGCATCCGATAGCTCGATGATTTCATCGAGTTGAGCGAGCGCCGCCGGTTTTTCGAGTTTGGTCATCACATTGGCGCGGCCCTGGATCAGCTTCTTCGCTTCGGCGACATCCTCGGGCCGCTGCACGAACGAAAGCGCGATCCAATCGACGCCAAGGTCGAGCGCGAAATGAAGGTCGCGCCGGTCCTTCTGCGTCAACGGCGAGACCGGGAGCGAAAGCCGCGGCAGGTTGACGCCCTTGCGGTCGGAAATCTCGCCACCAACCAGCACGACGGTCTCGGCGAAGTCCGGCCCGTTCGACTCGACCCTGAGGCGGATACGTCCATCGTCGAGCAGTACCTCCGTGCCGGACTTCAGGGCCGCGAAGATCTCAGGGTGCGGCAATGGCGCACGCACTGCATCCCCCGGCGTCTGGTCGAGATCAAGGCGAAAGCGCGCGCCGGGATTGAGCTGCGCCTTGCCCGATTGAAAAGCGCCGACGCGGAGCTTGGGCCCTTGCAAATCGGCGAGAATGGCGATCGGTCGGGCGACTTCACGTTCGATCGCCCGGATGGCATCGACCCGCGCTTGGTGCGCTTCATGCGCGCCGTGGCTGAAATTGAGACGAAACACGTCGACCCCGGCATCGAACAGGGCGCGAATGGTTGCGGCGTCCGAACTCGCCGGCCCGAGCGTGGCGACAATCTTGGCTTTGCGACGACGCATCATGATTGCATGGGTTCCTGGTGAATCGCGTGGATCCTAGCCCGCATCGATCAGAATGGCGCGAAAATCGTTAACGTTTGTCCGCGTCGGGCCGGTCATCACCAGATCGCCGAGTGCGGCGAAGAAGCCATAGGCATCGTTTTCGGCCAGTTTGGCGCTGGCATCGAGGCCGAGCCGCCGTGCCCGGCCAAGCGTATCGGGCGTGATGATCGCGCCGGCATTGTCTTCCGTGCCGTCGATCCCGTCGGTATCGCAGGCAATGGCATGAATGCCGGCGCGGCCATCGAGCGCGAGTGCCAGGCCGAGCGCGAATTCGGCATTGCGCCCGCCACGACCCTTGCCCTTGACCGTGACTGTCGTTTCCCCGCCCGAGATCAAAGCGGTGCCGGGTGACGCGCTCATGGCGCGCATCGCATGATCGACGGCGACCAAGCGTGCCTCGCCCTCGATCGCGTCGCCCAGAACGACCGGCTCATAGCCGGCGGCCCGCGCAGCCGTCGCAGCGGCTTGCAACGCACCGGCTGGTGTTGCGGCAAGCCTTGCTTCCGCGCGCGCGAGGCGAGGATCGCCGGGTTTCGGACTTTCTTCGTGCGCCGCTTCGAGATGACGCATCACGCTCGGCGGCGGCGCGATGCGGTATTTCGCGAGCACCGCGCGTGCATCAGCGAAGGTCGATGGGTCCGGCACGGTCGGGCCAGAAGCAATGACCGAGAGATCATCGCCCGGCACGTCCGAAATCACGATGGTAACGACGTGCGCAGGAAAGGCCGACGCGCCGAGCCGTCCCCCCTTGATCGCCGAGAGATGTTTCCGTACTGCGTTGATTTCGTGAATGGTCGCGCCGGAGCGGAGCAGGGCGCCGGTCACGGCGCGCTTATCGTCGAGCGTCACGCCTTCGGCCGGGAGCGCGAGCAAGGCCGAGCCTCCGCCCGAAATCAGGCACAGCACCAGATCGTCGGCGGTTAAGCCCTGCACTGATTGCAACACACGCGCGGCGGCTTCACGCCCGGCGGCATCGGGCACCGGGTGCGCGGCCTCGATCACCTTGATGCGCCCGGTCGGCACGCCATGGCCATAGCGCGTGACGACAAGCCCTTCGAGCGGTCCCTGCCAATGATCTTCGACCGCGCGCGCCATCGCGGCCGCGCCTTTGCCGGCGCCAACCACGATGGTGCGGCCCTTGGGCGGCGCGGGCAAATGCGCCGGCACGCAAATTTCCGGTGCCGCCGCCGCCACAGCCGCGTTGAACAGGCGGCGCAATAGCGCACGTTTCGCCTCGCTCATGGCGCCTCCGAATCGGCCAGGGCCGCATGGGGGGCGGCTTCGCCCTTGAGCCTGCAATAGGTCTCGCGCACGAAACACGCTGCCAGCAACCCGCCGCCTGCCATCGCGGGCAAAAGCAGAAACGCCATATCGAATGCATCCTCGTCATAGAGGCGAATGCCGGCGCGCATCGTGCCATCCCATTGCGCGTCGAGCACCACGCCGACAATGCCCTGGGAGAGTGCCGCGCCGCCCATCACGAGCGTGTTGACCATCGCGCTTGAAACACCTGGCGCGCGCGGCGGACCGTGCTCGGCGGCGAGCGAAAAGGTGACCGAGACGAGGCCGCTTGCGAAACCCAGTGCAAACAGCAAAGCGTAGTGCGTGGCGCGTGGCAGATCGGGCATCACGAAGACGATCAGCAGCCACAACATGACGCCGGCGGTCGAGCAGATCAATGTCACCGGCCGGCGCCGGCGCATGTGTGCCGAGATATAGCCAATAATCGGCGAGCCGATCGCCCAGCCAACCAGGATTGCCGAGCCATAAGTCGCCGCCTCCGGCCGCGACAGGCCGAACACCTGCATGTAATAGGCGACGCCCCACAGGCTGAACGCGACGACCGGCGCGGTGGTGCCGAGATTGTTGAGACCCGCGAGCCAGACTTGGCGCGAACGCGCGGCCTCGCCGAGCATGGCGAAGAGTTCCTTGAGGCGCGGCGGCGTCTCGGCATCGGGTGGACGCGCGCGACCCGAGAGCAGCAAAATGAACGCGATCGGCAGCGAAAGCGCGGCGAAGCCAAACGCCACCGTGCGCCAGCCGATCACCCCAACCAGCGCCGCCATCGGCGCCTGGCCGATGATCGCGCCCAACATGCCGGCCAGCACCGAAAAGCCAACCAAAGTCGAATAACGGTGGCGCGCGAACCATTGGCTGGCCGACT
>CAMDDO010000048.1 GCA_945892755.1 Rhizobium sp. Q54 | reverse complement strand
TGACGCAGGTGTTCGAGCGCGCGATCGAGGCGGTCAGCTTCCGGAGCGCCTGGCTCATCAGGCGAGCCTGGAGGCCGACATGGGAATCGCCCATCTCGCCTTCGAGCTCGGCGCGCGGCACGAGGGCGGCAACCGAATCGATCACCACGATATCGATCGCGCCGGAGCGCACCAGCGTATCGGTGATCTCGAGCGCCTGCTCGCCCGCGTCCGGCTGCGAGATCAAGAGGTCTTCGACCTTGACGCCGAGCTTCCGCGCATAGCTCGGGTCGAGCGCGTGCTCGGCGTCGACGAACGCGCAGATGCCGCCGAGCTTCTGGGCCTGGGCGATGGCCGAGAGCGCCAGCGTCGTCTTGCCCGAGCTTTCCGGACCATAGATTTCGACGACCCGCCCGCGCGGCAGCCCGCCAATACCAAGTGCGATATCGAGCCCAAGCGAACCGGTCGGGATCGCCTCGATCTCGACCGCCTTGTCATGTTGGCCGAGCCGCATGACCGAGCCCTTGCCGAAGGCGCGCTCGATCTGGCTCAACGCCGCATCCAATGCTTTCTGCTTGTCCATGCCACCCTTCTCGACGAGGCGCAGCGCCGTGTCCGCCATTTGGCTCTCCATCATCCCTTGGGTTGTACGCAAGTGCAATGCGGCCACTGTACCGGTTTTGTTCTGGAATGCAAGAGGGGCGGTTAACTGAAGGCTCCAATGGGCCTTTCTCGCCTCTGTTCGATACTTGTTCTGGGCTGGTGTGGGCCGCTGAGGGCGGTTGAGCGGGGGCGCCGGCAATGGCATGCTGCGACGCCGTGCAGCGCAAGCGTGCCTTGCCCCGCCCCAGCGCGGCGCGCCTCCCTAGTGGTCCGATCCAGACGCTTGGTTCCCAAGCGTCTGGTGAATCGGACCACCAGATCAATGGGCTGGTGGTGCGATTCGACTAACGGAAGGTAGCATCCGTTAGCGTCGCACCACTGGCCTGGCCAGCGAGGCTTTCCGTTGCACTTAGCGTCGACCGCGACATGACCGATTGGGCCCAGCCCGTTCTCGACTGGATCGCCGCGCACGCGCATTTGGCCGGCGTGGCGACGTTCTTGATCGCCTTTGTCGAGACCCTGCTGGTCATCGGGTTCTTCATTCCCGGCACGGTCCTCTTGTTCGGCGTCGGCGTGCTGGTCGGCCAGGGCAGCGTGCCGCTCTCGATCGCCGCGGCCTCGCTGGTGCTCGGTGGCGTGGCCGGCGATGCGTTCGGCTATTGGGTGGGGCGGCGCTATCGCGACCGGATTCTCGCTTTGCGCTTTTTCCAGAAGCGTCAGAAGACGATCGACTTCGCGGAGCGCCTGATCAACCGCCACACGGGCAAGGCGCTGCTGCTCGCTCGCCTGATCGGACAGATTCGCCCGATCGTGCCGATGATCGCCGGCATGATGAACGTCCCAACCAGAAAATTTTTCTTTTACAATGTTCTATCGGCCGTCCTCGCGGCCGCGTTTCACCTCGTGCCGGGCATGATCGTGGGCGTCGGGCTGCGTTTCTCGGGCGCGGTGACCGGGCGGCTGGTGGCACTCGTGGTGATCGTCGGCGCAATCGCCTTCGCCGTCTATTGGCTCGCCAAGCGGGCCCGCGGCCTATCAATCCTGTTCGGCCCGCAGACGGTCGATCGGCTCTCGGCCTGGACTCACGCCGAAGCCGCCTCGCGTTGGCCGGGCGTTCGGCATGGTGCGCGCGCCTTGGTTTATTTGCTCGATCGCGAACGGCTTGAGGTGTTTGGCATGGCGTCGCTTTGGCTCGCCACGCTCGGTCTGTTCGCCGGGCTGGTGGCGCTGGTCCGCGCGGTCGCGGCCGACGACCCGATCGCCAACGCCAATGGCGCCGTGTTCGACGCCTTGACCGGCCTGCGCAATCCGTGGGCCGACGACCTCATGGCGGTGGTCTCGGCGTTCGGCGAAACCCCGGTGATCCTCGCCATGTGCGGCGTGGTTCTGCTGGCGCTCTTGATCCGCCGGGCCTGGCTGGTCGCCAGCTATTGGGTGCTGGCCACCGGCATCGCCTTCGCCTCGACCAGCCTGATCGGCTTCACCGCCGAGGTCCGCGCGGCCGATGGCGCGATCCTGGCCGCGAGCGGTGCGCTGCCCGAGGGGCACGCCGCGATCTCCGTCACCATCCTCGGCTATTTCGCGCTCCTCGCCACGCAGCGGGTCCAATCGGTCGGGCTAAAGCTCGCCGGCTTCGCGGCCGCGTTCGGTTTCATCAGCGTGCTCAGTATCGCCCAGCTCTATCTGGGGTGGCTTTATGTCACCGGACTGGCCGGCGGCTTCTTGGTCGGCATCGCCGCGCTTCTGATCCTGATGACAGCGACCTGGCGCCATTTGCCACAAGTCGAGCGCGGCTTGAGCAGCATCTTGGGCTGGGTTGGGTTGATTGCCCTGCTGGCCGCCGGCACGGTCAACGCCGTGAGCGGCCACGACACGCGAATCGCGCGCCTCGCGCCCAAGGACCGCGTCATCGTGATCGACACGGCATCATGGCGGGGCGCCGGCTGGCTCGCTCTGCCGGCCTACCGCGTCGACTTCACAGGGGGCCCCGAAGAGCCGATCAACGTGCAAATCGCCGGCGTTCCAGCCGAGGCGGCACGCCGCCTCGAAGCCGGCGGCTGGGCGCGCCCGCCACACTGGGACCTCGTCGCGGCGGCCGACCTAGTCACCGGTTCGACGCCGAGCGACCGGACCGCCCGGCCGGTGCTTGCCCGTTTTTGGGAAGGCCGGCGCGAGGCCCTGGTCATGGTCAAACCGAGCGAAAGCGGCCGCTACGTCCTGCATGTTTGGGATCTCGGACACAGGCTGGGGGATGAGGCTGGCCCGCCCCTCTTGCTCGGTACCGTCGAGCGCGAGCGCTATGGCGAGTCACACCTTTATGGCCTGATCGCCCTGCCACCCGGGGCTGCGGATTTTTCGGCCGCGGCAAAGGCGCTCGCCGAGGATCTCGCGAACGTCGAGTTCAGAATGCGCGCGGTCGGTCTTTCGACGCGCCCGCCGCGCCGCGCCGAACAGGCCTGGGATGGCACCACCGTGGTTGCGCCGCCAACGCCATGACGGCTTCCTCGCGGCTCACGCCGTGCTGATTTCGTTTCGCCTTACGCCGCGCTGATCTCGGCTCGCGGCTCACGCCGCGGTGCCGAGCATCACTTCCTTGACCTTGCTGGCAAGCTGTCGGAGGCTGAAGGGCTTCGGCAGGAAATTGATATCGGCGCCGACGTTGTTGCGAAAGGCGTCCTCCGCATAGCCCGAAATATAGATCACCTTCAGAGTCGGCAGCCGGGTTCTGACCTGCTTGGTCAGCGTCGGGCCGTCCATGCGCGGCATAACCACGTCGGTGATCAGAAGATCGATCGGCTGGCGCGTCGAATTGATCACGTCGAGCGCCGCCTCGCCGCTATCGGCTTCGAGCACGGTATAGCCCTTGTTGCGCAGCGCACGCGCGCCGAACATGCGCACCGGCGCCTCATCCTCGACCAGCAGGATCGTGCCGCGTCCGGTCAGGTCGACCGAATCCGACACGCGCTCCGCGGCGGGCGTCGATAACGGCGCCTCGGTCCGCGCGCCCCGATGCTGCGGCAGGAAGATCGAGAACGCCGTCCCCTGGCCGACTTCGCTCTCGCAAAAAATATAGCCGCCGAACTGTTTGACGATGCCATAGACCGTCGAGAGCCCGAGGCCGGTGCCGGCGCCGACCCCTTTGGTCGTGAAGAACGGCTCGAAGATCTTGCCGATGTGCTCCTTCGGAATGCCGACGCCGGTGTCGGTGACCTCGATCAGCATGTAGTCGCCGGCGGGCAACAGCTCGTGGCCGAGCGTGGCGGATTCGACGCGACCGACGTTCCGCGTCCGGACCGTGAGCGTGCCGCCCTCAGCCATGGCGTCACGCGCGTTGACCGCGAGGTTGACGATGATCTGCTCGAGCTGGCCTTGGTCGGCCTTGATAAGAGCCACGTCGCGACCATGCACGACCTTGAGCTCGATCGACTCGCCGATCAGGCGACGGATCAGGTTCGACAGTTCGGCGAGCACGTCGGTGACCGAAAGCACGGTCGGCTTCAGGGTCTGCTGGCGCGAGAAGGCAAGCAGCTGACGCACCAGATTGGCGGCGCGGCTCGCGTTCTGCTTGATCTGCATGATATCGGCGAACGAGTGATCGCCAGCCTGATGGCGCATCAGCAGGAGGTCGCAGAAGCCGATGATCGCGGTCAGCAGATTGTTGAAATCGTGCGCGATACCGCCCGCGAGCTGTCCAATCGCCTGCATCTTCTGCGCCTGGGCGAATTGCAGCTCAAGGTTCTTTTGCTCGCTGGTGTCGATCATGTGCAAGATCAGGCCCTGCACCGTGCCCTCGTACTCCTCGATGCGGCTGGCGTAAATGGAGGCGACCGCGTCGCGCCGGCTGCGCGATCGAACCTCGAGCGGCATGCGCCTGCGTTCGCCGACCAGGATGGCGGCAAGCGAAGCGCTGACCTCGTTGCGATCGGGCTCGTCGAGAAATTCGGCGAGGCGTTGCCCGACAGGACTGGCGCCTTCCGGCGCCAAGAAGCGCGACACCGCCGCGTTGCACTCGATGATGACACCGTCGCGATCGAGAACCGCGATCCCGATCGGCGAATTCTCGAACAGCGCCCGCAGACGCTCGACCGCATCGGTGGAGTGCCGGCCAACGGCCGCGCCGAGGTCGCGTACCAGGCCGATGACCGGACCATCGCCTGGCTCCCTGAGCGAGCACAGGCTGAGTAAGGCACGCGCCTGACCGCCATCGCCCTGACGCAAATCGACCAGCCGGTCGACCACGAAGCTGGTTCCATCGCGGGCGCCGCTCTCGGCGCCCTTGCCTTCCTTGTGGACGACGAAATCGGCGAACGACGCCGCGCCGGCGATCAGCGAGCGTCGTGGCACGCCGAGCAGCGTCGAAAGCCGCTCGTTGACGAAGGTGAAGCGACCCTCCGCGTCGGTCGCGAACAAGCCGATCGGGGCCGCGTCGAGCAGGCGCACGACGAACGCCGACAAATGGCGATCGAACGCGCCCGGCTCCGAGCCGGCCTCGCGCACACGCCACGCCAGCACGCCGGCTTCGGCCGTGTCCGAGGCCATCTCCGGCCAAAAGGCAAGGCGTCGCGTCGTACCGTTGCGCAGTGGCAGATCGATGATGATCTCGCCCCCCGGGTCAGCATAGTGCCCATCGAGGAGCGCACGGGGCTCCGGTGGTTCGACCGCTTCGTCGATGTCGAGCAAGCGCCGATAGGCGGCATTGGCGAACGCGGGGCGCCCGTCGCTGCCGGCCACGTACCAGCCTTGGGTGCTGTTCGCTAGGGCCTCGGCGATTTGCGTGACGCCCGCGCGGCGCGCGGCATTGCGGGGTAACGCGAACGCCGCGACGGCCGCGCCGACCGCGGCGGCAACGCCGGCCCAGCCAAGCGCGCTCAAGCCGGGTACGGCAAGGCCTAGGGCCGCCAAGCCGCCCGCCAGAACGCTGCCCACGCCGCACCAGAAAAGCGCGGGAAGGGCGACGCGACGGCGGCGAGGCTGCGCCACGGGGGAATGAATCACCGGTCCGGCCACGGTGTGATGGTTAGCGCGCTCCTGCCGTTCCGGCAAGTCATCGAACCGCTCAACGGGGCTGTGCATGGGGGTTCATTCTGCCCTTTAGGCGCCAGACATAGCCGATAATCTCGGCCACCGCCTTGTAGTGCTCGGCGGGAATTTCCTCGTCCAACTCGACACCGGCGTGCAGCGCACGAGCAAGCGGCGCGTTCTCGACGATCGGCACGTTGTTCTGCTTGGCGACCTCGCGAATACGGTGCGCGACAAGGTCCGAGCCCTTGGCGACGAGCCGCGGCGCGTTCATTTTCGCCTGATCATATTTGAGCGCAACCGCATAGTGGGTCGGATTGGTGACCACCACATCGGCGCTCGGCACCGCCGCCATCATGCGCCGTCTGGCGCGCTCTTGACGAAGCTGACGGATGCGCGCCTTGACATGGGGGTCGCCTTCCGACTGGCGGTACTCCTCGCGGACCTCTTCGCGCGTCATGCGGAGCTGTTTGAGGAACTGGTGGCGCTGAAAGAAATAATCAAGCGCGGCAATCGCGGCCAGGATCGCGCAGACCCCGATCATCAGGCGCATGACCAGTTCCTGGAGGGCATCGAGCATGCCGGTGGTGCCGATCGCGATCAGCCGCTCGATGGTATCGATTTCCGGCCATACCGCGATGACCGAGACGCCCGCCACGACGACCAGTTTGATCAGGCTCTTCGCGAATTCGGCCAATGCCCGCATCGAGAATTGCCGCTGGAAGCCCTTTTTGAGCGAGATTTTCTCGAAGCTTGGCTTGATCGATTCACTCGAGATGATGAAGCCATGCTGCAAGAAGCCGCTCGCGAGCGCCGCGATAAGCAACACGCCAAAGGGGACGGCGAGCGGGAGGAACACCGATAGGAGCGCGAGCCCGGGGCCTTCTATCGAGCCATCGGCGCCGACACTGATCGTATGCGGGCGCTCGATGAACGGTAGCAGCACGTTGCCGAGATCGCTCATGAGCCCGGGCGCCAGCGCCACGACGACGATGGCGGCCGCCGTCAGCATGAGCCAGTTGGCGACCTCGCGCGAATGAATGACCTGGCCGCGCTTGCGCGCGTCGTCGAGCCGCTTTTGTGTCGGCTCTTCGGTTTTTTGCGAGTCTTCGCGATCGTCGGCCATGGCTCAGCCCGGCGCGAACATGGCGAACGGCTCGGCGAACCGGTCGAGATACCAGCGCATCACGGCCGCCAGCGTGACCGCGAAGACCGCGAGGCCGAGCAAGATTTGAAGCGGCATGGCGACAAAAAAGACCTGCATCTGCGGCATCAGGCGCGCCAGCAGACCAAGGCCGATCTGCATGATCATGGTCACCACGAGAAGCGGCGCCGAAAGCTGCAAAGCGAGCGCGAAGCCATCGGCGACCAATCGGCTCGCGGACTCGGCGAAATCCTCAAGCGGCGGCGCCGTGCCGGCGGGAAACGCGCCGTAGGAATCGACCAAGGCGGCCAGCATGACATGATGGAGATTGGTCGCGAAAATCAGGACCAATGCCATCAAATTGAGAAAACTGCCCGGCAGCGTGGTCATGCCCGCCGCCGACGGGTCGAACACTTGTGCCGCGCTCAGGTTGGTGAAATTGGCAACCAGGGCGCCGGCGCTTTGCAGGGCGCCGAGCAGAATGCGCGCCAGCGTACCGATGAACAGGCCGATCAGGATTTCGCCGAACAGGATGACGACCAGGCCGAGAATGTCGCCCGGCAAGGGCGGCAAACCGTCGGCGACAAGCGGCATGACCGCGAAGGTGATCGCCAATGCGAGCAGGATGCGGATGCGCGGCGAGACGAAGCCCTCGCCGAAACCCGGCAGCAGCATGATGGCGGCACCCAAGCGCGCGAACACGAGGAAATAGCCGAACAGCTCGCCCTGAAGGAACGCGGCAAGCACCGCGCGATCTCCCGCGCTAATCCGTGCCGGCGGCGTGCGTGACTCGCATCATCCGCCGCCACTCGCGATGCGCTCGAACAGGCTCTGCGTGTAGCCGGTAAGGGACGACAGCATGAACGGTAGGAACAGGACGAGCGCCGCGACGATGGCGACGATTTTCGGCACGAAGGTGAGGGTCATCTCCTGGATCTGCGTGAGTGCCTGGACCAGCGAGATGACCAGACCGACCGCGAGCGCCACCACCATGACCGGCGCGCCGATCTTCAACATCGTCCAGAGCGCGCTCTGGCCGATCTCGAGAACCTCCGGAGCTTCCACCGCAGGCCTCAGATCGGCATGCGAAGGATGTCTTGGTAGGCCTGCACGACCCGATCGCGGACCGCGACCACGGTCTGCAACGTGACTTCGGCGCTGGCGACCGCGGTGACGACCTGACCGAGATCGGCAGGGTTGACCAGCGCCTGACTGGAAAGCGTCTCGCTTTTCTTCAGAGTTTGCGCGGTGTCTTCGATCGCCGACTTGACCATGTTCGAAAAGCCGTCGCTCTGCGCCGAAGCCCGCGATTCGATCGCGCTCTTGGCGGCCGCATCCGGCCGGCTCAATCGGGCGGCGTAGGCCAAGGCGGCGTTGGCTGCCTTTATGTCCATGCTATCGGTTCCTCGCTCGGATCATGAAATGTCGGCCGCGTGCGGCGCTTAAGGCCCCGACCGGGCCGCCTTTATTGCAGCAGGTCGATGGTGCGCCGGAGCATGTCCTTGGCGACCGTGACCATGCTCAGATTGGCCTCATAGCTACGCTGCGCCTCGCGCATGTCGACCATCTCGATCAGCGAGTTGACGTTCGGCATCATGACATAGCCGCTCGCATCGGCGGCCGGATGACCCGGATCGAAACGGCGGCTAAACGGCCGCTGGTCGCCTTCGATCTTGTCGATCTCAACCCGTTCGACGCCGAGCGCGCCGTCCATCACGCTGCGGAAGGAGACGACCTTGCGCCGGTAGGGCTCGCCCCCCGGCTCGCTGGCGGTCGAGTTGGCGTTGGCCAGATTTTCGGCGATCACGCGCATGCGCTCGGTCTGAGCCCGCATGCCGGAAGACGAGACGTCAAGAATCTTGGTGATGTCCATCGCGGCCTTCCTCAGCGCCCGCCAAGCGCCATACGTAAAAGCGCGAGATGCTTCTTGTAGAGGCTGATCGCGGTCTGATAGCCGGCCTGGGTGTCGGCGACCTTCATCAACTGGTCTTCAAGCATGACGGCGTTGCCAGACGGCGTCGATTCGCCTGGCGCCGGATCGGTTATCACCTCATAGGCCTTGCCGCGTTGCAGGCCTGCGCTGCCGAGCGCGGCGCCACTGGTCGAGGCGAGCGTGACACCGCGGTGCGAGCGCCCGACCATGCGCGCGAAATCCGATTCCCTGAGGTCGCGTGCGCGGTAGCCTGGCGTGTTCAAATTGGCGATGTTCTGCGCGAGCACGTGCTGGCGCTGGCCAAGCCATTGCATGCGCTCGGTCAAGGCCTCGAACAGCGAAAGCTTGCTAACGTCCATTGGCACCCGGGCGCCACGGGAAAAGGAATGACGGCGGCGTTCAAGCCGATCCGTGGCTGCGCCGGGAGTCTCGGTCCGCGCCGCTTAAGAAAGCTTTAAGAAGAGCTTGAGTTCTTTGGTTAATCAGACCCTATTTCAGAGCCTGATCGCGCGCGCGCGGGCGCCCCGTTCGATCGCCGCGGAGACCAGCCGACCAAGCCCGAGCCGGTGGCGCACCATTTCGAGGATCCGGGCCTCCTCCTGGGTGATCTTGCCGTCGGATGCGGCGATCTCACAAGCCAGCGCATAGGCGGTCTCACGCAGTTTCTCGGGCATGGCCTGCGCGATGATGTCGAGCACGTTCTCGAGCCCTTCATCGGAATCGAGCAATTCGGCGCACTCGGCGGCGACGGTCGGCAACCGGTTCTCGTCGAAGTCGCGGAACACGGGCAAGCGCAACACGTCCTGCCCGATCGAGCTCATTTCGAAGTCGTTCATCTCGCGGTCCGCCGCCGAGACCAGCACCATGGTGTAGATCAGAGCCGCATGATGGCTGACCGCGCCGCGTTTGGCGCCCTTTGGCTTCCTTTTCGTGGTCGTCTTCGCCTTGCCCGTCTTCGCCATTGTCCCGATCCCTTGTTGTCTTTCCGATCGGGCGATGACCCGCCGGCGACCTCAGCACAGATAAGAGATCAAGCCGGTGGCCGCAAGAGGGCCGGGCTCGATGGTTCGGCGAAAAAACCGCGCGTGGCGACGACCGCTTCGGCCAGCCCGACGCGCTCGATCCCGACACCAGGCGGAAACGCGGCTTGAAGCCGGCTCGGAAACGCCGCGTCGAGCAGGACGAAGACGCCCGAATCGCTGGCCCGCCGAATCAGCCGGCCATAGGCCTGTTTGAGCCGAAGCCGGGTGATCAAATCGTCGTAGAGCCGACCACCAAAGGCGGCACGGCGCGCCTTGTGCAGAATGTCGGGGCGCGGCCAGGGCACGCGGTCGAATACGATGAGACGCAAACTTCGCCCCGGCACGTCGACACCATCGCGTACCGCGTCGGTCCCGAGCAGGCAGGAATTTTCTTCCGCGCGAAAAATATCGACCAGTGTCGCCGTGTCGAGCGCATCGACATGTTGCGCCCAAAGGGGAATCTCGCGGGCCTCGAGCGCCGGCGCGATGCGGGCATGCACCGCCTTGAGCCGCTCGATCGCGGTGAACAGACCGAGCGCCCCGCCGCCCGCGGCGAGGAACAGCTCGCGATAGGCGGCGGCGACCCGATCGATCTCGGTGCGCTTGACGTCGCTCACCACCAACACCCGGGTTTGCCTGACATAGTCGAAGGGCGAACGCACCTCGGCGCGCAACGCGGGCCGGATCAAGTGGCGCGCGCCGGTGCGCATTTCGGCGACCGCCCAGTCCGCATCGGGATCGCCGGTGCCATCGCGCAGCGTCGCCGAGGTGAGCGCCACGCCATGCGCGCGCGCCAGGACGACGCTTGTGAATGGCACGGTCGGATCGAGGTGGTGGCGTCGCATGCCGATGTCACGTGCCCGACCATCATAGCGCTCGAGCGCGAACCAATCGACGAAGCCCTCGGGCGCTCCCGCCGGTCCCCCCTCCTCCGAGCCCAGGGGCGCCGTCAGCGAACCCAGCATGGCGCGCCACACCTCGACCGCCTCCTCGAGCCGACGCTTGAGACCGCGCGCCACCGCCTCGATCCGCGTGCGCGTCTCGCGCTCGAGCGCCGCCGCCTCATCGTCGAGCAGGCCCTCGAGCTGCGCGATCAAGGCGCGGATCGGCCGCGCCAGCGCGAGCAACGCGGCGTCGAGCACAGCGGCTTCATCGGGCAGCGCTTCATCGAGCGGCCAGACCGGCGCCTCCAGACCATAAGGGCTATCGGGTTCGGTCGCGCGCGCCAGCACCTGGGCCCGGACCCGCGCGAGAAATCGTTCGGTCGGCCCCTGCGGCGCGCCCGCCTCGATCCGCTCAAGCCAGCCTTCGCCCGGCAGCGCGCGCGCCGCCTTCAGCGTATCCTCTAGGCAGCCAAGCGCGCCGCGCCGATCGGCGATCAGATCGCCGATGCGGCTCTTCAAGCCGCGCCCGCGCGGCGACGACCCACCGAGATCGCGCGCGCGCTCGGGGCCAAGCAGCCAGCGCCGGAGCTCATGCGTCGCGCTGCCCGAAAGATGGGCCGAGAACGCACTGTCCGCCGCATCGAAGACGTGGTGCGCCTCGTCGAACACAAAGCGCATCGGCAGGCGCCGTTCGCCCTCGCCGGCATAGGCGTCGCGCGCCGCTTGGACCATGACCAAAGCGTGATTGGCGATGACGATTTCCGCCGTGCGCGCACGCCGCTGCGTCTTTTCGATGAAACAGGTTCGGTAGTGCGTACAGGCGGCGTAGATGCATTCGCCGCGCCGGTCGGTCAGCCCGAGGGTGCGGCGGACGCCCAAGAGGTCGATCAACCAAGCCGGGAAATCGCCGCCCTGGATGTCGCCGTCGCGGCTCGCCAGAATCCAACGCGCGATCAAGCCAAGCGCGATGCGATCGGCCGGCAAGAGCGCACTCCGATGCACGGCCTCGTCATAGTTGAGCAGACAAAGATAATTTTCGCGGCCCTTGCGCACGACGACCGCCTCGGCCTTCTTGATCGGATCGGGGAACAGCTTGTCGAGTTCCTGGTCGATCTGACGTTGCAGATTGCGCGTATAGGTCGAGAGCCAGACCGTGCCCTCATTGCGCTCGGCCCAGAGACTCGCGGGGGCAAGATAGCCGAGTGTCTTGCCGACCCCGGTGCCGGCCTCGGCGAGCACGACATGCGGCTCCCCCGCCGCGTCGCGTGGCCCGAACGCGGCGCAGACCGCCGAAGCATAGTCGCCCTGTTGCGGCCGGTCCTCTGCTGCCGGCCCGACCAGCTGCGCCAGGCGCCGGCGGGCCTCGGCCGGCGCGACACCGAAATGATCGGCCGCCGGTTCAGGCGCCTGTTCCTGCCACTCCTTGAGGCGCTGCCAGACCGCCAGCGCACCGAGCGCGCCGCCCGCCGAGTCGGATTTGGTTGATGGTCGGTGGCCGCCCGCAGCGAGCGCTTCGAGCACGGCCGGACCCCAGAGCCAGCCGGCGCGCGCCATCACGGCAGCGAGCGCTACCACCTCGGCACCTCGCGCGTCGGGCGCCGCCAAACGGCCCAGAAGAACTTCGGCCGCCTCGAGCAGGGTCGCCGCCTCGTCTTCGAGCGAGGTTGGTGCGCCGAGTCCAAGCGCGTTTGCAAGCCCGCGCGAGGTCGGCAGGCAGAAGCGCGCCGGCTCGACAAAGGCATAGAGCTCCAAAAGGTCGCGCGCCACGAAAGGCTTGACGCCGAGCCGTCGCGCCACTGCCCTGGCATGGCAGACCAAAGGCGGGGCCTCGGCCGCATTCAGCCGCGCGACCGCGACTTCGAGCGGCAGCTCGCTGAGCTCACCGGTCGGGTCGAGCCAGACCGCGCGGCGAACGCCGCAAGCGAGCGCCGGGCCGCTCAGTCGCGCAATGCTTGCCGATGCCATTGTCATGTTCAGATTATAGAGGCCGTTTCCGTTGACCGCGCCGGCCAAGTGCCGCATCGTGCGCGCGATTTCATCCGACAGGACCTCTCATCATGAGTGCTGGCCTAGAAACCGCCACCAAGGCGGCGCCCGTCGCATGGCCATTCCAGGAAGCCGAGCGCATCCTGGAACGAATCGGCGGCCAGGCGCCGGCAAAGGGCTATGTGTTGTTCGCGACCGGCTATGGCCCGTCCGGCCTGCCCCATATTGGCACGTTCGGCGAGGTCGCGCGCACCACCATGGTACGCCATGCCTTTGAAACGCTCTCCGCCATTCCGACGCGGCTCTGGGCGTTCTCCGACGACATGGATGGCCTGCGCAAGATCCCCGACAACATCCCCAACCCGGAGATGGTGCGCCAGCACCTCGGGAAGCCGCTGACCACGATTCCCGATCCCTACGGCACGCAGGAAAGCTTCGGTCACAACATGAATGCGCGACTGCGTGCCTTTCTCGATGCCTTCGGCTTCGACTATGAATTCCAGTCGAGCTCGACGCACTATCGTGCCGGCAATTACGACGCCGCCCTGCTCGATGTGCTGCGCCATTACGACGCGGTCATGGCGGTGATCCTGCCGACGCTCGGGCCCGAGCGGCGCGCCACCTATAGCCCGTTTCTGCCGCTTTGCCCGAAGACCGGGCGCGTGCTTCAGGTGCCGATCGTCGCACGCGACGAGGCGGCCGGCACGGTCAGCTACCGCGACGAGGATGGCGCGCTGGTCGAGCTACCGGTCACCGGCGGCCGCTGCAAATTGCAGTGGAAGGCGGACTGGGCGATGCGCTGGCATGCCTTCAAGGTCGATTACGAGATGTCGGGCAAGGACCTGATCCCCTCGGTCGAGCTCTCGAGCAAGATCTGCCGCGTGCTCGGCACCCCGCCGCCGCTCAACTTCACCTACGAACTGTTCCTTGACGAGAACGGCGAAAAGATTTCGAAGTCGCGCGGCAATGGGCTCACGATCAATGATTGGCTGCGCTATGGCCCGCCGGAGAGCCTGTCGCTCTTCATGTTCAATCAACCGCGGCGCGCCAAGCGGCTCTATTTCGACGTCATCCCGCGCGCCGTCGACGACTATCTTTCGCTGCTCACGAAATTTCGCGACGAAGATCACGCGATGCGCCGCGCCAATGCGGCGTGGCATATTCACGCCGGCAACCCGCCCGCGCCGGAAACCGGTTTGAGCTATGCGGTGTTGCTTAATCTCGCGGCGGTCTGCAATACCGAGGACAAGACCGTGTTGTGGGGCTTCATCTCGCGCTATGCACCGAGTGCCTCGCCCACGAGCGCGCCCTTTCTCGACCGCCTGGTCGGTTACGCGATCAATTACTATCGGGATTTCGTCAAACCCGCCAAGCGCTATCGCGCGCCGGACGACAACGAGCGCGCCGCGCTCGAGGACCTCGCCGCCTCGCTGACCGCGCTGAAGAGCGATGCCGATGCCGAGACCATTCAGAACGCCGTCTATGAAACCGGCAAGCGCCATCGTTTCCCGAATTTGCGCGACTGGTTCAAGGCGCTTTACGAGGTCCTGCTCGGGCAAAGCGAGGGCCCGCGCATGGGCTCGTTCATCGCGCTCTATGGTCGCGACGAAACCATCGCACTGATTCGCCAAGCGCTCGCCGGCGCATTGGCAAAAGCGTAGCGGACCGTGGCGGCAGGTCTACTCAAGCACCGAATCCGCGATACGCGCCTGGTCGCGGTGGTTGCCGTCGCACTACTTTTTGTTTCGGAACCCTTATGGCGCGAGAATACACTCGTCCACGAGCCGATCGAGTATCTCGGCTATGCGCTCGTGATCGCGTGCGTGATCGGACGGATCTGGTGCTCGACCTTTATCGGCGGCTACAAGAACGAGCGGGTGATCGATACCGGCCCCTTCTCGATGGTGCGCAATCCGCTCTACGCCTTCTCGTTCCTGGGCGTGCTCGGTATCGGTCTGATGAGCGTACGATTGAGCATCGCCGCGATCCTGGTTGCGGCGTTCGCCGCCTATTACTATCGCGTGGTCCGACGCGAAGAAATCTTCTTACGCGAGACTTTTGGCACAGCGTTCGACGCCTATTGCCAGCGCGTGCCGCGTTGGCTGCCGCGGTTGAGCAATTATCACGCGGATAAGGAGATCACCACCCGGCCGCAATTCGTTTTGCGTACGATCAGGGATTCGCTCTGGTTCTTCGCGGCTTTGCCGGCGATCGAATTGATCGAATATATCCAGGTCGCCGGCTGGATGAAGCCGCTCTTCTGGTTGCCTTGACGAGGCGGCTCAGCCGCGCTCGCGGCGCGCTACGCCGGCGACGCTGGCTGGCGCCGGCGCGGGCGCTGGACCGGCTGCGTCATCGACCGACGGCCTCGTGACGCCCGGTCGACGCGCGAACAGGCGGTGGCCTTCGACCACCTGCCAAACCAGCAGGGCCGGCACGCCGAGCGCGATCTCGCGCAGGCGCTTGACCAATGACAGGCCGAGCGCGATGTCGGGCGGCAAGCCGACCAAATTGCCGAGCAAGATGAGCGCGCCTTCCTGCACGCCGACTGCGCCAGGCACGAAGAACGCCGCGGCGCGCACCGCGAGCACAAGGCTTTCGAGCAGAAGCGCGTCGGCGACACTGATCGTGTAGCCCATGAAATGGAGCGCGAGCCAGACCTCGGCAGCGCCCAGAATCCACGCGCCGAACTGACCGGCCGCATTGCCGGCGACCGACCAAGGTTGCCGATAGACCTCGCGTATCGCCTTGTCGAGCGCTTCGGCGCCACCGGCCGCCGAGACCCACGCCCGGCCTCGGGCAACCCGCGAGAAGAGGTTCGCCAAGGTCCCGAACAGACCGCGCCGCTGCGACACGTAGAAGCCCGCGAGCATGGCCAAGCCGACCGCGACGCCGATGCCGGCGGCCCGCGCGATCCCGCTATCGCCGTAATGCGCAACCAAAAGGCCGATGCCGATCAGCGTGAACAGCAGCTGGGTCAGCGTGCTCAGGGTCAGGTCGACAACGACGCTCGCGCCGGCATAGCGCCCGGGAATGTCCCTCAGCACCAGAAGACGCGTGCGGACCAAAGCGCCACCGACCTGCAGCCCCGGCAACAATGTATTGACCGCCTCGCCAATCCACCGCGTCCAGAGCAGAAGTGTCAGGCGCGGCCGCTCGCCGCGCGGGAACAAGAGGCGCCACAGGCAGCCATCAACCAGAATCGGCACGAGGCGCACCAGGACGACCACGACGATGCCCCAACTCGCCGCGGCGATTGCCCCAGCGACATCCCCGGCTCCCTGATAGACGATCAGGACGATCGCGAGAGCGAGGCCTAGGCAGATCGCAACCGGCGCCAGAATTCTCAAGAACATTGCCCTAGTGCTCGCCGCGCGGGCGGCTCCGAGCGGACTACAGAGCCTCACGATAGCCAAACCGGCTGACGGAGGCAAAGCGGCCGGATCGACCGAGGAAATCGGCCGGTTCCCGCGTCACTGGTCTATCACGCGCACGTCGCAGCCTGACGGCACCTGCGCGGCTGTGGCACTCCCGCTTAACCAGAAATAAACCGAAATTGTCGAGCATCCTTGACCCTAAGGTCAGCGGAAAGTGCGCCCCCGATGTCGTTCGTGCTCCACGGACTGATCGTCTTGACCTATCTCGGCGTCAGCCTGGCCGTGGCGCTCGCCCTGCCGCAGGCGATTCCCGCGATCGGCAGCGAAGTCGCCATGTTCGCGGCGGGCGGCATCCTGATCGTGTCAACTCTCTTGCATCAGGGCTTGACTCATGCCGCCCAGGTCGGGCGTTTCACCGTCGAGCTGCAGGCGTTGAAGGCGTCTGGCGTAGCGCTACGGAACGAATTGCGCGGCGCGCGTGGCGAGCTGAAGGAGCTCGCCGAGCGCCCCATGATGGCGGCCGACCCCTTGACCGCCGCCGACGACGACCCGTCGGATGAAAGCCAAGCGGCCAACGGTGTGCTGGGCAGACGCGAGCTCGACCTTCTGAGGACGCTATTCAGCCAGCTGCCGCGCGCCGCGGAATCGGCGCCGGCGGCCAATGACCAAGCGGATGAGGTTGAACCTTTCCTACTGAGCGGTGGCATGGATGGGCGCCTGGCCGCGGTAGGCGGCGCCGCGGCGCCCACCATGCGCGCCGCCAATGCGCGCCGCAACGTCACGGACGAATCCGACTATCGCCGCCATTTGGTGGTTGGAGGCTCGGAAAGCATTCCGGCCGGTCCCTCCGATGCGGCCGTTCTTGCGGCGACCCGTGACGCGCTCGAACGAGCGCGCGTCACACTGTTCGTCCAACCCATCGTCTCGCTACCCAACCGGCGCACCAAATTCTACGAGACTTACTCCCGAATTCGCGCGACCGACGGCGAAATGATCGGTCCCGAGCGCTATTTGCGCGTCGCCTCCGACGCCGGCCTAATCGCCGCGATCGACAACAATCTGCTGTTCCGCTGCGTCCAACTGATGCGCCGACTGCGCAAGCATGAACGGACCTACGGCTTCTTCTGCAACGTCTCGCCGCACACCGTTAGCGACGATACTTTTTTTCCGCAATTCGTCGAATTCCTCGGCAACAACGTTGAATTGGCCGGCGAAATCGTCTTCGAATTCACCCAGGCCGACATCGAGTCCCATTATCCCGCGATCGCCCCGGGCCTTGGCGAGTTGCAGCGGCTCGGATACCGCTTCTCGCTCGATCAGCTCACGCGCTTCGATCTCAACATGAAAGCGCTGGCGGATCGCCATTTCCGCTACATCAAGCTCGATACGCGAAAGATGCTGGAGCTGCGCGCCGACCCCGAGGGACGGCGGCGCATCGAGCGCCTGCTGAACGAAGCGCGCGACGCCGGCATCGCGCCGATCGTCGAGAAAATCGAAACCGAGCGCGACCTTATCGAGCTGCTCGACTTCCCCTTCCCTTACGGCCAGGGCTATTTGTTCGGCGCACCGAAAGAAAGTCGCGCCCGCGAATAGCGCGGGGCTTCCCTTGCGTGCCAGGGCATGCGAGAACCGCCGCGCAAGAGCGAACCGGCGAATTTCCCTCGATCATGGCCATTTCCGTCATCCGCGGTCTATCAGAGATCGCCGCCCGATATGACGGCTTCGTGCTCGATGTTTGGGGCGTGGTTCACCAAGGCGGCCCGGCCTTTCCCGAAGTCATCGACTGCCTGCGGCGACTTCACGAGCTCGGGCGGTCGGTGGTCTTTCTGTCGAATGCGCCGCGCCGCGCGGTGCGGGTCGAGCGGCTGCTCGCAAGCAAGGGCCTGCCACCCACCTTGCACCGTGGCGTGATGTCGTCCGGCGAAATCACCCGCATGGGCCTCGAGGCCCGCCTCGAACCCGCGCTGGCCCAGCTCGGCTCGCGTTATTTTCTGCTCGGATCTGAGACGGACGACGACGTGCTCGAAGGCCTGCGTTATGACCGCGTCGATGATCCGGTCGCCGCCGATTTCATTCTGGCGATCGGGCTCGATGATCGGCGGCCAACGGTCGCGCATTATGATGCCACGCTGACCGCTTCGGCACGCCACAATTTGCCAATGCTGTGCGTCAATCCCGATCTCGTGGTGGTGCGGTTGGGCGTGCGCGAGCTCTGTGCCGGCGCATTGGCCCAACGCTACAGGCAGCTCGGCGGGACCGTGCATTATTTCGGAAAGCCCTACGCCTCGGCCTATCCGCCGGCTCTGACCAAGCTCGGCGTCGCCCCAGGGCGGCGCGTGCTCGCGGTTGGCGACGGTCTTGAAACCGACATCAAGGGCGCGCGCGCCGCCGGCCTCGACGCCCTGCTCGTGACCGGCGGCCTGCTCGCCGATGCCTTGGGCATCGATCGATTGCGCCTGCCCCCGGCCGCCGCGCTCGAAGCCGCCTGCCGAGACGCCGGCGCGTGGCCGGACGCCGCGATCGCCACATTGCGCTGGTAACGCCGCGATGGCTCAAGATTAATTCAATGGCGATGCACCGCCGTTCGGCCTAGACAGAGGCCTGGGTCACGACAGGCGGACGACCCGATGGCTGATTCAACAGCTTACGACTCAAGTAATTCGCGCGTCGAAGCTCGCGCCGAACAGCCGGCTGTGATTGCCGGCGCTCTCGCCGCGCTCGCGTTGTTCGTTGTCTATTTGAGTCTCGCTGTCGGCCTTCGGCAGGCGGCGCTCGCGTTGATTGGCGCGGCGCTCGGTTTCGCGCTCTATCACGCGGCGTTCGGCTTCGCCGCCGCCTACCGCCGATTGATCGTCGAGCGACGCGGCGCGGGCCTGCGCGCACAGATCGTCATGCTAGGCATCGCCGCGCTTGCGTTCGCCCCGCTCTTGAGCGGCGGAGAGGCGTTCGGCCAACCCTTGGGCGGCGCGCTCGCACCGCTCGGCGTCTCTCTGCTGGTCGGCGCGTTCATTTTCGGCGTCGGCATGCAACTCGCCGGCGGCTGCGCCTCGGGCACACTCTATACCGTTGGCGGCGGCAGCACGCGCATGGTGATCGTGCTCGCGTCTTTCGTCGTCGGCGCCTATGTCGGGACTTGGCATCTCGAATGGTGGCACGGGCGGCCGGCCCTCGACGCAATTGGGCTCTATGCCGATTTCGGCTGGGTCGGCGGTTTGGCGTTGCAGGTCGCGATATTCGGTGGGCTCTATCTCGTTACGGTTCTGGTCGAGCGGCGAAGGCATGGCGCGATCGAGGGCTTCGAACCGGGGAGCGTGCTGCGCTTGAGCCGTATCATGCGCGGGCCATGGCCCTTGCTCTGGGGCGCGGTCGGGCTCGCGCTTTTGAACATCGCGACGCTATTGGTCGCGGGGCGGCCATGGGGCATCACATCCGCCTTTGCGCTGTGGGGCGCCAAGCTCGAAGCCGCCGCTGGCGCCGACCCGCGCCGCTTCGACTATTGGCAGACAGCGGCGCCAAGCGCCGCGCTTGAGCGCGGCCTCGAACACGACATCACCAGCGTGATGAATTTGGGGCTCGTGCTCGGCGCGCTTCTGGCCGCCGGTCTCGCCGGACGTTTCGCCCCGACCCTCAAGATCGGCGGGCGACCGGCGTTCGGCGCCTTGATAGGTGGCTTGATGCTCGGCTATGGCGCGCGACTCGCCTATGGCTGCAACATCGGTGCATTTTTCAGCGGCGTCGCCTCGGGCAGTTTGCATGGCTGGATCTGGCTGCTTGCCGCGCTCGCCGGGACCATCTTAGGCGTGCGTCTGAGGCCGTTCTTCGGCTTCGCCGCCGAACCGGCGCGCTGATGCATCTGCATTGGCGCATGCTAATCAGCGGTCCGGCGCTGGGGCGCGTCTCAATCATCGCCGTGATCGCCGCGGGCATCGGCCTCGCGGCTCACTACCGCGACGAGCTTGACGTCGCGGCGATCGAAACCTGGATCGCCGGCTTCGGCGCGCTCGCGCCGATCCTCTTCATCATCGCCTACACGCTCAGCGTTACAGTCTTCGTGCCGGCGACGCTCTTGACGCTGGCCGGCGGCATGTTATTCGGCCCGGTCTGGGGCACGCTTTACAACCTTATCGCAGCGACGATCGCGGCCACGCTGATGATGCTGATCGCGCGCTATGTCGCCGGCGACGTCATCGCCACGCGCACGGGGCGACGCTTGCGCGCGATCATGACCGGCGTCGATGAAGAGGGCTGGCGCTTCGTGTTCCTGATGCGCCTGATTCCCGGCATCCCGTTTGCGGTCTTGAATTTTGCGCTCGGGCTGACCCGCATTCGACTCGGGCCCTATGTGCTGGCAACCCTGGTCGGCATGATACCGGCCGCGATCGTGATCAACTATGTCGGCTATGCCGGGCGCGAGGCGGCCCTTGGCGGCGAGGCAATCGCCGAAAAGGCGTTGATCGGGCTGGGTGCCTTGGCCGCGCTCGCGCTCGTGACGCGGTTGGTCATGAGACTCCATCGGCGGCGCCGGGCGGCGGCTCAGTCCGACGCAGTGCGTGAGTTGCCCAAATGAGCGTGGTCAGCAGCAGAAGCGCCCCACCTTGATGCGCCGCAGCAAGCGGAATCGGCACAAAAAGCAGCAGGGTCGAGAGCCCGAGCGCGAACTGCGCGAGCGTCGCGCCAAGCACCAGCCACATCACCAACCGCGCCTCGCGCGACAGGCCGCTCCGCGTGCCATAGGCGCCCGACCCGACAAAGAGCCCGAGCGCGCCGAGCACGGTCAAATAGGCAAGCAGTCGGTGAGTGAGCTGCACCAATGGAACGCTCTCGAAAAAATTCCGCCAGCCTGGGTCATAGATAAACAGGTCCGCCGGCACCATGGCTTCGCCCATCAACGGAAAGGTGTTGTAGGCGAGGCCCGCATCATTGCCGGCGACGAACGCGCCCGCGACCAACGTGACGAGAGTGAGCCCAAGCAATGCCGGTGCCCAGGTTCGCGCGATCCGATGGCCCCTGCCCCGGCGTGAACTCGGTCCGCGCGGGTTCAACAGATCGAGCGCGACCCAGATCATGTAGAGATAGATCGCCGTCGCAAGCACGAGATGCGCCGCGAGCCGATAGGCGCTGACCTCAGGGCGGTCGACGAGGCCGCTCTTCACCATGTACCAGCCGAGCACGCCTTGCAGGCCGCCAAGGACAAACATGGCGATGAGTTTCGGCACGAGGCGGCTGCGAATTCGCCGGCGAATCAGGAAATAGGCAAAAGGCAGAAGAAACGCGACACCGATCGCGCGGCCGAGCAGTCGGTGCAGATATTCGAGCCAAAAGATTTCCTTGAAGCCATCGAGCCCCATGCCGCGATTGACCTCTTGGTATTCGGGCGTCATCTGATATTTGGCGAACAGCGCGCTCCAATCGGCCTCGGAGAGCGGCGGAATCGCACCGATCAGCGGCTTCCATTCGACGATCGAAAGGCCCGATTCGGTCAGCCTCGTCACGCCGCCGAGCACGACCATGCAGAAAACCAGCGCCGCGACCGCGAGCAGCCAATGGGCGATCGACCGGTCGGCCTTGGACCGGTCGGAAACCGCCGCGCGCGGCGCCTTGCCGCCGATGGTTGCGTTCGCGCTCATGTGCCGATGGCCCGATGGGTCGTCATGCCGCAAGATATGACCCATCCCGCGGCGTTGAGAAAGCGGGCGCTTTAGGTCAAATCGCCGCAAGCAGGAGCACGGATTGTTCGAGCTTGTCTTCCTCGGTACATCGGCAAGCCGGCCGACGGCCGCGCGTGGCCTGCCGGCGCTCATGGTGCTGCACGAGACCGAGCGGTTCCTGGTCGACTGCGGCGAAGGCACGCAGCGTCAGCTGATCCGCGCCGGGCTCGGCTATCGGCGGCTGACCCGCGTGTTCCTCACCCACGCCCATCTCGACCACGTGCTCGGGTTGGCCGGCCTGGTCGCCTCGCTTGCCGAGGGACCGGCCGAGGGGGCGCTCACGATCTATGGCGGCGAGCAGGCCATCGATCTGGCGACGCGGCTGATCCGCGATGTCGTGCTGCCGGAGACCGATGAACGGATCGAGGTTCGCTTCGAGCGAATCGAAGCGGGAGCAGCGATTGCCTGCGACACGGTTCGTGTCGTGCCCGTACCGGTCAGGCACCGGGGCGGCGACTCGTTCGGCTTCCTGTTCGAGGAGCCGGCACACCGCCCATTCGATGCCGCCCGCGCGGACGCGCTTGGCATCCCGCCCGGTCCGGAGCGCCACCGTCTACGCGACGGCCATTCGGTGCGGCGCACCGATGGTCGCGTTATCACGCCGAACGAAGTGTTCGGTTCACCCGAGCGCGGCACAAGGCTGCTGGTGATCGGCGACGCGGCCGAAATCGAAAGCCTCCGCCCTTTTGCCGAGGGCGCCGACGGCCTGGTCATCGAGGCGACGTTTCTAAGCCACGAGCGCGACAAGGCGCGCGAGCATGGCCATCTGGTCGCGGCCGACGCGGCGCGACTGGCGCGCGATTGCGGGGTCGGAACGCTGATTCTGACGCATATCTCGGCGCGCTATGACGGCCCCGAAATTCTCGCCGAGGCGCGCGGGATTTTCCCGGCCGCCCTGCTCGCCAGTGATCTGGCACGCTTCAAGATCACGAAGAGATCACGCGCCTGAGGGCCGCTTCTTCAGGATCCACATCGGCACGAGTGTCATCACGGCCTCGCCACGCTGGTTGACGACTTCAAGGCGAAAGCGCGCGATGCCCCGATCGGGTTTCGAGCTCGACGGCTTGAGTTCGATCACCTCGCCCTGCATGCGGAGCGTATCGCCTGGCCTGACGGGCTTGACCCAGCGCAACTCGTCGATACCGGGCGAGCCCAGGCTCGCATCGGGCGCGACATAGCAGCTCTGGAACAGCATGCGATAGCCGGTGACGAGCGTCTGGAAACCGCTCGCGATCAACCCACCGAAGGGCCCGGCCTTCGCCGCCTCGATGTCCATATGGAAATATTGCGGGTCATAGGCGGCGGCGAAGCCGATGATGTCGGCCTCGGTCAGCGTGCGGCCCGACGTCTCGAAGCGGTCGCCGAGCTTCAAATCGTCGAAATAGGCGTAGTGCATGAGCGGCCCCTTTCGGTTGGGGCCGCAGTCTATGCCGGACCGCCCGCCTCCGTCACCGCGTCGTGACGTGCGCCCTCGAGCGCGAGCAACGCGCGCTTGCGCTCCGGCCCCCAGGCATAGCCGGTGATCACGCCGGCCTTGCGGATCACGCGGTGGCACGGGATCAGATAGGATACCGGATTGGCGCCGACCGCGCCGCCGACCGCGCGCGCCGCGCTCGGCCCGCACAGCGCGCTCGCCAGATGCTGATAACTCACCAGCGCGCCGGACGGGATGCGCAACAGCGCTTCCCACACCTTGAGCTGGAACGCGGTGCCCATGAGGTGAACGCGGAGCGGCCGCCGGCCGTGGCCGTCGAGCGCGAAGATCACCTCGGCGAGCGGTGCGATGGCGCGCGTATCGAGCACCAACCGTGCCGCCGGCCAGCGTGAGCGGAAGAACGCCTCGGCCTCGCCCGGGTCGTCGGACGGGATGAAGCCGAGCCCGCATATGCCCTTGTCGGTCACGCCGATGAAGCACGCGCCGAACGGGCTCGGCACCACGCCATAGCGGATCACCAGCCCGGCGCCGCCCCGCTTGTATTCGCCGGGCGTCATCGATTCATAGGTCACGAACAGGTCGTGCAGCCGGCCGGGACCCGATAGCCCCGCATCATAGGCGGCATCGAGCACCGACGCCGAGCCCTCGAGCGCGCGCTTGGCGTGCTCCAGCGTCAGATACTGGATGAAGCGCTTCGGGCTGATGCCGGCCCATTGGCTGAACAGGCGCTGAAAGTGATAGGGGCTGAGGCGCACGAGCCCGGCCACGTCGGTCAGAGAGGGCTGTTCGTCGAAGTTCTCGACCAAATATTCGATCGCCGCGCCGATCCGGGCGTAATCCTCGGTCTCGGCCATCGTCTCGATCTCGCTCATGGGCCACCTCCGATTGCAAATCGGAGACCAGCCTAGGCCGCGGCTATGCCGCCCGCCACCCGCTTATTGCGGCGCCTTCCAGCCGGGCACAGCGCCGACCGTGACCGCGTGATTCAGCGGGCCGTGGCCGCCACCATAGCCCGGCGCCGATCTGAGCGCGGCCTCCAGATAGGCGCGTGCGCGACCGACCGCGTCTTCGAGCGAGAGGCCTTGCGCCAAGCCGGTCGCGACCCCCGAGGCGAGCGTGCAGCCGGTGCCGTGCGTGCTGGTCGTCTTGATCCGTGGTCCCTGGAAAAGTCGAATGCCTTTTTCGGTGCAGAGCACGTCGGTGACGATGTCGCCCGGCAGGTGGCCGCCCTTCAGAAGCGCGTTCGGCGGCCCCAGTGTGCGCAGCATCTCGGCCGCGTGCATCATGTCATCGAGGCTCGCGATCTTGAGGCCGGTCAGGATCTCGGCCTCAGGCACATTCGGCGTAATCACGGCCGCGCGCAGCACGAGCCGCGCCTTGAACACGGGCATGGCGTCGGGGGCGAGCAACGGCGCGCCCGATTTCGAGACGAGGACGGGATCGACCACCAGCGGGATCCCGCGCGCCTCGTTGTCGAGCACATCCGAGACCGCATCGACGATCGCGCCGTCGTACATCATGCCGGTCTTGAGGCAATCGGCACCGAGATCGGCGAGCACGAGGCGCATTTGCTCGGCGACGAAGGCCGGCGGCACCGGATGCACGCCTTTGACCTGCCGCGAATCCTGCGCGGTCAGCGCGGTGATCGCGCTCATGGCAAAGCCGCCGAGCGCGGTCACCGTCTTGATATCGGCTTGGATACCGGCGCCGCCGCCCGAATCCGAGCCGCCAATGACAAGCACGCGTCCTTGCATGAGATTTGATCCCGATGGTTCTGATAGTTATCGCGCCGGACTCGCGGATGCCTCGCGCAACGCTAGAGCGATCGAATCGGCGATGCGGCCGATCTGCGCCTCGTCATCGCCTTCGGCCATCACGCGAACCATCCTCTCGGTGCCGGAACGACGCACGATCAGCCGGCCCTGATTGCCGAGCTCGGCCTCGCCGGATTGAATCGCTTGGCGCACTTCGACGCAGCCGAGCGGATCGCCGCCACCGACCAGGATGTTGCGCTTGGCCTGAGGCAGCGGCGCGAACACGCGCGTCGCCTCGCTCGCCTTCCGCTTCTCGCGCACCAGCACCGCCATGACCTGGAGCGCGGCGATCAACCCGTCCCCGGTAGTCGAGACATCGCCGAAAATAATGTGGCCCGATTGCTCGCCCCCGAGATTGATGCCGTTCGTGCGCATCCGCTCGACGACATAGCGGTCGCCGACCTGGGTGCGTTCGAGCTTGAGCCCGAGCTCGGCGACGAAGCGCTCGAGCCCGAGATTCGACATGATGGTGGCGACCACGCCGCCGCCTTTCAGCCGGCCTTCGCGCCGCCAGGCGCGCGCGATCAGCGCCATGATCTGATCGCCATCGACCGGCGCGCCGGTTTCGTCGCACAGCACGACGCGGTCGGCGTCGCCATCGAGCGCGATGCCGAGATCAGCGCCGTGCTCGACCACGGAAGCGCGAATCGCGGCAAGGTCGGTTGAGCCGCAGCCCTGATTGATGTTGAGCCCATCGGGAGCGGCGCCGATCGCGATCACGTTGGCGCCGAGCTCGCTCAGCACGGTTGGCGCGACGCGATAAGCGGCGCCGTTGGCGCAATCGACGACGACCTTGAGGCCGTCGAGCGTGAGCTCCGCCGGCAAAGTGCGCTTAACGAACTCGATATAGCGGCCGACCGCGTCATCGAGCCGGCGGGCGCGGCCGAGCGCATGTGGCGCGGCGCGCGCGGCGTCGCAGCCATTCCGCATGCGGGCCTCGATCTCGGCCTCGACCGCGTCAGACAATTTGTAGCCGTCAGGGCCGAACAACTTGATTCCGTTGTCCTCGAACGGATTATGCGAGGCCGAAATCATGACGCCGAGATCGGCCCTGAGCGAGCGCGTCAACATGGCGACCGCCGGGGTCGGCAGCGGGCCGACCAGCACCACGTCCATGCCGACCGCGACAAAGCCCGCGGTCAAGGCAGGCTCCAAAAGATAGCCCGACAGCCGGGTGTCCTTGCCGATCACCACACGATGACGGTGCGTGCCGCGCAGGAATTGGGCGCCCGCCGCCATTCCGACATTGAGCGCGACCTCGGCCGTCATCGGCTCGCGATTGGCCGTGCCGCGGATGCCGTCGGTGCCAAATAGTTTGCGAGTCATGCGATTCCGCGACTCCTATGTTGCGTCTGTTTAGCGCCCGCGCCCAGCGGTCGCAACCGATGATCCTTGCGAGCCCTAGGGACGGCCGAAATCGCCACCGTCCCGTAACGCCGTCCACATCGCCAGCGCCTGACGTGTCGCGGCGACGTCGTGAACCCTGATGATGGTCGCGCCCGCGCCGAGGGCGAAGAGCGCGGCGGCAATCGAGCCCGCCAGTCGGCCCTTTGGCGCGACCGAGCCGGCGACCTTGGCGATAAACCCCTTGCGCGAGACGCCGACCAAGATCGGGCAGCCGAGACCGCGGAGCACCGCGAGGTCGCGCAGAATCTCGAGGTTGTGGGCCGGCGTCTTGCCGAAGCCGATACCGGGATCGACGATCAGCCGCCGGCGTGGAATGCCTGCGGCTTCGCAGGCGGCAATGCGCGCTTCCAGGAAATCGAAGACGTCAAGCGGCGCGCATTCGTAGCGCGGGGCGTGCTGCATGGTTTCGGGCGTGCCCTGCATGTGCATGAGGACCACGGGACCATCATGCACGACGGCGATGCCGAGGCTCGCCGGATCGTGACGCAGCGCGCTCACGTCGTTCAGCATGGCCGCCCCGGCATCGCGCGCCGCTGCCATGACTTCGGCGCGCCGCGTGTCGACCGAGACCAGCGGCGCCAGGGGCGCCAGCGCCTCGACAACCGGAACCACGCGCTGAAGCTCGACCTCGGTCGAGGGCGCGCTCGCGCCGGGGCGGGTCGATTCACCGCCCACGTCGATGATGTCCGCGCCTGCCTCGATCAACGAACGCCCGTGCGCGATGGCGGCCTTGGCGTCGGCGTGATCGCCGCCATCGGAGAAGCTATCCGGCGTCGCGTTGACGACGCCCATGACCAGAGGAAGCGTGCGCCCGCTGGCCCAAGCCAACTTCGTGCCTTGGTCGAGCCTTGCACTCAATTCGGCGATGCGTGTCGCGAGCACGTCCGGCTGCCGCTTCGCCCAAGAGCCAATGGCTGCCCGCGTGCTCGACAGGCGCATGACTTGAACGCCCTGGCGCACGATGAGTTCGAGGGTTTCATCGTCACTTGACGTGACCGGTCTCAGATAGACAACGGCTCCGCACGGCACGGAGGCCGGCAGTTCGCGCTCGGCCGCGCACCCGCGCATCGAAACTGCCGCCGTGTCAGGCGCCCGGCTGCGGTCGCGGTTCGAGATCGGGTTTGGGTCCGGCCGGCGGCATTTTCGGCTTGGCGCTCGGCTTCGCATTCTCGGTGTCGGGCCGCACGATGGTCTCGCCGCGCAACAGGGCGTTGATGTCCTCGCCCGAC
>CAMDDO010000047.1 GCA_945892755.1 Rhizobium sp. Q54 | reverse complement strand
CATTCTGCCAGGCGTTGGACCCCTGCATGATTCACGCCGCTGGGCCGATTGCGCCGAGGGCCATATCCAGGTGATCGAGCATCTGCCCGGACCGAGCGGCACGACGCGAGACGGCAAAGGTCGCTACTCGCCGAAGCTCACTTGGGATCTCGATCCCTTCATCGGCACGCTCGCAACCTGCCCCGAGCGCGAGGTAGTCACCTCGCTGCTCGGCCAAGGGCCCTATGGCGGCAACATCGATTGCCGCGATATCAAGCCGGGTCACACGATTTATCTCAATTCCTATCAAAAGGGTGCGCTGCTCTATGTCGGCGACGTGCATGGCGGCCAAGGCGATACCGAGTTCACTGCGCTCGCCGACGAGACCCGCGCGCTGGTGCAGATTCGGTGCAATGTAATCAAGAACAAGCGCCTGCCCTGCGTGCGTATCGACAAGCCGAATTCGATCGTCGCGGTCGGCATCAACATCCCGCTCGAACACGCGGTCTATGACGCGAACGACAACATGATGCTCTGGCTGCTCGAGGATTATGGGATTTCGGGTAAGGATTCATATTTACGCATGTCGGCCGACCCGGCGTTTCGCGTGCGCATCTACCAAATGGTACGCGCCATGTGGGCCCGCCACGTCGCCGGCGCCGAATATCCGAAAGATCGACTGTTCCCTGCATTCTGACCCGCATGGCCAGCCGCAAATCCGCCCAAGTCCCGCGCTAACCCTATGGCACCCGGCTTGTTCCGGTCGATGATCAGGAGTTCGACCATGGCCTTCATCCTGCGCGCCACCACGCTTGCCATGCTGACGCTCTGCGCCGCCGCCGCGCTGGCCCACACCGTTTCCGCCAGTGAATTGACGCTCAAGCGCGTGCTGCTCTCGACGGGCGGTGTTGGCTATTTTGAGCACGAGGCTCAAGTCTCCGGGAACGTCACGCTGTCGCTCGATCTGCCGCTCGACCAGATCGACGACGTGTTGAAGAGCGTTGTCGTGTTTGACGACAAGGGCGGCGTCGGCACGGTCCGTCTGCCGGGCCGCGAACCGCTCAGCGAGTTGTTTCGTGAACTGCCAATCCGCCCCGAGGCACTCAATTCGGTGCCCGAACTCCTGGCCGCGCTCAAGGGTGCACCGGTCACGGTCAGCGGCAAGCGCGCGCTCAACGGGCGCGTCATCGCGGTCGAGACGGAAACCATCGCGTTGCCGGACGGTGTTGGAACGACGACCCGTCATCGGGTGAGCCTGATGACGGCCGAAGGCGTGCAGCAATTCCTACTCGAAGAGCAGGACGCCGTGCGCTTCGCCGATGCCGCGCTGGAAGCCGCGATCGGCGCGGCGTTGGAGGGCATCGCCACGCACCGCGTACGCGATCGGCGTACCGTCGAGATCGAGGCCCGCGGCACGGGCGAGCGCTTGGTGCGCGTGGGTTACGTCGTCGGCGCACCGCTCTGGAAGGCGAGCTATCGCCTGACGATTGGCGGCGAGAAAGGCAATCTGCAAGGTTGGGCGCATCTTGAAAACCTGAGCGGCCGGGCCTGGAACAACGTCGAGCTCACGCTCGTCGCCGGCAATCCGGTTACGTTCCGCCAGGCGCTCTACACCGCCTATTTTGTGTCGCGTCCCGAAGTACCGGTCGAAGTGTTGGGTCGCGTCCTGCCGCCGGCCGATGAAGGCGCGGTCGCGCTCGGCGGGCCGCCCGCGCCACAGGCCGAAGCGAAAATGATGGCGCGTGCCGCACCCGAACCCGCGCCCGGCATGGCCGATTTCGCGGGCTCGGCGATGGCCTCGGCTGAACTGGCCCGTGACTATGACGCGGGTGACGGCAGCCCGCCCGCGCCATCGCCCAGTGTCGCGCAAGGGGCCATCGCCACGGACCGCGAAGATGCCGCCACGCAAGTCATCATGCGCCTCGCCGAACCGATCACGCTGGCACCCGGCCAATCACTCAGCGTACCCGTCATCGACGCGGCGGTGCCGGCCGACCGGATCGCGCTCTACGACCCAGGCGTTCATGCGCGCCATCCGCTCGCCGCGGTCGGCCTCGACAATGCCACCGGCTCTGGCCTGCCACCCGGCGTCCTCACGCTTTATGAACGAAACGCCGGCGGTACGGCCTATGTCGGCGACGCACGGTTGTCGACCCTGCCGGCCGGCGAAGAACGCATGTTGAGTTTCGCGATCGACTCCTCGATCACGGTCGATCGCGAAAACAGCAGCGTGCGAAATGTCGCCAGCACCAAGATTTCTCAGGGTATGCTGCACTTCACGATGCGCGAAAGCGAGGTCACGCGTTATCGCATCAAATCAGCGGCGAGCGACAAGCGGCACTTGATCGTCGAGCATCCACGCCGTGCCGGCTGGGATCTCGTCGCGAGTGCGATGGTTACTTCGCTCAGCGAAACCGCCCATCGCCTACCCTTCGATCTGGAGCCTGGCGCCAGCTTTGAGACCGATGTCACGCTCGAGCGCACGATTGCCGAGACCTACGCATTGTCCGACTTCACACCCGACATGCTGGTCTACTATGCCGATACCCAGGGCATCAGCCCGGCGGTAAAGCAGGCGCTCAAGGCTCTCTCTCTCAAGCGTGCCGAGATCGAAACCACACGCCAACGCGTCATCAGGCTCGAGGAATCGAACGCGCGGCTGTTGGAGGAGCAGCGCCGCTTGCGCGACAGCCTCGGCCTAGTGCCGAGCGAGAGCGATTTGCACGCGCGCTACCTGAAGAAACTCGCCGCCCAGGAGGACGAAATCGAAAAACTCGCGGTCGAGCTTGCCGTGGCGCGTGAGCAACTCGTGGCCGCCGAGGCCGCCTACGCCGAAAGCATTCGTGGCCTGGATGTCTAGATATCGGGCGGATCGGCGCTTGAGTCCGGCCCTCGGAATTGCGATGAATGTGCTAGAATTGCATCTGGACAGCGCCGCGAGGACGCCATGAGGAACGAACCGCCCATCACCTGGCCGGCCAGCGATTTCAGCCGCGTGCCCTATGCCGCCTATAGCGACCCGACGATTTACGAGGACGAGCAAGCGCGGGTATTCCGCGGGCCGACTTGGAACTATCTCGGGCTCGAGGCCGAATTACCCGGTCCCGGCGACTTCATCACTACGGTGCTCGGCGATACGCCGATCCTGGTCAGCCGCGATGAGAAAGGTACGCTCAACGCCTTCGTCAATCGCTGCATGCACCGCGGCATGCTGCTGAAACGCGAGCGCTGCGGCAATGCCAAGAACCACACCTGCATCTACCATCAATGGTCGTACGACCTGAAGGGCGGGCTAATCGGTGTACCGTTTCCAAAGGGCGCCGGCGGCCATGGCGGTCTGCCGGCCGATTTCGATCGCAAAACCATCCGCCTTCATGCCCTGACGATCGAAAGCTATAGGGGCGTCATTTTCGGCACGTTCTCGGACAGCGCGGAGCCGCTGGTCGACTATCTTGGCGCCGAGGTTCGTCACGAGCTTGATCGCCTGTTCCACAAACCGCTCAAGGTTCTCGGCTATCAGCGCCAGCGCATTTTCGGCAATTGGAAGCTCTACAACGACAATGTGCGCGACCCCAATCATGGCGGTTTGCTGCACATGTTCCACGCCACGTTCGGGCTCTACCGGCTAAGTCAAACAGGCGGCGCCAAGCTCGATGCGCGCGGACGCCACAACATCACCTGGAACTCGCTCGGCACCGACGACGCGAAGATCACCGACAAGGGTTATGAGGGCACCAAGAAGGTTTTGCAGCGCGGCTTCCAACTCGCCGACATGTCGATGCTGCGCTATGAGCGGGAGTTCCCTGACGATGTGTCGCTGGTCATCCTCTCGGTCTTTCCGAACGTCGTCTTCCAACAAATCGCCAATAGCCTGTGCACGCGCCAAATCCGCTGCAAGGGTATCGGGGAAATGGAACTTTATTGGACCTATTTCGGCTATGACGACGATAGCGAGACGATGACCGCGCATCGCTGCAAGCAGGCCAATCTGGTGGGCCCCGGCGGGCTGATTTCGATGGAGGATGGCGAAGCGGTCGAGCAGGTGCACCGCACGGTCCTGCACGAACGGGACAAGCATGCCCGCGTCGAGATCGGCGGCAAAGGCGCCATCCATACACAGGAATCGCTGGTGACGGAGGTGCCGATCCGCGGCTTCTATCGTTATTATTGCGAGCTGATGGGCTTCCCGGCAGGGCAAGCGGCCGCCGAATGACCGACACCGAGGCGCGCGCGGCCATCCTCGATCTAATGGCCGATTACTGCCATTTCATCGACGACAATCGGCTCGAAGAATGGCTCGATTTCTTCACCGAGGATTGCGTCTACAAAATTCTCTCGCGCGAGAATGAAGACAGCAAACTACCAATGGAGCTGATGTCATGCCTGAACAAGAACATGCTGCGTGACCGCGTGCTCTCGCTCAGGCAAGCCAACATCTATAACATTCACACCGATAAGCACGTGCTCGGCGCGGTGCGCGTGCTCGGTGCCGAAAATGGTGTTTATCGCGTGCGCTCGAACTACGCCGCCTACCAAACCAATCAGGACGGCTTGACCGAGCTGTTCGGCGTCGGCACCTATCACGACCGCATCACGTTTGTCGGCGGCAAGCTCTTTTTCAAAGAAAAAATCGTGATCGCCGATACCTTTGGCATCGCCCGCATGCTCTCGACACCGCTATAGCCTCGTTACCCTGAAGCGCACGCCTCGCGCCTATTCCGCCGCCGCGCGCTTGGCGCCGCGCCCGTCCCATGCGGCGAGAATGTCGCCAGAGTCCATCACCAGCGCCATGTGCAGCGACATCATCTTGAGCGCCGCCTGCTCCATTTCCTCGTTCGTGCCGCGCACGAGATCGCGAGCCACCACAACACGATAGTCGTGGTTCGAGGCATCGAACGCGGCGTTTAACACGCAACAATCGGTGAACCCGCCATTCAGCACGACCGCGCCTATGCCCATATTGCGCAGCAGGAAGTCGAGATCGGTCGGATAGAAGATCGAGAGCCGCTTCTTGGTCTCGACCAGTTCATCGCCGGGCTCGATGCGTGTGCGAAGCGCGGTCCATTGGCTTCCGGCGATGGCATGTTGTTCGGCGCCGGGGATCGGGCCGACGAACAGCGGGAACACCAGACGCCAGGCGCTGACGCCGCCCTTCACGTCGTCGCGGCGCGAAGCCCGCAGCACCGTTCGAGCATGAATGATCGGCACGTTCCGCGCGCGGCATTCGTCGTGGAAGCGGTCGATCGGCGCAACGATCTCGCGCGCACGCGGCGCCGGGCACGGGCAATCGGGCCGTTCGCTCAAATGCCCTTCGTGCATGTCGATCGAAATCACCGCGGTACGCCGTGGTTCAAGAAAAGACTCGAACGCAGGGTCCTTCGGTAAAGCGCGTTTCTCGCCATAGACATAGATGTGGCTCATGGCCTCGCCTCCCCTCTTCTCATCGACGGTCTTGGCGCACATAGGGCACGCCGAGCGCTTTGGGTGCGTCCTGTCCGGCGCGCAAGCGAATGGCGGCGTAGATCAGCACGAACAGCGTCACCGCATAAGGTGCCATTTCAAGGAAATATTGCGGGATCGGCAGACCCTCGGCCTTGATGCGGGGAATGACCGCCTCGATGCCGCCGAACAGAAGCCCGCCGAGCAAGGCCCGCCAGGGCATCCAGCGTGCAAAGATCACGAGCGCGACCGCGATCCAGCCGCGCCCCTGGGTCATGTCGAAAACGAAGATCTTGGCCGAAGCGAGCGCGAGATAGCCGCCAGCGAGTCCGATCAAGGCACCGCCAGCCATTACCGCGAACAGACGATAGGCTTCGACATTGACGCCATCGGCGTCCGCCGCCTGCGGGTTTTCGCCGACCGCGCGGAGCTTCAAGCCGATCCGCGTGCGATAGAGCGCGTACGAGACCACGCCGACCAACGCGAGCACGACATAGACGACCGGGTCCTGACCGAACAGGAACCGCCCGATCACTGGGATGCCGGTCAGGCCGGGAATGTGAATTGGCTGAAGCCCGCCGAGCGCCACATTGGTCCATGGCACGCCGATCAAACCGGTCAAACCGGAGCCCAGAAACACGACGGTGATGCCGGTCACCACCTGATTGGTACGGAGGATAACGACGAAAATGCCGAAGCCGAGCGCAACCACCGCGCCCGCGATGATCGCGACAACCAATCCAAGCGCGACGCTCTGGCCGGTCTCCAGATAGGCAGCGGTCGCGGCCAGCGCGCTGCATAGCATGATGCCTTCGCAGCCAAGGTTGAGCACGCCCGCCCGTTCGTTGAGAATGAGGCCCAGCGCCGCGGCGATCAGTGGCACCGCGAAGAGTGGCGTCGCCGCGAGCCAGAAGGTGGCGAATTCCACGCTCAGGCCCCCCGATAGTGCGCGAGGCGCAGGCGATAGCGCACAAAGAACTCCGACGCGGTGACCGACAACACGACGATCGCTTGAATCAGGCCGACCAGCGCGTCGGGCAGGCTATAGAACACCTTCATGCTCTCGCCCGCGACATAGAGGCCGCCCATGAGGCACGCGACGATCAAGGTGGCAAAGGGCCGATTGCCGGCGAGGAAGGCGATGACGATACCGGAAAAACCGTAGCCGGCCGCCATGGCCGGAGTCAGACGGAACTCGGTCGCGGTCGCGATGACGAAGCCTGCGGCACCCGCCATGCCGCCCGACAAAACCGCCGAACTCGCCACGATGGCGCCGACCGGCAGGCCGATCGCCAGCGCCATGCGCGGGCTCGTGCCGACAAAGCGCGACTGAATGCCGAAGCGACTGCGCTCAACCAGCCACCAAACCACGGCGACCGCCGCCAACGCGACGACGATGCCATAGTGCACCTGTTCCCAGCCTATCGGCGGCAGGCGTTCAATGGCGTCGTATTGCTCGCTGTGCGGAAACTTGTCCTTGGGGTCTTGCCAGGGGCCATAGACCTGGTTGAGCACGAAGTAGAACGCGATATAGCTGAACAACAGCGTGCTGATCACTTCGCTGACGTTTAGCCGCACCTTGAGTAGCGCCGGCGGCAAAGCCCATGCCGCGCCGAGGACGATCGCGGCGACCAGCATGAGAACGAGACGGATGCTCTCCGGCCCAACATCGAAGATCGCGACCAGCGTCGCGCCGATCACGCCCATGAAGAGCTGACCTTCAATGCCGATGTTCCAGTAATTGACCCGGAACGCGAGCGACGCGGACAGGCCGGCGAGCACGAGCGGCGTGCTCTGCACGATCACCGTGCTGACCCCGGACGCCTTGAAGAACGTGAAGGCGATGAACTCTTCGTAGATCGACGCGAGGCCGACGCCGCGCCCGACCAGAATCGCGACGCAGATCGCGAGCCCAACAATTAACGCACCGAGAATAAAGGCGGCGCGATGCAGCGGCGGAATGCGCTGGCGCACTTCAAGGGCGAGACGCGTCGAGCGAAGCCACGAGCGGCGTGTCATGGGGCCAGCCTACCGGTTTCAGGCGTGGCCGACCATGAAACGGCCGATCTCCTGCCGATCGGCGGGCGCGTCATATTCGCGGACAATGCGACCCCGATTGATCACGCCGATACGGTCCGCGACCGAAAGCACTTCGTCGAGGTCCTCGCTGATCAGCAAGACGGCGGTCCCCGCCCGGCTTGCCTCGCGCAAGGCCCGATGCACCGCTGCGCAGGCTCGCACGTCGAGCCCTCGGGTCGGCGAATGGGCAACCAGCACGCCCGGCTCTCCCGACAATTCGCGCGCCAGCACCAGCTTTTGCGCGTTGCCGCCCGAAAGCAGCCGCGCACGCGTCGCGGCACGCGCCCCCTGGATATTGTGCGCCGCGATGGCTGCGTCGGTCTCCCGCTCAAACGCCCGTCGATCGGTCCAACCCCAAGCGCCGAAACGGCCGTCCTTCAAATGCGTGATGACGAAGTTTTCCATGACCGTCAGATCGCCAGCCAAACCATAGAGGTAACGCTCCGCGGGCACATGAGCGACACCATGTCGGCGTAAACGGCCCGACGAAGCCGGCGGCACGGGCCCACCCTCAAGTTCCAAGACGCCAGATTTCGGCGCTCGGATGCCCATCAGCACTTCGGCGAGCTCGGCCTGGCCGTTGCCGCCAACGCCGGCAAGGCCATAGACCTGCCCGCCGCGCAGCTGAAGATTGAGCCGGTCGAGCGCAACCGCGCCATTGTCGCGCCGTGCGCTGAGCTGCTTCAGCTCGAGCCGCACTTGCCCCGGCGGCAGGTGCTCGCCGATTTGATAGACGCGCGCCTCGCCAACCATGAGCGCGGAAAGCTTCTCCGGCGTGAAATCCGAGGGCTTTCGCCCGGCATCGACGGTCTGCCCCCCGCGCATGACCGTCACGCGATCGGCATGGCTGAACACCTCGCGCAGCTTGTGGGTGATCAGCACAATGCACGCGCCGCTTTGCGCAAAAAGCCTGAGCTGCGTCAACAGACCGGCTGATTCGTCGTCGGTCAGCACCGCGGTCGGCTCATCGAGAATGAGAATCTTGGCGCCGCCGATCATCGCTTTGATGATCTCGACGCGCTGCTGTTCGGAGACCGAGAGCGTGTCGATCCGCGCGTCGGGATCGATCGTGAAGCCGATCCGCGCGCCGATGCCGGCGATCTCGCCGCGAACAGATCTCAGGCTTCGGCGCCAACCGCCTTTGCCGTGACCGAGCAGGATGTTCTCGGCCACCGACATGGTCGCCACCAATTTGAAATGCTGGTGCACCATGCCGACGCCGAGACCACGGGCCGCTAGCGGCCCATCGACCGTTACCGCTCTGCCATCGATCTTGATCGAGCCAGTGTCGGGCGCATAGAGCCCGCACACCATATTCATGAGCGAGGATTTGCCGGCGCCGTTTTCGCCCAAGAGCGCGTGCACCTCGCCCCACGCGGCCGAGAAAAAAGCGTCCACAAGAGCCGGATTGCCATCGAAGCTCTTGTGGACGCCCTGCAACTCCAGGGCCGCGTTCATTGGCGGTCCCGGTATCGGGCAGCGCGGTTCACGCCGTGGCGCGCGGCTCCCTTAGTTCAATTGTCCGACGACGCCTTGGATCAAATAATCCATGCCCCAGAGATCGCCATCCGACGGAGTCGCACCCGCGGCGACACGCTCCTTGCCGGATTGATCGACAATCGGGCCCTCGAACACGTGCTTGCCCTTGATGATGGCATCGCGTTCGGCCATCACCTTTTCGGCCACGTCCTTCGGCACCATGTCGCCACAGCAGGCGATGTCCGCGCCGCCGCCGACATGAACGAACGCGCCATAGGGCGCCGGTTCCCAGCTGCCGCTCGCGATCGATTTCAGCGTCGGCAACATGTATTGATCCCACACCCAGATCGACGAGCACGCGGTCGCCTTGGGCGCGAACTCGCGCATGTCGCGATGATGACCGGTGCCGAAAATGCCGGCTTCCTGCGCGACCACTTGCGGCGTCGGCGTGTCGACATGTTGCCCGATCACGTCGACGCCCTTCTCGACCAATGCTTGAGCGGCGGCGCGCTCCTTCACCGGATCGTTCCACGCGCCGGTGTAGATGACGGTGAGCTCGGCCTTCGGGTTCATCTTGCGCGCGCCGATCAAATAGGCGTTGACCGTCCAGTTCACCAAACCGAACGGATTGGCGGCAACAAAGCCGAGCTTCCCGCTCTTGGAAATCGCGCCCGCCACCATGCCGCAGAGATATTGCGTCTCATAGGTGCGGCCATAGATCGATTGCAAATTGGGCCCGTTGGTCGTGCCCGCCGGGTTCAGGAAGGCCACCTCGGGATAGCGCGCCGCCAAATCCTTGAAGGCGTCGCTATAGCCAAAGGCGCTGCCGATGATGATGTTGTGGCCGCGCTCGATATAGCGCTCGGCCGCCGGGGTGATTTCGGAGGCGACCTCCGGGACCTTCTCGACGAAGGGTATCTTGTAGCCTAGGTCTTTCTCCATGCGGATACGGGCTTCGTCGATCGCCTGGGTCCAGCCGCCATCATTCTTGACGTTAAAATAGATCCAGGCGGGCTTAGGATCGCCCTTGAGTTTGAACGCCTCGGCCTCGGCCGACGCCGCAAAACCGGCGGCTATCAGCGCCGCCGCCGCCACACAACAGAGCTTTCTCCACATGACGTCAGTCCCCCTTGATTGAACCCCAAATTGCCGCTGTATCCCATTTTCGGATATTGTATCCGCATACGATAGGAGCCGCCCCGAACCGAGTCAATTGACCTCGAAACCGCCGCGTAACGCCAGAGAGCGTCGTCGCCATGCCGAAGACCAAAACCCAATCGAGCCGACAGCTCGCGCCCAGCGCGCCTCGACCGACCATTGATACGGATGCCTCCGCCCCTGCGCTCAAAGGCGTGCGCCGCGCGCTTCACGTGCTCGAACACCTGGCGGTTTCGCCGGGGCGTGCCACCGACGTGGCCGAAGCGCTCGGCGTTTCATGGGCGACCCTGCACCGGACGCTCTCACAACTCGAACAAGGTGGTTTGATCCAACGTGACGAGGCGTCGGGCCGCTACGGCATCGGCCCACACACCTGGCTGATCGGCGCCGCCTATATCGCCAATCACCAAGTGCTCGAGGCGGCGCGGCCCTATCTCGATAGCGCCGCCTTGCGCGGCGATTACACGGTGCAGCTCGTCGAGCGCTCCGATCGGCTCGCGGTCACGCTCTATTCGCATCACGCGACCGGCGAGGTGATTACCAAGGCAACCTATGGCTATCACTTTCCGCTGCATTGTGGCTCCAAGGGTCAGGTGCTGTTGGCCTATGCCGAGCCGGCATTTATTGAACGCTATCTTGGCGGCCCGCTTGAAACGCTGACCAGCGAAACGATCACCGATCCGGCGGTCCTACGGCAAAGCCTCAAGACGATTCGCGCGCAGGGCTATGCGTTGACACAGGGCGATGTCCAGCGCTTCACCGGCTCTGTGTCGGCACCCGTGTTCGACCGCGACAGTCGTGTTGTCGCCGCGGTTTGTTTGATCGCGCGCCGCGCCGCGTTTCGCGAGGCGGGGCAGACCCAATCGATTGTCGAGACCGTCTTGCAGGCCGCGCAATCGGCCTCGATCGGGCTTGGCTGGCGGCCGCGCGCAACTGGTCATCCGGATCAAGCCTAGAGCCTCCTATTTACGCCGCTCGCCATAGGAGAGTTGCAGACCCTCGATCATGCGCACCAAGCCGTCGACCGCGGCGTCGATGAAGGCCTTGCCGGCTTCGGCCGAGGCCGTGTGCGGATCGCCAAAGATCGAGGCGTGATTGGTGGTCGGGTTGGGCCGGCGGGCATAGGTGCGCGATGGTTCGCCCGGCGCCACCAAATCCCACCCGACGAGCGGCGCATAAACGCCCTTGAGGCGTTCCATATGGACGAGCTCGGGCCGCGTCGCGAGTTGGAACGAGGTTTCATACTCGCAGCCATGGCCCATGCCGCCGACCTTCGATTTCCGCAGCGCATGGATTTGCGCGGCGCCCGGTTCCCAATAGCTCACCGCGGTGACCTTGAAATCGAAGCGCTCGTCGAGATCGTCGATCAGGCGACGCGCGACAGCGTCGTTCGACGTGCCATTCGGCCGGTTGCCATTGAGCAGCACGAGATGCGTGAAGCCCTGCTTGATCAGCGCCGCGCCAACCTCATAGACCAATTCCTGATAGAGCGGGATGGAGAGCGAGACGGTGCCCTTAAAATGCTCGAAGGTCTTCGAGATGCCATAGGGAATGGCCGGCGCGACCACGGCGTTGACCCGCTCGGCCAAACGCACTGCCATGTGCTCGGCCTGGTGCGTGTCGGTATCGGTCGGCATATGCGGCCCGTGCGCCTCGGTCGCGCCGGTCGGCACGATCACGATGCGCCTCTCTGTGATCGCCTGCTCGACCTCGATGAAGGTCATGTGCGCGAGCCTGACTTCCATGCCGTGTCTCCCTCAGAGCCCCATTTCCGGCGGACAGGTTGATGTCCGCATCGCGGATATGATAGTCGCAAGGAGAATACGAAAGGACCGGCCCCACCGCCATGCCAGACATCACCGAGCGCTTCGAGATCGACCAGAAGCCGGACTTGGTCTGGGCCTATATGCAGGACGTGCCGGCGCTCGTCACCTGCATCCCGGGCCTCGAGCTCACCGGCGCCGAACCGCCAAAATACAAGGGCAAGCTCAAGATGCGCCTCGGGCCGGTTGCGGCCGCGTTCGATGGCGAGGCGACGATCGTCGAGGCCGACGCGGCCTTGAGGCGCGCGCGCATCGATGGCCAAGGGCTCGACCGCCAAGGCGGCAGCCGCGCCAGCGCCGTCGTGATCTATGTGCTTGCGCCAACCGCCTTGGGCACCGAAGTGAGCGTGAGCGCGGATATCAAATTGACCGGTGCGCTCGCCCAAATCGGCCGCACCGGCATCGTGCAGGATGTCGCGCGCGAGCTGACCAGCGTGTTCGCCACTAATCTGCGGGATAAGCTTAGGCAGCGCTCTGAAGCGACCAAGGCCGAGCACGCCGCTTCGGCATCAACACCGGCTGCGCCCGCGCCCGCCATTGCCGCCGCCGCCGGCCCTGCGCTCGGCATGGGATTTATTGTGCGAATTCTGATGCGACGGCTGTGCGCCTCAATCGGGCGTCTGTTGGGAAAGCACCATTAGGGGCGCCTCCCCTTCGCCGCTTCGATCGCTTCGAAAATAGCGTTGGGTGAGAGCGGCACCTCTCGGAATGGCGCGACGCCGAACGGCTTCAAGGCATCGTCGAGCGCCGAGGCCAGCACTTGGCCGACCGCGATGCAGCCGGCCTCGCCCACGCCCTTGACGCCAAGCGGGTTCAAGGGCGATGGCGTCTCCATATGGTGCATCTCGACCCTTGGCACTTCGGTCGCATAGGGCACCAGGAAATCCATGAAGTTCGCGTTCCGCGGATTGCCATCGACGTCATATTCGACGCGCTCGTAGAACGCGCCGCCCACGCCTTGCGCGACACCGCCCATGACCTGACCCTCGACGATGGCCGGGTTGATCATGTTGCCGCAATCGTGGACACACAAATAGCGGTGGAATTTGATCGAGCAGAGACCGGGGTCGACCTCGACGATCGCGGCGTGAACGCCATAGGCCCAGGTCGCGTGCGGCGGCGCGTAATAATCGGTCGCCTCGATCCCGGGTGCCCGGCCCTCGCCTAATTGCGGCCCGTCATGGCGCGCGGCGGGCGCGAATTGGGTTGCGCTCTGCGCGGCCTTGTTGAAGGCATAGCGCAAGGGGTTGGTCGCGGTCGCCACCTCGGCCAAGGTCGCGCCCCGATCGGTGCCCTTGACCCGCACCTTGCCATCGACCAGTTCGAGGTCGTCGATCGCGGCCTCGAGCATGTTGGACGCCGCCTCGAGCACGATCGCGCGCGCCTTCAGCGCCGCCTTGTGAATCGCATTGCCGCTGACCACGGCGGCGCGGCTGGCAAAGGTCGCCACGCCCCAATCAAAGACTCCGGTATCGCCCTCGACCACGATGACGTCGTTTGGATCGACGCCGAGCTGATCGGCGACGATCTGCGCGAAGACCGTTTCATGGCCTTGGCCCTGGCCCGAGAGGCCGGTATTGACATAAACCTTGCCGGTGATCGGATGGACCTTGACGTGGCCGCCCTCATAGGGCCCGAGCCCCGTGCCCTCGACATAGAAGGCTAGCCCCAGACCAAGATAGCGCCCCGCCTTCAGCGCCGTCGCCTGCTCCTGGCGAAACGCCGCGACGTCGATTTCCTTGGCAATGAGCTCGAGCGCCTTGGCGTACTCGCCGCTGTCATAGGTGACCGCGAGACCGTCAGCGAACAACAGGCCCTGCCGCGTATAGGGGAATTGCGCGGGTGCGATCAGATTGCGCCGGCGCACCTCGAAGCGATCGAGGCCGAGCTCGTCGGCCAATTGATCCATCGCGCGCTCGATCGCGAAACAGGCATGGGGCCGGCCGCAGCCGCGATAGGGCGTCACCGGCACGGTCGGTGTATAGACCGCCTTGAACTCGACCCAGATATTCGGGACGCGATAGGGCCCGGCAATTGAGGTCGAGGCGACTTGGGCAATGGCGATGCCGTAGGGAATATAGGCCCCGGTATCGTGCAAGAAGGAATCGCGCAGGGCCAAGACATCGCCGTCCTTGGTCGCGGCCAATTCGATCTCGTGGATCTGGGTGCGCTCCTGGGTCGAGCCGATAAAGTTCTCGCTGCGGTCCTCGATGAATTTAACCGGCCGGCCGAGCCGCATGGCGGCGAATGGCACGAGGATTTCGTCGGGATAAAACAGCAAAACCTTCTGGCCGAATCCACCGCCGACATCGGGCGCGATCACGCGGACCTTGTCTTCGTCGAGCCCGAATAACGAGGCGAGGCCACCGCGCACCGAGATCGGCGCTTGCGTGCCGTCCCACACGGTGAGCTCGCCCGAAACCGTGTCATAGCGCGCGGCGACCGCGCGGCATTCCATTGGCGCCGCGGTCGAGCGCTCGACCCGCACCCTGATCTTGGTAAAATGCGTGGCCCGCGCGAACGCGCCATCGGGATCGCCCGAAGTCTGTACGAAATGCGCCGCGATATTGTTCTTGACGTCGCCATGAACCAGCGGCGCGTCGCTCTTGATCGCCTTTTCGAGATCAAGCTCGACCGGCAAAGGCTCGTAATCGACCTCGATCAGCCGCGCCGCGTCTTCGGCGACATAACGATCAACCGCGACCACCATGGCGACGGTCTGGCCGACATGATGCACGTCGCCACGCGCGAGCGGGCGCTGGGTGCGCGGACCGATCAGGCATGGATGCGGGATCAAAAGCGGCATCTCGACATCGAGCGCGCCAAGATCATCCGCGGTATAGACCGCGGCGACACCGGAATGCGCCCGGGCGGCACTGACATCGATGCGCTTGATCCGCGCGCGCGCGAAGGGGCTGCGGACGAAAGCCACGTGCAACGCGCCTGCCAGTGGAATGTCGTCGACATAGTGCCCACCGCCGGTGAGCAGACGGGAATCGTTGGTGCGCTGGACCGGCGCGCCAAAGCCGCGTGTCGCCATCTCTAGCTCAACCCTTCCCGCCCCGACCCATCAGCTCGGCAGCTCGACGCACCGCAGCAACGATATTCTGATAGCCCGTGCAACGACAGAGATTGCCCGACAGCATCTCGCGCACGCCGTCTTCGGAAAGATCGAGCGTCCCCGCTTCCTCGAAATGGCTGACGATCGACATGACGAAGCCCGGCGTGCAAAAACCGCATTGTAGCGCATGGCATTCTTTGAACGCCCGCTGGACCGGGTGCAGCGTGCCGTCATCGGCCGCGACGCTCTCAATAGTGCGGATCGCCGAGCCATCGGCCTGCACGGCAAGCGTGAGGCACGAGCGCGCCGAGTGGCCATCGATCAGCACGGTGCAGCAGCCGCACACGCCATGCTCGCAGCCGACATGCGTGCCGGTCAGTCTTAAGTCATGCCGCAAAAAGTCGGAGAGCAGAAGCCGGGTTGAAACATCCCGCGTGACCGCCTCGCCATTGACCGTGAGATTGATCGCACGGCGCGGATCGTCCGACCGCTCGGCGAGGACAGGCGCGATCCTTCGGCTCATGACGCAAACGGCTTTCCGGCGCGCCCATGCGCCATGCCGAGCGCTCGCCCGACGATATGCTCAAGCAAGTGTTTTCGAAACGCGATGCTCGCCTGGCGATCATCCGAGGCGGTCACGGCATCGCGCGCGGCCTTGGCCGCCGCCGCGAATGAGGCCGCATCCGGTTTTTGACCGTTCAGCGCCGCCTCGGCCGCCACGAGCCGCACCGCGCGCGAGCCAATGCCGCACGCGGCGAGCCTGGCGGACGCCACGCGGCCACCGGCTCCCATCGTCAGCAAGGCGCACACGCCAGCCAGCGCATAATCACCATGGCGCCGCGCAAATTCGAGAAAGGCATAGCCAGTGCCGGGCGGCAATCGGGGAATGCACACCGCGACCGCGATCTCATCGGCCGCGAGGCTCGTCGTCATATGGAATTTGAAGAACGCATTGGCCTCGATGCGCCGTTCGCCTTTGGGCCCGCGCGCGATCACCGCACCGCCGGTCGCCAGCAGCAACGCCGGCAGCTCCGCCGAGGCGTCGGCGTGCGCAATCGAGCCAACCACGGTGCCTCGATTGCGGATCACGGCGTGGGCGACATTGCCGAGCGTCTCGCGGATCAGCGGATTGGCGGCGAAGATCGCTTCGTCGTACTCGACCTCGCGCTGGCGCGCCATGGCGCGAATCACGATCTCATCGCCGTCGATCGCGGTGCCCTGCAAAGCCTTGATGCGGCCGATATCGATCAAAGCGTCGGGGCGCGCCAGGCGAAAATTCAATGTCGGCAACAAGCTCTGGCCACCGGCCAGCACCGCCGAATATTCGTGCGCTGCACGCGCCGCGACCGCCTCGTCGACGGTCTCGGCCCGAACATAGTCGAAGAGAGGCGGCTTCATTCAGCGGCAGCTTCGTTCTTTGCTCTGGCCACCGCCTGCCACCCTTCATCCGGGTCGCGCCAGCCCTTGGGCCACGCGACGCCCTGCGCGGCTTTGATCTCCTGAAAATACGTGCCGCGATCGAACATTGGCAGCGGGCCGCGGGCGTGACGCATTTTCGCGCGCCGCGCCATGGTGGCCGGCCCGTCGACCTTGATTTCGTTGCCTAGGCGGTTCAGCACGACCCCATAGACCTCACGCGCCGCTTGCTCGGAGACCAGACCGCATTCGACGTCATAGCGCACGCGCTCGGCCTCTCGCTCCAAGGGATCGCCCCAACCGCCACCGCCCGTCGTCATAATGCGAACGACTGCGCCATCCTCGACCACGATGTTGTCGGCCATGCCGGCGATCGCATCAACGCGACCATCCTTGTGCTCGACCGAAATGCCATAGGTGCTGCCGCTCTTGCCGCCATTGACGCCATAGGTATTGAGCATGGCGCGGTCGGCGTTCGAGAGCAGCTTGCCGCCCTGCAGCACACGGATGCGCTTGTCATAGCCAAAGCCGCCGCGCCGATAGCCGGCGCCGCCTGAATCGATCGCGAGCGCGAGCTTTTCGACCAGCACCGGATAGCGCGTCTCGGAGAACTCGGCCGGAAGATTGCGCGAATTCGGCACGATGTGGACGACATCCGAGCCATCGGCCCAGGGCCGCCCCGGCCCGCCGCCGCCCAAGACCTCGCGGAACAGGAAGAAATCCTTGCCTGTGCGCCCGCCATGCAGGCCCCAAATGCGGATGGTCTCGTGATCAGCCGGCATGCGCCCGCCGGTCGCCTTGGCGAGGCATGCCGCGAATATGCCAAGCGAGCGCAGCAGAATGAAAAAGCGAAGTCCCGTCGGTTTGCCGAAGTGCGGCGTGACCAAGGTGCCCTTCTCAGGGAACTTGACTTCGATGATATCAAGCACGCCTTCGTTCATGTCGATCTCGGCGGCGCGCTCGGGCGAACTCGCCAACGAGCGCAGGACCGGCGCCATCCATTTCCGTGCGAACTTGCCATCGGCATAGTCGATCGGCCAATTGATCGGGCCAGCGGCTTCGGGATCGGTGCCGGTAAAATCGAGCACGATCTTGTCGGGCGTCTTGGTCATGGTCAGGCGCATGGCGTGGAGCTTGGGCGCCTCGACCCCGTCGCACTCGATATAATCTTCCCACGAATAGACGCCATCCTTGATCTTGGGCAGAAGCTCGCGCCGGATGGTCTCGGTGCAATTCCTGATGATGGTGTCGAACGCCGCCTCGAGCGCCTCGATGCCGTAGCGTTCCGCCATCTCGACGATGCGTCGTGAGCCGAGGCGCGCCGCGCCAATCTCGGCGTCGATATCGCCCTTCAGATGTTCCGAGAGGCGGGAATTGCGCGCGATGATCCGGTAGGCGGCGCTGTTGAGCTTGCCCCGCTCGTAAAGCTTGATCGGCGGCACGACGAGGCCCTCGGTCCACATGTCGGTCGCCTTGACCGGCATCGAGCCCGGCACGGCGCCGCCGACATCATCATGATGACCGAAGACCTGGCTGAATCCGATCAATCGCCCTTGATGGATGATCGGCACGGTGGTGCAGAGATCGGGGATGTGGCCGATGCCGCCGCACGAATTATAGGGATCGTTCCAGAAGAAGACGTCGCCCTCATGGATATCGTCGGCGCCAAAATATTCGAACACCGGCTCGACCAGCGCGGAATAGGAGCGCCCCGTGAGTTTACGGCCTTTGGCGTCGAACAAGGCGACGCGATAATCATGCTGATCGCGGATCATCGGCGAGCGCGAGGTGCGCTCGACCGCGGCCTCGATCTCAAGCTCGGCCGAGCGGACCGTGCCCATGATTACTTCAAGCTCGACCGGGCCGATCTTGCGACGCTGTTGTGTGACGCTCATGGCTTCCTCTTCAGCATCAAATTGCCATAGGGATCGACGGTGAGACGCCAGCCCGCCGGCACGACGACGGTCGAGCCATATTCCTCCACGATCGCCGGGCCGTCGAGCGTCGCATCAAGCGGCAACGTCTCGCGCCGATAGATCGCGCAATCCTGCCAGCCTATGCCGCGCCAATAGACCGGGCGGGTCGAGGCCGGTGTGGCCTTGCCGGCCTTGCCATTGATCTTGCGCGCGAGCGGGCGGTGCACCCGGCCAACCGCCTGGACACGGAGATTGACCAGTTCGACGTCTTGGCTTCCCTCATAGGCGAAGCCAAAGGTGCCCTGGTGCACGCGATGGAACTCGCGCCATAGCTCGGCGACCGCGGCCTCGCCGGTAACGCCTTCCGACACCGGCACGGGGACCTCGTGGCCCTCGCCGACATAACGCATGTCGGCCGAGCGATTGAGCTGAATATCGGCCTCGGGCACGCCTTCCGCCGCGATTTCTTTCGTCCCGCGTACTTCGAGCTCGCGCCACGCGGCGTCGACCTCGCGCCATTTGGCCGCCGATTCCTGACGCACCATCGTGCGGATATAGTCGCGTTTGACGTCGGAGACATGCAGGCCGAAGGCCGAAAGATTGCCCGGATTGGGCGGCGACATGACGCTCTGAATGCCAAGGAAATCGGCGACCTCGCAGGCAAACAAGCCGCCCGCGCCGCCGAACGAAACAAGGCTATAGAGCGCCGGGTCGCGGCCCTTCATGACCGTGACCTGGCGGATGCCATTGACCTGGTTCGCCGCCGCGATCTCAAGCACGCCGGCGGCGGCCTCCTCGGCGCTCATGGCAAAATTCTCGCCAAGCTTTTGATAGGCCTTTAGCGCGTTGGTCTTATCGAGCGCGATCTCGCCACCAACCAGCGCCGCCGGCAGACGCCCGAGCACGAGCGCGGCGTCGGTCACGGTCGGTTCCTTGCCGCCCTTGCCATAGCAGATCGGGCCCGGATCGGCGCCGGCGCTACGCGGCCCGACTTTCAAATTTCCATAGGGATCGATCCAGGCAAGCGAGCCGCCACCGGTGCCAACGGTCGCGATATCGAGCATCGGCGTCTTTACCGGATAATGCTCGATCAAGGCCGCGCTGGTCAGCTGTGGTTTCAAGTTCTCGACCAGGGACACGTCGGTCGACGTGCCACCAACGTCAATGGTCAGAATGTTCCGAAGCCCCGCATGATCCGCCATGAACGACGCGCCGAGCACGCCGGCCGCCGGACCCGATAGAAGCATGGTCACTGGCTTCTCGCCCGCGGTGCGCGCGGTCACCACGCCGCCATTCGATTGCATGATGAGAAAGCGCGTATCGCCCGAGGTGCGGCGGATCTCGGCTTCGGCGCGCCCCAAATAGGTCTTGCAATAGGGCTTCACCATGACGTCGAGCAACGTCGTCATGGCGCGTTCATATTCGCGATATTCGGGCAGTACGATGGATGAGAGCGAGACGAAAACGCCTGGGTGGCGCGTCGCGATCAGCGCGCCGACGCGCTTCTCATGGTCGTCATTGGCATAGGAGTGCAATAGGCAAACGCCGATACAGCGCACGCCCTTCGCGACCAATTCATCGATCGCGCCAAGGGTCGCCTCTTCATCGAGCGGCGCTAGCACGCGGCCCTGAAAATCGAGCCGCTCGGGCACCTCGCGCACAAGATGCAATGGCACAAGGCGCGGCGGTTTGACCCAAAAATAGGAATTGCCATATCCATCGGGCACGGATTGGCGCGCAATCTCGATGATGTGACGGAAGCCTTCGGTGACCAAGAGGCCGAGGCCTTCGAATTTATGCTCGAGCACCGCGTTGGTCGCGGTCGTCGTGCCATGCAGCACGGCGGCAACCTGCCCGGCCTCGCGCCCCGCTGCCTGGCAGACCTTGCGAATGCCATTGAGCAGCCCTTGCGACGGATCGCCGGGCGTCGAGGGGGTCTTGATCGCCCATTGATCGCCGCTCGCCTCGTCGATCGCCACCACGTCGGTAAACGTGCCGCCCGTATCGATCGCGACCCTGAGGCCCATCGCGGCTTCCCCCCGCTCACGTTTACGGCCCCGGCGATGGTGCCGCCCAATATCCGGTATATGGATATGATGTCCGAATATTCTACGCGGCCGCGATCGTGTGTCAACGGCGGCGCAGCCAGCAGCAGCGCGGATGTAGCCGTAGCGGGGACGACGTCAACGCCTCCCGGCGCCGAGCACCTGTTCGGCCTTGGCCTGGAAATCGTCGAAATAGTCGAGCGCCACTTGGCCGCTCAGCGCCTTGCGATGGTGGTAGCAGTGCACGAAATGGCCATCCCCCACCTGATCCGCCGGCGGCATGGCGGCGCGGCATTGTTCGTCGACGAAGGGACAGCGGCCGGCCAAATAACAGCCGTTGGGCAGGTCAATCGGACTCGGGATCTCACCCTTCAGATCGACGCGCACCTCGCGCTTCAGCTTCGGATTGGGCAGCAGCACCGACGACAACAGGCCAATGCTGTAGGGATGGCGGGGATGGCTGAAGATTTCAGCCGCCGAGCCCTGCTCGACGATCATACCGAGATACATGACCGCGACACGGTGGCTGACATAGCGCACGGTCGAAAGATCATGCGAGATGAAAAGATAAGCCGTATCGAGCTCCTTCTGGAGGCGGATCAAGAGATCGATGATCTCCGCGCGCGCGGTCGGGTCGAGTGCCGAGGTCGGCTCGTCGAGCACGATCAATTCCGGGCTGGTGACGATCGCGCGCGCGATCCCCACACGCTGCTGCTGGCCAGCGCTGAGCTCGGCTGGGAACTGCTCGAGGCTCGCTTCGCTCAGGCCAACGCGCCGCGCCACCTCACGCACGCGCTTGACCCGGTCGACTTGCGCCATGTCGAGCTGACGCAGGGGCTCGCCGATCGTTTCGCCGATCCGCATTCTGGGATCGAGGCTTTCCGCCGGCTCTTGAAAGACAAGCTGCAACTTGCCGCGAAGATCGCGCGAACGGATGTTGTGGCGCTTATCGATCATCGCGCCATGGAAGCGCACCGCGCCCTGGGTGCGTGGGATCAGACCGAGCACGCAGCGCCCGACCGTGGTCTTGCCCGAGCCCGATTCGCCCACCAGCGCCAGGGTCTCGCCGCGCGCGACCGAGAAGCCGACGCCATTGACCGCCTGCACGACCGCGCGCTGCCCGGCGATCGGGAAGTGCTTGACCAGACCCTCGACCTCAAGCACCGCGCTCATGCGGGCCTCAACACCGGCACGAAGCAGCGCACGAAATGCCCTGGCTCGAGCTCGCGCAATTCCGGGTGTGTCGCATTGCATTGCGGTTCGACATGCACGCAACGCGTGGCGTATTCGCAGGCCTTGCCTTGGCTCCGAATCAAGGACGCCAGCGGCTTGTGCCACTTCTCGCGCAATTTCGGATTGTGCGCGAACGCCGCCAGCAACATCACGCTATAGGGATGCATCGGGTTCTCGAAAAAGCGCCCCGTTGGCGCCAATTCGACGATCTCGCCGGCATAGATCACGGCGACCCTGTCACAAAAATGCGCGGTGATGCCGATGTCGCGCGTGATGAACATCATCGCGGTCCGCTTGTCGCGCACCAGCGCGCGCAAGAGATCGAGCACCTGGGCCTGCACCGTGACGTCGAGCCCGCTCGTCGCGTCGTCCGAGATGATAAACTTGGGCGAGCAAACCAGCGACATGGCGATCACCACGCGCTGCGCCATGCCGCCCGAAAGCTCGTGCGGATAGGCGTTGAAGCGTCGCTTGGGGTCGGGGATCTGCACGGCGCGCAACATCTCAAGCGCGAGCTCCTCGGCCTTGGCCCGCGTGATGTTCAGATGCGCGCGTGCCACGGCCGCGATCTGGCGCCCAACCGTAAGCAGCGGATCGAGCTCGCCGCGCGGATTGGGAATGATCATGGCGATGTCGCGGCCCCGGATCGCGCGCAGCGCCTCCTCGGAGAGCGCCCGCATGTCGCGCCCGTCGAAATTGACCGCGCCGCCGTCGATACGGCCGGGTCGCGCGAGGAGCCCCATGATGGCGCGCGCGAGGGTCGTCTTGCCCGAGCCCGATTCACCGACAAGGCCCAGGATTTCGCCAGGCCGAACGCCAAGATCGAGATCGCGGATCGCCTTGACCGGCTCCTGGCCATAAACCGGATAGGAGACGCTGAGGCCGTGGATCCTCAGCACCTGCCCCGCCGAGACGGGCTGCTCGCCACCACGCAACGCCTCGCTTTGTGCCGGCTGAGGGTTCATCAGCTGCGAATCCTAGGATCGATCGCGAAATAGATCAGATCGACGATCAGATAGATGACCAGCGAGAAGATCGCCGAGAACAGCACGAAGCCGAGCACCGGATTGATATCGGCGTTCAGGACACCCTGAACGGCGTATTGCCCCGCCCCGCCCCAGCTGAAGACGATTTCGACCAGGACCGCGCCGCCGATCAGAAAACCATAAAGCACACTGATGATGGTCACGATCGAGGGCAGAGAATTTCTGAGCGCCCGGCGGATCACGACGCTGCGCGGCAGGCCGCAGGTTTCGGCATAGCGGATGAAATCGGATTCGAGCATACGCTCCATGGTCGATTGGGTCATCTTCAGGATCGGCCCGGCATTGATCACGCCGAGCGTGACGACGGGAAGGATCAATCGGCCGAGCGCGGACCAGAGTGCCTGCCAATCGCCAGCGATCACACTATCGATGAGCAGGAAATTGGTCACGGTCGGTGGCGGGATCAGCGCGATATCAAGCCGCCCGAGTGGCGCCGGCACCCAGTCGAGCATGGTGTAGAAAAAGAAGATCAGCACCAGGCCGAGCCAAAAATCAGGCAGGGCGCCCGCCAAGAGGCCGTAATAGTCCGAGAACTTCTTGATGATCGAGCGCTTGAAATAGGCCGCGGCGACGCCGAGCGGAATCCCGATCACGAGCGCCAGCAGGAGCGCGAGCGTGATCAGCTCGAGCGTCGCCGGGAAGCGTTGGAACAGATCGAGCAGGACTGGCTGCGTCGTCTGCCACGATGTGCCGAGATCGCCCTGCACCAAGTTCGTCAAATAGATCCAGAATTGATCGAGCACGGTGCCCTGCAGGCCCATGCCGGCACGCAGCTTTTCGAGCTGCTCTTCGGTCGCGAACGGGCCGAGCATGAGCACGGCCGGGTCGCCCGGGATCAGCTTCACCAAAAAGAAGCTGACCAGGATGATGCCGAACAATTGCGGAACGATAAAGATCAGGCGCTTGCCGACATAGCGGAGCACGCGCATCAGGCCGCCCCGCTGGGTTTCTGCCTGAGCGTGCCGCCGAGCGCGCGACGACGCGACGGATCCGCCAGCACCTCGACGCTCGCGCCGACCAACGCGAAGCCGAACACGGTGACCGCCAGCGCGATGCCGGGGAACACCGAGGGCCACCATTGCCCGGTGATGATGCTTTGGAAGCCGACCGCGATCATGCTGCCCCATTCGGGCGTGGGCGCGACCACGCCTGCGCCGACGAAGCTAAGCGCCGCGGTCAATAGCACCGACCAACCGATATTGACCGAAAGCTGGCTCAAGATCGGCCCGAGTGAATTCGGGATGATATGGCGCAACATGATCGCGACATCCGACGCACCCGAAACATAGGAGGCCTCGACATAGCGCATATTGCGGATCGCAAGCACCTGGCTCCGCATCAGTCGGAGATAGATCGGCGTGTTCACGAACGCGATCGCGGCGATGATGCTTTGCAGGCTCTGACCGAAGATCGCGACCAGCGCGATCGCGAAGACGAAAACCGGGAAGGCCTGCAGCACGTCGGCCGCGCGCATCACGAACCCAGCAAAAAAGGCGCGGATGCCGCGCATCTCTTGGTAATAGCCGACCAGGGCGCCGATCAACGAGCCGACCACGGCCGAGATCACGGTGCCGGCGATCGCGATGGTCAGGTCGATACGTGGCGCGTAGATGATGCGCGTGAAGATATCCATGCCGGTTGCGTCGGTCCCGAGCAAATGCCTGCCGCTTGGCAACTGCAGGAAATCTTCCGGGTTGGCGGTCTCGGGCGGGTAGGGCGCGATCAACGGCGCGAACACGCCGAGAATGATGATGGTGAGCACAATGAAATAGCCGAGCGCGAACATGGGCCGAGCGCGCAACACGGCGAGCAAGAAGCGCAGTTGGAATTTGAGGCGCGTCCAACGGCGACCGGCCGCGCTCGCGCCAAGGGCGCCCGCCTCCCCGGGGTCGAGCGCAGGTTCGTTGGCTGATTGCATCAAAGTCTCGGGCATGGGCACTGGATGGCGCGAGGGGCGCGCTCAAATAACGAGCGCGCCCCCTGCCCCTCAAGCCTCGCGATAGAAATCCTGGAAGCGGATGTTGTTCGAGGTGTAGTAGGTCCAGCCCTTAATGTCGGCGCGCCGGGCCATGGAATAGTTGGTGAACACGCCAAACGTCCAAGGCGCTTCGGCCATGATGATCTTCTGGGCCTCGTCCATATTTTTCAGCCGCACATCCATGTCGGCGGTCTTAGCCGCGCCGTCGATCAGCTCGTCGACCTTGGCGTTGGCATAGTTGCTGTAGTTGATGAACGACTTCGAGTGGAAGTAGAGATTCATCGAGTAGCCCGGGTCCGGGCACCACGGCGAATCATAGTAGAAGATCATCGGCTGCTTGCGCTCGGAAACATTGTTGTAGAAGGTCGCCGCCGGCACCTTCTTGAGCACCAACTTGACGCCGATCTCCTTGAGCGCGGACTGGTAGAGAATCGCGGTCGGCTCCTGCACCGGATCGCCGGCGTTGTAAGCGAGCGTGGTCTCGAAACCATCCGCCATGCCGGCCGCCTTCAAGAGCTCTTTCGCCTTGGCGAAGTCCTGCTTGTACTCGAAATAGGAGCCGTTGAAGCCCGGATAGAGGTCTGGCATCGCCCCGTTCAGCGGGTAGGCGATGTTCTGGAACACGGTCTTGACCACCTGCTCCATCGGGAAGGCGAAGTTCATCGCGCGCCGCACGTCGACCTTGTCGAACGGCGGGATCTTGGCGTTGAGCTCGATCCACAGCATGAAAGTCGCCGGCACGGTGTCGATCGCGACGCCTTCCGACTTCTTCAGCGTGATCAGTTCGAGCGGCTGGAGATATTGCGCGATGTCGACCGCGCCGCCCTGCAGGAGCTGAGCGCGGTTGGCCGAGGTCGGCACCTCCTTGAAGATCACCGTGTGCATTTTCGGCTTGCCGCCATAATAATCGTCACGGCCCTTGAAAACCGCCTGCTGGCCGCGCACCAGCTGCTCGATCCGGTAGGGGCCGAAGCCGGCGACGTTGTTCTCGATATACTTCTTGGCCCACGGATCGTCGGCCGTCGCCATCTCCTTACACTTCTTGGAATCATAGATGGGGTTATAGAGGTTCGGCTGCAGTTTCAGGAGCAGCGGGTTCGGGTTGTCCAGGTTGATCGAGACGACGTATTTGCTCTCGGCCTTCACCTGCTCGGGCCGCCTGAGGTCGATCGTGTTGCAGTAGAAGCCGCCGATCGCGCCGAGCGCCAGCTTGCGATGCCAGGTCCACACCACGTCGTCGGCGGTCAGTTCGTTGCCGTCATGGCTCTTGACGCCTTCACGCAGCTTGAAACGGACCCATTTGCTGCCTTGATCGATCTCCCAACTTTCGGCGAGCTTGCCCCTCATACTCACGCGACCGGGCCGGTCCGGATAATCCTTGATGTCCTCGCGCTGAGCCGACGGCACCGTCGAATCGGGGATTTTCTCGAACTCGACGATCGAATCGTAGCAGGCCGCGACCGTCTCGAACGTGCCGAGGCTGACGTCATATTCGGAGTCAAGGCTTTGCGGCGTCGCCGGCGCCGCGATCACCATGGTCCCCGCGGGCGAAGCCGCCTGGGCCTCGCGCATTTTCAAAGCGCCCGGCACTGCGGCCGCGCCGGCCAGTGCCGCGCCGCCCTTCAAGACCGCGCGCCGATCCGGCAACCAACCAGAGTCATTGTCTTTTGTCATTACCGCCTCCTGTGTTTCTCGTGCCGAGCTCACCCGAGACCCGGCCATCGAGTGGTTTGAATCGCGTCGTCCATTCCGTTTCTGGTCTTCACTCGTCTAATGAGGTCTGAGCAGTTCGACCGGCTGGCGCCGGAACGTCATGCGCCCGCGCTTGAAACCATATAGCGTCGACGCGATCTCGCCAATCGCCGCCTCCGGCGCCTCGGCATCGAGCACCACGAGATCGGCCGGCGCGCCGACCGCCACCTCGTGGCGCGCCAATCGCAAGATGCGCGCCGAGCGCCGCGTGATCATCTCGAAGCACTCGAGAATATCCGCGCGCGCGCCGATCTGGCTGATATTGGCATAGAGATTGGCCATCCTGATCAGCGAGCAGTCACCGAACGGCGTGAACGGATTCAGCACGTTGTTGGTCGAAAGCGAGCAATTGACACCGTGCGCCAAGAGGCGATGCGCCGCCGTGACGCCGCGCCTCACCGTCGGGCCGTCCTTGCGGTGCATGAGGAAAAGGTCGGTCGAGGGCAGCACGGTGAGCGCGACGCCAGCCTCCGCCATACGGCGTGCCGCGGCGTCAAAGCGCTCGCTCGACGCGACCGAGAGCTTGGTGACATGACCAATGGCGACTCGACCGCCCCAGCAATAATCGTCAGTCTTTTGGCAGACATAATCCAAATCGAGCTCGTCCGCGTTGTCGCCGAAATCGAGATGCATATCGATGTCGACATCGAATTCGCGTGCCATCTCGAACACGCGGTCGATTTGACCATGCGGATTTGAGTCCGTGTAGGGCGCCGCGCCCACGACCCGCGCGCCGCGCTTCAATGCTTCCAGCATCAACGCATCGGTGCCTGGATTGTTGAGCAGGCCCTCCTGCGGGAACACGCAAATTTCGATATCGACGGCCCAGCGATAGCTCTCGATCAACGGGAACACGCCGTCGAAGCCGCGCATGCCGATCCCGGGATCAACTTCCAAATGCGTGCGAATATGGGTCGTGCCGTTGGATATGCACTTCTCGATCACGCGGCTGGCGCGCGCCGCGACATCCTCGACGGTGAAGCGCTGCTTGGCCGCCGCGACCTCGGCGATCGCCTCGTCGAGGTCGCCGGTCTCGGCCCGGCAGCGATCGAGGATGCACGCCTTGTCGAGATGGATGTGGGTTTCGATGAAGCCCGGCGCGAGCAATCGGCCGCCGAGATCGACCGCCTCGGCATCGGCAGCAATATTCGCTTCGATCGCGACAATGAGCCCGCTCGCGATCCCGACATCCGCCAGGGTCGCGCCACGGTCGGCGATTCGAGCGTTCCGCAAGACGAGGTCCACCGCTGCATCTCCCAGTGTCCGGCGCTGCTTCTTCTGGCTGAGGCCAGCATCCGGAATCCAGAGATTATAGGCCACCTCGAACAATGGCAATTTTCGGCTGATATAGTGTTTTGATCCCGTCACCGGGCAAGATGTCCGATCCTTTGGGTCTTGCTTCACCACATCGGGGCCTGTTTTTGGTTGATGCAGCCGTTTGTTCTCGCTTCTAGCCTCA
>CAMDDO010000046.1 GCA_945892755.1 Rhizobium sp. Q54 | reverse complement strand
GGCGGCACGACGGTGATCAACGCGATCACCGAGCGCAAAGGGGCAAAGACCGCGCTCGTGACCACCAAGGGATTTCGCGACGTACTCGAAATTGCGCGCGGCAACCGGCCTGACCTCTACAATCTTCGTTTTGAGAAGCCGGTGCCCTTTGTGCCGCGCGCTTTGCGTTTCGAAGTGCGCGAGCGTTGCGGCCCAAACGGCGAAACGGTCGAGCCTTTGGTGCTGGCCGATCTCGACCCGGTGGTCGCGGCCTGCAAAGCCGAGAAGGTCGAGGCCGTTGCGATTCAATTCCTGCACAGCTACGCGGCCCCGGCCCATGAGGCTGCGTCGGCAGCCTATTTGCGGGAACGACTGCCAGGCATTCCGATCACCGCGAGCCATGAGATCACGCGCGAATGGCGCGAATATGAACGCGCCAACACGACGGTCTTAAATGCCTATGTCCAGCCCATCGTGCTGCGCTATTTTGCGACGCTCGAAACGGCCCTGCGCGGGCGCGGCATTCAGGGGCCGCTCGCCGTCATGCAATCGAATGGCGGCACCACGAGCTTCGCCTGGGCGAAGGAACATCCGATCACGCTGGTGGAATCAGGCCCGGCCGCCGGCGTCAACGCGGCGGCGTTGATCGCGCGGCTGACCGGTGAAGCCAATGTGATCTATCTCGATATCGGCGGCACGACGGCCAAGTGTTCCGTGATCGAGCACGGCCAGATCAAGGTGACGACCGATTACAAGCTCGAATGGTCGCGCATCAATCCGGGCTATCCGGTCAAGGTGCCGGTTGTCGATATCGTCGAGATCGGTACCGGCGGGGGGTCGATCGCCTGGTTCGACCGCGCGGGCGCCTTGAAGGTTGGCCCGGTGAGTGCCGGCGCCGAGCCGGGGCCAGCCTGCTATGGCCGAGGCGGCACGGAACCGACCGTGACCGACGCCAAATTCCTGACCGGTGTGCTCGACCCGGAGTTTTTCGCGGGCGGTCGTATCAAGCTCGACCGCGAGGCCTCACGACGCGCCATGAAAAATGTAGCCGATGGCTTGAATTGCTCGATCGAGGACGCCGCGGTCGCGGTCATCCGCGTGGCCGACGCCGACATGATCAACGCGCTGAAGCTGGTCTCGATCCAACGCGGCCACGACCCGCGCGATTTCGTGCTGGTGGTTGGCGGCGGCGGCGGCCCGATGCATGGCGCGGCGCTTGGGCGCGAGCTCGGCGTGCGTGAAACCATCGTGCCGCGCTATCCCGGCTATTTTTCGGCCTGGGGCATGTTGGTGACCGAGCCGCGCCGCGATTTCGTGCAGACCGCATTGACGCGTGCGAGCGACATGAAGATCGAGCGCATCCGGGGTCTGTTCGAGGGTCTCGTGCGCGAGGCCGAAAACTATTTCCGCGCTGATGAGGGGCTGACGCCGGATGGTTTTCGCTTCGATCACGCGATCGATCTGCGCTATCTCGGCCAAGAGCATTCGGTTACGGTGCCGGTGAGGATCGAAGGCGCGAGTGTCGCGACCATCCTCGATGATTTTCACGCGGCTCACGAGCGCGCTTACACCTTCCGGCTCGACGACACGCCGGTCGAGTTTGTCAATTTCCGCCTGACCGCGACGGCCAGGATCGCGACACCGGCATTAAAGCCGATCACGGGCGAGGGCCGCTCGGTCGCGAAGGCGCTCAAGACCAAGCGCAGGGTTGACCTCGGCGATGATGGCCGGATCGAGGCCAAGGTCTATGATCGTGATCTCTTGCCGCCCGGCACGACGCTCGATGGCCCATGCATCATCGAGGAAGCCTCATCAACCACCATTGTCCATCCGGATCAGCAAATGCGGGTGGATGAGCTTGGGTTCCTGAGGATCGTTGACCGGCGCTAGACGTCGGTCATCTTGGTTGCTGCCTCCCAGCACTCTATCGTCTTGCAATCCGGCCAAAGATAAACAACAATTGTATTGCTTATCAGCCGGACGAAACATCGTTCGTCGAGGTCTTGACGGGCGTGGAATTCGGAGGCGCAGGGCCAAGGGAGAGGCCCCATGAGGAAGCTCGTCGCGTCTTTGTTGGCGCTCGCCGTATTGCAAGGCTGCGCCGGGGCCCAATTCGCGCTGCCGCAACTGAGCGATGCCGAGATCACGCATGCCGCGTTGGCGGTGCAGGGCGATGCAAGCAGTTTGCCGCGCTACGATCGCAGCGATTCCGAAAACCGAGATATCGTCTCAAGGGTTGGCGATCGGCTGAGAGTGATCGCGCCGCCTTTGTGCGCTCACGCCGAGGTCAAGCGCTGCGCGTGGACCATCCGCTATGTCGCGGAGGACGAGGTCAACGCCTATGCCAGCGGCAGCGATGAGATTGCGATCTATCGCGGGCTGCTGCGTCATTTGAAGACCGACGATGAGATCGCCGCCGTGATCGGTCACGAGATCGGTCATCATTTGGCCGAGCATGTCGAAGAGAAGCAAGACAACGCCTTGATCGGCGCGATTCTGGCCGGCCTGGTGACCGGTGGCCTAATGGCGCTCGGCGGCTATCAATCGCCCTCCTATGATCCCAACGCCGCCCAGCGCATGGTCAATGATTCGATGCAATTGGGCGCGGCGGTCGGGGCGATCTCTTATTCCAAGGAGCAGGAGCGCGAAGCCGATTTGCTGGGCGCCTATTTGATCGCGCGCGCCGGCTATGATCTCCGGGCGGCCGGCAACATCTATAAAGTCTTGGCCCAGATGAACAGCGGCCATATCCACTCGGGCTGGTTCGATTCCCATCCCGCCGGACCAGAACGCATCGCGGCTTGGGAAAAGGCCATCGCCGAAGTCGAAGCGAGCCCGGACCGATTGCCGGAAATCGATTAGGCGCCTCAATACATCGTGCGTCCCGCGCAGATGTTGATCGCTTGGCCGGTGATGTAACGCGCGGCCGGGCTCGCCAGGTAGACCATCAGCTCGGCGACATCGGACGGCGGCACAATCGCCTTCATGGCGTTAACCCGCATGCTCTCCTGGTAGACCTCTTCGAAATTCCGCCCGGTTTGCGAGGCGATTTGCTCATGCAATTCGATCGCCATCTCAGTCGCGATCCAGCCCGCGCAAACCGAATTGGCGTTGATGCCATGCGGGCCGATCTCGGCCGCGAGGCAGCGGACGAAACCAACCAGGCCCGCCTTCGAGGCGTTATAGGCGGAGCGGCCCGGGTCGGATTGTTTGGCCCCGCTTGAGGCGTTGTAGACCAGTGCGCCGCCCTGATTTTGCTTGATCATGGTCGGCAGCAGGAATTTGGTGACCAAGAACGGCGCGCGGAGATTGGTATCCATGGTCCAGTTCCAGGTCTCGAGTGTCATGTCGATGGCATTGACCTGGGCGGCGACGCCGGCATTGTTGACCACGATGTCGATCCCGCCGAGTTCCTTCAGCACTTGGACGCAGAGGCGCTCGATCTGATCGGGCTTCATCAGATCGGCGGTCACCGGTATGCCGGGCCGCCCGCGCTCTTTGAGGCCATCGAGACAGTCTTTCAGCTTCGCCTCGCTCCGCGCGTGAACGCAGACCGTCGCGCCTTCGCGCGCCATGGCCTCGGCGACCGCGCGGCCGATGCCGCGCGTCGCGCCGGTCACGAAGGCGCGTTTGCCTTCCAGGCGCCTCGCTTTTGGTTCGATATCGGCGTGTTCAATGGCGGCGGGAAGCGGCATCGTTGGTCCTCATTCGGTCGTCAATGTGTCAGTGGCGAATATCATCGAGCGCTTGGCGCGTGGAGCGCGAGAGCTTCTCGGCAATCTCATCGATCTGCGCACGCGTTGCGATGAAGGGTGGCGCCACGATCGCGTAGTCGCCGCGCCGACCATCGGCGATGCCGCCGCCAGGATAGACGATCAGGCCGTTCTCCAGGCAGCGCGCCCTGAGCTTGCGGTGTAGCAGTGCCTCGGGCGCGAATGGCTCCTTGGTATCGCGGTCGCGCACGAGCTCGACACCCCAGAAAAAGCCACGCCCGCGCACATCGCCCACCTCGGCGATCTGACCCAGCGCCTCATCGAGCCGCGCCTTCAAATAATCGCCCTCGCGCGCGACCTTCTCGACCAACGCATCGCGCTCGAGGACCTCAAGCACGGCAAGTGCGGCCGCGCACGCGGCGGTGTGGCCGGAATAGGTGCGCGCCGCTTCCAAATTGCCATGCGCGTTTCTGATCCGCTCGAGCACCGGCTTCGACAGCAAGACGGCGCCGAGCGGCATATAGCCGCCCGATAGGCCCTTGGCGATCTGCATGATATCGGGCCAGACGCCGTCATGATCGAGGGCACGCCAGGCGCCGCAGCGGCCGACTCCGCACATTACCTCGTCCGCGATCATCAGGACGCCATAGCGATCGCAGACCGCACGGATCGCCTTGGCATAGTCCTCGGGCGCCGGCGACACGCCGAGCGAGCCACCGACCACGGGTTCGAAGACAAAGCCGGCGATCTTTTCCGGCCCATGATTGAGGATCGTCTGTTCGAGCTCGCGCGCACAGAAGGCCGGAATCTCCTCGGGCGCAATCCCGTTCGGCGGGCGATAAGCGTGAGCCGGCGAGACGAACACGCCTTCGGGCAGTGCATGGGCGAACAACCGACGTCGGCCCAAATTGCCCGAGACCATCAAGGCCCCGATGGTCGCGCCATGCCAGGAGAAGCGTCGCGAAATGAATCTGGTCCGGCTCGGTTGACCATTCGCGACATGGTATTGCAGCGCCGCCTTGAGCGAAGTTTCGGTCGCTTCCGAGCCGCTCGAGACATAGAACACGCCGCCAAAATGCCCGCCCATGTGGCGCATGAGACGATCCGAAAGTGTCTCAACCACCTCGGTCGAAAAATCCATGCTGAAGCCATATTCGAGTGCGTCGAACTGGCGGTGAATTGCGGCGCGCACGTCCTTATGGCCATGGCCGAGCGAGAAGAGAGCGGGACCGCTCGATCCGTCGATATAGCACTTGCCGGATTTGTCGTAGAGGTAAACGCCCTCACCCCGCACGACCGGCGGCAGCGGCGAGGCATCGGGCGTCTGATTGATCCAGGATGACATGGCATTGTCCTCTAGCGGTGCGTCACCTAGTCCGGCAGAGAGGCGATGATGCCTGGGGTCGCCTCGCGAATGTCGCGCTGCACGGCGAGGCGTGCGGCAACGCCATCGGCGCGGCGTAGCGCCGCGATGATCGCTTCGTGCGGCGTCACCGTCTGCATGGCAAGGCCCTGATGACGGAACAGATAATTCATCACGGGCCCGGCGCGTACCCAAAGCTTCTCGATCAGATCGAGCAACAACGGGTTGCCGGCCAACTGATAGATGGTCAGATGAAAATCCTTGTTGAGCGCCAAATAAGTGTGCGGATCATTGCCCTTGGCCGCTGCCCTCATGCCGGCGGTGAGTCGCTCCAGCCGTTCGAGGTCGTCGGGCGAGAGATGACCCGCGGCCCGTTCGGCGGCGAGGCCTTCGAGCGCGAGACGAACGTCGCAAACCGCGAGATAATCGGCGCGCCGAATGATCGGCAGCGCGATCGTCCGGTTGGCGCGGGCCTCGATGGCGTGGTCGGCGATCAGCCGGTGCAAAGCCTCGCGCACCGGCATGGTGCTGGTGCCGAGTTTCTCGGCCAGGCCGCGGATGCTGATCATTTCGCCCGGTTCGAACACGCCTGACATGAGCTGGGCACGCAACGTGGCGTAGACACGGCCATTGAGCGGCTCGCCATCGACAACGCTGAAATCATCCACGGTCGACAGGTGGAGCGGAAGGACGGCCGCGACTGGATCGGTCATGTGTACTCGACCAACTCGGTGATGAAGTCTTCGGGCGCGCGAATGTAGATCACCTTGGCCTTGCCGCCGCGCAGCGAAAGCGGCGGCGCGAAGGTCTTGAAGCCGGCGGCGACCACGCGCTTATAGGCTTCCTCCACGTCGCTGACCTGAAACGCGACATGGGTGTAGCCGAGGTCGCATTGGCGATTGGGGCCGAGCCGGCCCTCGGGCGTGTACCACTTGAAGAGCTCGATGTGATAGCCCTCGCGCTCCAACATCATCCAATGACAGTCGACGCCTTCGGGCATGCCGACCGCATCGGCCAAGCCGGGATCATGGCGGTGGTCGATGTCGCCGACCACGACGAAGCCGAGCACGTCGCAATAGAATTTCTTGGCGGGCTCGAAATCCTTGACGCTGATCGCGGTGTGATGGGCGCGCTTGATCAGGCCGGTGACGAGAGCGTTGGCATTTTGGACCATGGGTAAACTCCGGACCGAGAATCAGGCCGCGGCGCGGCCAATAAGGGCGTGCAGACCGGCGACCACGTCGTCGACGCCGGCGAGTGCCGCCTTTTCCAATACCTTCGAAACCACGGGCGCGGCTTGTGCACCGCTGACACGCAAGATTTCGTGGTCAAGCCAATCGAAGAGCTTCTCCTGCGCCTCTTGCACGATGCGCGCGCCGAGCGAGGGGCCGCGCGCGGTTTGTTCGACGACGATCAGACGATTGGTCTTTTTTACGCTGGCCTCGATCGTGGCCCAATCGAGGCTCAAGGGGTCCAGCGTGCGCAGGTCGATCACCTCGGCATCGATGCCCGACTTCTCCGCCGCCTCGACACTGACCGGCACCATATTGGCGCAAGTCACGACGGTGCAGGCGGCGCCGGCGCGTGCGATCCGCGCTTTGCCAAAGGGCACACAGAAATCGAGATCATCGGCCGGGATCAGGCCTGGAGTCTGATAAAGCGTCTGACATTCGATGAAGACCACAGGGTCATCGCACTGCACGGCCGAGTTGAACAGGCCGATATAGTCAAATGGCGTGGTGGGTGCGACCACGCGCCAGCCTGGATAGAGTGCGAAGAGGCCGCTCGGGTCCATCGAGTGCTGCGAGCCATAGCCATGACCGCCGGCGACGCGCACGCGTGCGATCACCGGCGTCTTGTGCACGCCGCCGAACATGTGGCGCATCTTGGAAATCTGATTGAACAACTGATCGGCCGCGACTAGCACGAAATCGGCATACATGAACTCGACCACCGGGCGCATGCCATTGACCGCGGCGCCCAAGGCCAGACCGGAGAATCCGTTTTCGCAGATCGGCGTGCCGATCAGCCGATCGGGGAAGGCCTCGAGAATGCCCTTGGTGGCGCCGACCGTGCCGCCTTTCAAGCGGTGCACGTCTTCGCCAAGCACGATCACGCTCGGGTCGCGCTCCATGGCATGAAGCTGCGCCAGCGGGATTGCCTCGATGAACTTGATCTCGCGCGCTTGCTTGGGGTCGATGTCCTTGACCTCCAGGAACCGCTTGCCCTTGAGCTCGGAGAGATCGCCCCGAATGCCGATATCGGCCTCTTTCGGGTTGGGCCAAAGCGAGGGGCGTACGCGAAGGAGGTTGCTGCCCGGCTCGGTCTCGGTCAGCCGGCCGGAGGCCGCTTCGACCGAGGCCTTGACGCGCGCCTGCATCTTGGCGAGCGTCGCCTTGTCGATGATGCCGAGCTTCACCAGCATGTCCGGATAGAGCTTGAGCGGATCGCGCTCGACCCAGTTCTGTTCCTCGTCCTTCTCGCGATAGCCGAAGGCGCTGCCCTTCATCGGGCCGTGCTGATGGAAATAGCGATAGGTCTTGGCCTCGACCACGACCGGGCCGCCCTTGGTGTTGATCTGCTCACGGGCCCATTGGATGGCCTTGCGTACGCTCATGGTGTTCTGACCATCGACCTCGACCGAGGGAATGCCAAGGCCGAGGCCGCGCGTCGACAGTCTGACTTCGCGCGTCGTTTCACGCACATGGGTCGAGACGCCATAGAGATTGTTTTCGATGAAGAAGACGATGGGTAAATCGTAGAGCGCAGCCATGTTCATGGCTTCGTAGACCGACCCCTGGGCCGTCGCCCCATCGCCAAAGAAGGTCACCGCGATATTGCCGTTCTTCTTGTATTTCTCGGCCAAGGCATAGCCGGCCGCCTGCGGCGGATTGCCGCCGACGATTGCGTTGGTGCCGAGCACCCCGGCCTCGTCCCAGCGCATGTGCATCGAGCCGCCGCGCCCGCCGCAATAGCCGGGCGCGAGTCCCATGATCTCGGCCATCGAGCGATAAATCACATCGTCGATCGCCGGCGTGAGGTCGGCATTCCTCGGGTCGCGCCCCTTGGTAGCGACATGATCGAGAAATTTCGCGAGGAACTGATGATGCGCCCGATGGGTCGCGTTGATCTTGTCGCCGCTGGTCAGGACCGACATCGCCCCGACCGCGCCGCCTTCCTGACCGATGCTCGAATGGGCCGGGCCATGGACGCAACCCGCCTTCGACAAATCGAGGATGCGTTCCTCGAACTGACGGATGATCAAGAGGTTTTCGAGCATCCGCGAAAGGGCAACGGGATCCTCGGCCCGCCAATCCGCTTCGGTGGCTTCGATGCGATACCAGGGCGTGTCCATGGTCAGCGGGGTCAAGGAGGGCACGGTCGGTTCTCCCGGTCTGAGGCTAATGGCTCTAGCCTGTGATCACAGTTTGTGCTCTTGGTATAACAAATCGAAATCGGCCCCGATAGAGTGCGCCGGCATTCCATGGCACGCCAAAATCGGGCGCAACGGACGTCTCGGATCCCGCGATCAGCCCAAAGAGCCTCCATGATCTATGACGAGCCACGATTTTTGCCCGGCGGCGACAAGTTCATCGAAATGGAACTTGGCGACGAGATGAGCTTTGACTGCAATTTCCTGGTCCATTCGGTCGCGGCGCTGATCCGGCAGGCCAAGATCAAGGGCATTGTCGAGCTCGTGCCCGAGCTCTCTACCATCATGATTTCCTATGACGGCGACCAGATCGGCTTCGCCGATGTCGTGAGGGAGGTTGGCGCGCTGCGCCGCTCGATCGGTTCGCTGGAGGACCAGGAGCTCGATAGTCGGCTGATTTACTTTCCCGTGCTCTATGTCGACCCCTGGACGCGCGCTTGTTATGACGATTACTGCGCCAAGATCGCCAAGAAGGAATGGGATCCCGAGCTTCTGGTCCGGGTCAATAATCTGGTGGACCTGAAGCAGCTCATCCGCGTTCATTCCGGCTGCGAATATTGGGTTGCGGCGCTCGGCTTCTGGCCTGGTCTCGCCTCGCACATGCCGCTCGATCCGCGTTGCGTGCTTACCGCGCCGAAATACAACCCGCCGCGTACCTGGACGCCCAAACAGGCGATCGGCGTTGGCGGCGGCTTGTGCGCGATCTATCCCGACCAAACGCCGGGCGGCTACCAGATCTTCGCGCGCACGCCGGCGCCGATTTGGGAACCGACGCAGACACTGCCGGCGTTCAAGCAAAGCCTCGCGCTGTTCCGGCCCGGGGATCGCGTACGCTTCGTGCCTGTCGATCGCGAGGAATATGATTATGTCGAACGCAAGGTAGGCGAGGGCAGCTATCAGCACGTCATTTCCGATTTCCAAAAATTCTCGATCAAGCGCTACCACGCCTGGCTCGCGACGATCGATCCGAAAGAACGATTTTGAGACGGAGCACGACATGATCAGCGTGATCAAACCCGGTCTCGAAACCAGCGTGCAGGATTGGCCCGGCCGCATCGGTTATTGGGAGCAGGGCTTTCCGCCCTCGGGTCCCTTCGATTCCTGGTCGTTCCGTTTGGCCAATCTCCTGGTCGGCAACAAGCCGGGCGAGGCGGGCCTCGAATGTCAGTTCATGGGCCCAACCTTGCGCTTCGAGCGCGACGCCGTGGTTGCGGTCACCGGGGCCGACATGGTGCCGACGCTCGATGGCATGGGCTTCGAGATGTGGCGGAGCCACAAGATCAAGGCCGGCCAAGCGTTGACCCTTGGGCCTGCGCGCAAGGGCGCGCGCGCCTATATCGCGATCGCCGGCGGCATCGACGTGCCACCGGTGCTGGGCTCGCGCTCCACGTTCCACATGGCGGGGATCGGCGGCATTGAGGGGCACGCGCTCAAGGCGGGCCAGTCGCTGCCGGTGGGCCAGGGCACGGCCACGCCGGGCCGACAGGTGAAGCTCGCCGCCCGGCCGGAGATTGGGGGGACGCGCGATTGGCAGATCGAGGCGGTGCGTGGCCCAAACGATGATTGGGTCGACGATGCCGCGCACCAGCGCTTCGTGACGGTTGGCTGGAAACTCCAGGCGCGCAGCAACCGCACGGGCTATCGGCTCGACGGCCCGGAGTGGACCTTTACCGAACGCGCGACCAACAAGCGCCTCGAACATGGCGAGCACCCCTCGAACGTGCTCGACCATGGCTATCCGGTCGGCACGGTCAATCTGTGCGGCCAAACGCCGATCATCCTCGTGGTCGACGCGCCCTCGACCGGCGGGTTCATCAATCCCTATACCGTGCCCTCGGGCGCGTTCTGGAAACTGGCCCAGGCCAAGCCCAACGACACGTTCCATTTCAGGGTCGTCACTGTCGACCAGGCGCATGAGCTGCGCCGCGCGATCGACCGCCTGTGCACGCCCGCCAGCCTCGAATAATCTTCATTGCGCCGATCACTGTGCTGGGCGGTCGACGACCAGTGCACCGAGGCGGGCGATGAAACCGCACTGGCGGCGTCGGGCTGTACGGGGCCTTGAAGACTCGACAGAAAAAGCGCAACAACGTGTGCACAGAGGGAGACGACGATGGCACAAGCAAGAAAAGTGATCATCACCTGCGCGGTGACCGGGTCGATCCACACCCCGACCATGACGCCCTATCTGCCGCTGACGCCGGACGAGATCGCCAAGGATTCGGTCGCGGCGGCCGAGGCGGGGGCGGCGATCATTCATCTCCATGCGCGCGACCCGAAGGATGGCAAGCCGACGCCCGACCCCAACGTCTTCATGCAGTTTCTGCCGCGCATCAAGCAACAGTCCGACGCCGTGATCAACATCACGACCGGTGGCGGCCACGGCATGACGTTGGAGGAGCGCCTCGCCGCGCCGATGCGCGCCAGCCCGGAAATGTGCTCGCTCAACATGGGTTCGATGAATTTCGGCCTCTATCCCATGCTCGACAGGTACAAAAGCTTCAAGCACGACTGGGAGCGCACCCATCTTGAGAACTCCCGCGATTTCATCTTTCGCAACACGTTCAAGGACATCGAGCGGGTGCTGAAAGAGCTCGGTGAGGTGCACGGCACGCGCTTCGAGTTCGAGTGCTATGACATCGGCCACCTCTATACGCTCGCGCACTTTCTCGATCGCAAGCTGGTCAAGCCGCCGCTCTTCGTGCAGACCATTTTCGGTATCTTGGGCGGCATCGGCGCCGACCATGAGAATTTGATGCACATGCGCCGGATCGCCGACAAGCTGTTCGGCGATTCCTACCAATGGTCGATCCTGGCAGCCGGGCGGCACCAGCTGCCGTTTGTCACCATGGGCGCGATCATGGGCGGCAATGTCCGCGTCGGGTTGGAAGACAGCATCTATATCGGCAAGGGCCAATTGGCCAAATCCAACGCCGAGCAGGTCAGTCGTATCCGGTCGATCTTGGAGAACTTGTCGCTCGAAATCGCGACACCCAAGGAGGCCCGCGCGCTGCTCGATCTCAAGGGCGGCGATCAGGTGAAATTCTAGGCAGAGCACAAAGGGGGAGGCCCACCATGGCAGCGAAACGGACGAAGAAGGCGGCGCCAAAGAAAAGCGCGGCGCGCAAGCCGGCGACAAAAAAGAAGGCCCCGGCGAGAGCGGCCGCCGCGCGCGGCACCAAGAGAGTGCTCGGCAATCCTCGACCGGGTTGGCCCTATTCGCCCGGCTGGCAGGCGGGAGACTACATCTACACGGCCGGCCAGCTCGGCATGAACGCCGACGGCAAGCTCGTCGGTCCGACCATCGAGGAGCAGACCCGCGCCTGCATCCGCCGCATCGAGGCGATCCTAAAGGCAGGCGGCGCGTCATTGAGCGACGTCGTCAAGGTGACGACATTCATCACCGATCGCGCCAACGTGCCGGGCTATAATTTGGCTTATGGCGAGTTCTTCAAGAGCAACCCGCCGGCCCGTTCGACCGTGGTATGCGATCTCGTGGTCGATGGCCTGATCGAGATCGAGGCGGTCGCCTACAAGCCTCGGTGAACGAGCGGAATCGCTTCGCCGATCTAACGCCGCTTCTCAATCCGGCGTCGATCGCCATCATCGGTGCGACCCCCGATCCGAAGAAGGTCGGGGGTCGGCCGATCCGCTATCTCCGACGCTATGGCTATCGTGGGCGGATTTACCCGATCAATCCGAAGTACCAATTGGTGCAGGAATTGCCCTGCTTCGCCGCGCTCGATGGTCTACCCGAGCGGCCCGACATGGCGATCATCGCGCTCCCGGCCGAGGCCGCGATCGAGGCGGTCAAAGCGTGCGTCGAGGCCGCCATTCCCGCTCTCACGGTCTATAGCAGCAGCTTCCGCGAGATCGGCGCCGTCGGCGAGGCGCGCGAGGCCAAGTTGAAGGCCGCGCTTGCCGGCGGCACGACGATCATGTGCGGACCCAATTGTCAGGGCGTCGCCAATTTCCACGCCCCGATGGTGGCCTATTTCACCTCGGGGCTTGGGCGCGAGGACGTATCGGCCGGCGGCATCGGCTTCGTCACCCAAAGCGGTCTGTTCGGCGGTCTGTTGGCGGAGGCTTGCGTGAAGCGCGGGCTCGGCCTCGGCTATATGATCAGCAGCGGCAACGAGGCTGGGATCGACTTCGCCGACGCGATCGCCTATTTGGCGGCCGATCCACGCACCACGGTGATCGCGGGCTATTTGGAGGGGATCGGCGATCTCGACCGGCTCGACGCGGCGCTTGGGCGTGCCGCGGAACGCGGCCTGCCAGTGGTCATTCTCAAGGTCGGGCGGCATGCCGAATCGTCGCTGGCCGCCCTGGCCCACACCGGCGCTCAATCTGGCTCGCGGTCCGAGTATGAAACCTTGTTTCGGCGCCACCGCGTGATCGAGGTCTCCGACATCGAAACGCTGTATGATGTGGTCGAGGTCTTGACGTTCGGCTTCGTGCGTCCGGGCGGCCCGCGCCTTGGCATCATCACGAATTCGGGCGGTGTCGGTGCGCTCTGTGCGGATCAGGCGCGCGCGCTTGGGCTTGACGTGCCGGGTTTCTTGCCTGAGACCGAAGCGACGTTACGCGAGCGCTTGCCCGATTTTGCTTCGCCGCGCAACCCCGTTGACATGACGCTACAGCCGTTCAGCGATCCGGTCTCGCTCGGCGCCCATGTGCGGGCCGTCGCGGCCGACCGCAATGTCGATGTCGTGTTGGTGTTCGTCGGCCTCAACTGGCAGACGGGGCAGGAGATGGCTGCGACGCTAGCCGGGCTCAAGTCCTCGCTCGCCAAGCCGATGATGGTGGTCTGGGCCGGTGGCGACCCGAGGGGCGCCGTGGCGTTACGGGCCGCCAGGATTCCGACCTTTGACAGCGCTCGCCGCGCCCTCGAAGTGCTGCGCGCCTTGACTTTCTAGCTCTGCCCGCTCGCGCGTGGTTGCGTCTTCGTCATTCGAAAGACCGAAGACGCGCTGGAAGACCTCGGGCGCCTGTGCGCCCGAAATCGCATAACGTGCATTGATGATGAAGCATGGTACGCCATGGATACCGAGCTGGCGCGCCGCTGCGTCGCCGCGCGTAATGTCGTCGCGCGCCGCGTCGCTCTCCAGAAAGCGACGTACCTCGTCGCCATCGAGCCCGGCCTCGATGGCGCTATCGACCAGAACGTCAAGCGCGCCGATGTTCTCGCCTTGCTCGAAATAGCGCCGGAACAGGGTCTCGACTGTTTCGTTCTGTCGACCGGCCTCGCCGGCGAACGCAATCAAGCGATGCGAATTCAGCGTATTCGGCGTCGTGCCGATACGCTCGAAGGCGAAAGAGATGCCCTCTTCGCGGCCGGCCGCCGCGACTTGGCGATAGAGCTCCGCGGCGCGCTCGGCTGAACCGAAGCGCTCCGATAGATAGCTTGCGCGCGGCATGCCTTGTGCCGGCATGGCGGGGTTGAGCTGAAACGGCCACCAGACGACCTCGACCGCGTCGGTCGGGACGCGCGACGCAAGCGCGCGCTCGAACCGGCGCTTGCCGACATAACACCACGGACAGATCGTGTCGGAAATGATGTCCACACGCATAGCGAACAGCGTAGCACCGCCGGGGGCCGGCCGGCTAGGTTCAACAGGGCTCGGTAGACGCCATTGCGGTCGCGCGCTCAAGGCGAGCGATGACGCAGGCTCATCGCAATTCGGTCTTAGGCGGCGCTGCGGAGCGCGGCGTCCTGAGCACGGCCAAGCAGCGATTCGACCGTATCGCCGGGCTTGAATCCAGCGCTGCCAAGCTCGGCATGGAGCATGATCGGCTGGTTCACGTCGGGCACACCGAACTGGGTATGGTCGATCACGCCGCGCAGGCGATGCATGATCGGCGCGACGCCGTCGAGCGAGCACTCGGGCGTCACGATGCAAAACTTTTCATCGCCTAGACTGGCGCATAGGTCTTCGCCGCGAACCAAGCGTGAAAAAAGGCTCGCCAAATTGCGCTGTAAGGCGGCCGCCGCGTCATGACCATGATCGCGACGGATGGCGACAAGCTGGGGCACGACGCAGGTCACGACCGACAGGCTGAGATCCCAGCGGAAGGCGTCTTCGATCAGGATCTCGAGATGCTTATGCAGAAAATGGGCGGCAAACAGGCCGGTCTGCGGATCGTTGGTTTCCGGATTCACGCCACATTTATAGTCGGCGTGCAGGCGCGTGCGGAGCGCGGCACGGCGCCCCGCCAGTTCAAGCACGCGCGCTACCGCGCCGCCATCGAACGGTGACCCGAGCACCTCGCTGGCGCCAGAATCAAACGCACCGGCGCGCAACGCACCATTTGTGCCGGGCTCGAAAAAGACGATCGGCAGATGAAACATCGATGAGTGCCGCCTGATGTCACGGCAGAGTTCAAGCCCGACGTCGTCAGGGGCGCCAGCGCCAAGGATGCCAACCACGTCGTAGCGGTTCTTGAGCAGGGCCTCGAGAACATTGTCGCGCTCGACCGAGTCGACCTGTCCGGTTGCGGGCAGGAGGCCCATCAAATCGTCGGTCTGCGATGCCAATTGGCCATGGCCCGGCCGCACGAACAAGACACGACCTGGCATCGCCGGTTGGGCGTCGGATCCGGAAAATCCATCGATTCCGTAACGGCCAAAAGTGACCCGGCGGCGGAGCAACTCGGCACGCATGATCTTGAGGCGGAGTGCGGCCGCCAGTTTGGCCTGAAGTTCCTCGGCCACGATCGGCAGCGGTACCATGCCGTCAAGCCGAGCCATCAAGTTGCCGCCAATCGCGACGTGCTGGATATCCGGACCGGCGAGGACGAGCGGAATGCGGCGCGTCACCGGATCGGTCTTGAGCTCCTCTGCGACCTGCACCTGTTCGCTGTCGGTGAACGCCATTCCCAGGATCACGACATCGGGCCGCTCGGCGCGCGCGCGTCGCGTGATTCGCGAGGCGGAGGTTTCGGTCAGGGCCAGGCAGCCAATCGGTCGCAATCTGGCGGCCATTTCATTCAGGGTCGCCAGATTACTGTCCGCAATGAGGGCGCGGGAAATGCGCGACATTCGGCTGCTCCGTGTGATCATTTGGCTCGGATTCAGCATGGAGCGCCCTTGGCTAAGGATGTGTTAATCCGGTGTCCGGCCGCGGCTTGACCTTTGGACCGTGCGTGCGTATCGCTCAGCGTGCCATCGGGAATCCCGCGCCAACCGGAGAGACGTCGTCATGGACTTCACGCTGCCGCCCGAAATCGAGGACTACCGTCGCCGTGTCAAAGCTTTCGTCGCCGACCATCTAATCCCGCTCGAAAGCGATCCGGTGACTTTCGATGCGGAGCACGACAATATCGGCTTTGCGCTGCTCGACGCGATGCGCGGCAAGGCCAAGGCGGCGGGCCTATGGGCGCCGCAGATGCCGAAATCGCGCGGCGGCCTTGGGCTCAGCATGGTGGGCCAGGCGGCATTCTACGAGGCCGCCAATTTCGGCATTTTTGGACCGGCCACCTTCAATTGCGCCGCGCCCGATGACGGCAATATGCGCTTGCTCGAACAGGTCGCGACCGACGCGCAGAAGGCCCAATGGCTGCAGCCGGTGGTCGAGGGCAAGGTACGCTCGTCCTTTGTCATGACCGAGCCCCATCCGGGCTCGGGCTCCGATCCGGCCGGCATGATGCTGACCCGGGCCGAAAAAGTCGGCGCCAAGTGGGTGATCAAGGGCCACAAATGGTTCATCACGGGGGCTGGCGCGGCGAGCCACTTTATTCTAATCGCGCGCACGTCGGATGACCCCCGGCGCGGCCTCAGCGCCTTTCTGTTCCATAAGGACCAGCCGGGATGGGAGATCGTCCGCAAGGTGCCGATCATGGGGCCCGAGGAACACGGCGGGCATTGCGAGCTCCGTTTCAATGGCCTCGAAGTGGCCGAGGAAAACGTCCTGATGCAGCTTGGCGACGGGCTTCGCGTCACTCAGATCCGGCTCGGACCGGCGCGCCTCACGCACTGCATGCGCTGGCTCGGCATGACGCAGCGCGCCATGTCGATCGCGCGCGCCTATGTCGGCGAAAGACGCTCATTCGGCAAGCTGCTGGCCGAGCATGAGGGCGTGCAGTGGATGTTGGGCCAAGCCGCCGTCGATGTGCAAATCGGCCGGCTGCTGGTCATGCACGCGGCATGGCGGCTCGACCAGGGGGACAAAGCGCGCAAGGAGGTCTCGGCGGCCAAGATTCACGTCTCGGAGACGCTCAACCGGGTGGTCGGCGTCTGCCTGCAACTATGTGGCGCGCGTGGCTATTCCAGGGATACCGTGCTGCAATGGATGTACCGCTATGGGCCGCAAGCCAAGCTGGTCGATGGTGCCTCCGAGGTCCATCGGATGGTGCTCGCGAAATATTACGTCAAGGAGGCAGAAGCCTTCTGGGCCTGGGGATAAATCGCAGCGAAGCGCCGGAAGCTACGGAATCTTCATGGCAAAATAGGAGGGACTGTAACAATTCGCTAACCAATAGGGCGGCACTATGGCGGCGCGCCGGTTACAGGCAGTACGCGATAGAGAGTCCATAGCGAATGGCGGAAGAGCCCCGAATTCAACCAGAACAGCTTCGGTTCGACGCGACTGACCGCGAGATCGTCCCGGCTGTGCTGGTCGAGGAAGCCCGCTCGGTCTCAAACATCGCGGTCGATCGCCGGGCCCGCTTGGCCTTGGAATTGGCGGCTTTTGCTGTCGAGCGCAGCGTCGAAGGCGGACACGGCGCAATCACGCTGGGCCGCCAGCTTCGTTTGGTCGCCGAAGCCTGTTGCGAAGCCACGATATTGGCTCACGGTCTGGTCGGCCGTGCTCGACCGTCCACCGTCTGACGACAGCAAGGCAATCGCTCTTATGCCACGCGCCGTCCTAGCGATTGCCCATTGGCCATTGCGCGAGCTGTACCGCACAATTCTTGAACGCGAGGGCTACGGTGTCGGCGAAGCTGAGGCCGGCCAGACCAACCTCGACGACGTGGCGGCGGATCCGCCCGATCTCGTGGTCGTCTGCGCTGATGACCCGCGCGTGCGCGCGTCGAGTACTCTGGGAAAACTGGTCGCCGATCCTCGCGTGAGAAGGCGTGGCACGGCGTTTCTGGCGTTGACCACGCACGAACTCAGGCGAACGCAGATGACGCAAGCCGACACGGCGGATTGGCTAACCCTGCCGGCCTCGATCGAGCGCATCACGGCGACGCTCGAGCGCATCGCACGGCGCAAGTTCGCCAACGCGGCGGACGACGAGCTTGCGGACGCAGAGATCCCCACCGATTCGCCCGAAAACGCCACCTAATCGTTCGTCCGCTCGGCCGCCCGATGGTGTCGCTTCAACGGCTCGCCATGCGCAGGCGGGCGCACACGGCGGTATCGGGGAAGTCTGAAAACACGCCGTCGATACCGATCGCGAAAATTGGCGGCCGGCCACCATGGCAAGCGGGTGCGACGATCGCCAATGATCACGAAAAGGCGGCGCACAACACGGGATTCCTTGACTTTCAGCCCGATCACCCCTAGATACCACCCGTCCAAAGGACATCCAGGCCGCGTGAACGAGACCCCAATGAGGGTCGTCGGCCTGCCGGAACCAAACCCTTCGACTGCCCAGGCACGCGGGGCCGTACGAGAACCCCGCCACGTCGGCGCACGATTCCGCATGCGGATCGGAAGCGCTGCATGGCTCGACACGAAAGAAATCAATTGACCCAGTTTAGCGATCTCGGCCTCGCGGCGCCCCTCATGAAGGCGCTCGCGACAGAAGGCTACGTCACGCCCACGCCAATTCAGGCCCAGGCCATTCCCCACATCATGACCGGCCGCGACCTCATCGGTATCGCACAGACCGGCACCGGCAAGACCGCGGCGTTTGCTCTGCCGATCCTCCACAAGCTCGCCGAGAAAACCCGCCAGCCAGTCCCGAATTCGTGCCGGGTCCTGGTGCTTAGCCCGACGCGCGAACTATCCAGCCAGATTCTGGACAGCTTCGATACGTATGGGCGCCAACTCCGTTTGCGCACCGCGCTCGCCATCGGCGGTCTGCCGATCGGCCGGCAAGCGCGCGCTGTGGCGCACGGCGTCGATATTCTGGTCGCGACCCCCGGCCGCCTAAAAGATTTGGTGGACAATTGCCGCTTCCGGCTCGATCAAGTCGGGATCTTCGTGCTCGACGAGGCCGACCGGATGCTCGACATGGGCTTCATCCACGCGATCCGCGAGATTTGCGGCAAGCTGCCCAAGGCGCGTCACAGCCTGCTGTTCTCGGCCACCATGCCGGCACCGATCGCGGCGCTCGCCGAACAATTCCTGCGCGATCCCGTGACGGTCGCGGTGACCCCACAGGCCGCGACCGTGGACTTGATCGCCCAGCGCGTAATCATGCTCGACCGCGGAGCGAAGCCGAGGGCGCTGACCGAGCTGCTTTCTGACCAAGCGGTTACGCGCGCGCTGGTTTTCACCCGCACCAAGCATGGCGCCGACCGTGTCGTGCGCGGCCTCGAGAAAGACGGCATCCAAGCCGATGCGATCCACGGCAACAAATCGCAGGGCCAGCGCGAGAAGGCGCTCGGCGCGTTTCGCAAGGGGCGCGTGCGGGTCCTGGTCGCGACCGATATCGCGGCGAGGGGCATCGACGTCGAGGGCATCAGCCACGTCATCAATTTCGACCTGCCGAACATCGCGGAATCCTATGTCCACCGGATCGGGCGGACCGCGCGCGCGGGCGCGACCGGCATCGCGATCTCTTTTTGCAGCGACGCCGACGAGCGCGGCTATTTGCGCGACATCGAGAAGTTGATCCGCCAGCGCATCCCCGCGACCGAGCGCGCCGGTTCGACGCACCGTATGCCGATCGAGGGTGCGGCGCGGCCCCATGCCGCGACCGCGCCGCGACCCGCGGCGCATAAGACGCACAAACCGCACCAGCATGCCCAGCCGCGTCGGCCGGCCGCGCACCGGACGGCGGTAGACGAACGTTCAAAGGACGGTCAGCTCGCCGGCCTCGATTTTCTGAAGCCACGTCCGGCGCGGCCCGGCCGCTCATTTGGTTCGCGCGCGCAGCGCGCTCGCTAGTCAGACCCAGGGATCAAGACGGAGAAATCATCCCATGGCAAAAGAAGAGCTGATGGAGTTCGAAGGGATCGTTACCGAGGTGCTGCCCGATGGGCGCTATCGGGTGAAGCTCGATAACGATCATATTGTACTCGCCTATGCGGCCGGGCGCATGAAGAAGCATCGCATCCGGACGCTGGCCGGCGACCGCGTCACAGTCGAGATGTCGGTCTATGATCTCGACAAGGGCCGCATCAATTTCCGCCATAAGCCGGAAGGGGGCCCGAGCGCCGGCGCCGCGCCGGCCCGGCCGCGCCAGCAGTTCCGTCGGCGCTGACGCGTCTCACGCGCGGTTAACGCGCATGTGATTTCGTCGTGTTGCCATCGGCCCCCATGTTGAGGGCCGATGGCACATGTTCTCCTCAGTCCCGCTCTCGATCGCGCGGGGCGACCCTCGGCCCTCAAGATCGCCACGCTGGTCTTGCTGGTGGTGCCGCTGGTTTGGCTGGCTGTGCGCTTCATCGTCGGCGATCTCGGCCCACGGCCGCTCGCCGAGCTCAACCACCAGACCGGGCTCTGGACCATCCGGCTCTTGTTCATCACGCTGGCGATCACGCCGCTGCGCGGTCTGTTGCGCTGGCCCAAGCTCATCCAAGTGCGCCGCATGGTTGGCGTCACGACCGCCCTCTACGCGATCCTGCACGTCGTCACCTATGCGGCGGACCAGGCCTTCGTGGTCGACCGCATCGTGAACGAGGTTCTCGTGCGCACTTATTTGACGATCGGCTTCGCGGCTTTGATCGGCTTGCTTGCGTTGCTGGCGACCTCGACCGACGCCATGCTGCGCTGGCTCGGCGGGAAGCGCTGGCGCTTATTGCATCGCATCGTCTACCTGATTGGCGCGATCGGAATCGTGCATTTCGCCTGGCAGTCAAAGCTCGACGTGACCCAGCCCATCATCATGGCCGGGCTGTTTCTCTGGCTCATGGGCCACAGGGTGATGGATGCCTGGGTCGGCCAGAAGGGCCGTCTGCCGTCGTGGGCCATTTTCGGCTTGGCGCCCGCGACCGGCCTTCTGACAGCACTGGGCGAGGCGCTCTATTTCTGGCTCCGCAATGGCGTCGATCCGGTGCGCGTGCTCGACGCCAACCTCATGCTCGAGGCGGGCCTCAGGCCCGGCTGGAGCGTGTTCGCGATCGTCGGCGGCCTCGCGCTCATCGCCTTGGCGCGGCGCGACCGCGCGGTGGGCAGGCGTGCGGCGCCGGTCGCCTCGGCGGCGGAATAAAGCGGGGGCGAGCTCAGGGCAGGCGGGCGAGCCGTTCCGTCAACAGATCATAATAGCCGTCGGCGTCGCCGTCGCGGACGTAAAAGACGTTGCGTGGCCGCTCGGTGATGCGCCACCAATCGGCGACCGTCATGCCAAGCGTGAGCTCGCTCGCCGTTTCGACCGTGACGTTGATCAGGCGGCCCTGAAACAGCTCGGGCCGGATCATGTAGGCGGGAACACAGGGGCCATGCAGCGGCGCGCCGGGCCAGCCATATTTCTTCAGATCGAAGGTCTCGGAGAAGCGAAGCATTTCGGCCGCCGCGACGCCGCAGCGATTGCCGAGCGCTTGGAGGCGATCGAGCCGCGCCGGCGTCGAGAGCATTCTGTGCGTGACGTCGAGCGGCAGCATGGTGATCGGAATGGCGCTGCGCAACACGATGTCCGCCGCTTCGGGATCAACGTAGACGTTGAACTCGGCGCTTGGCGTGATGTTGCCGACCTCAAAATAGGCACCAGCCATCATGACGATCTCGCGGATGCGGCCCGCGATATCGGGGGCCGCCTTCAACGCGAGCGCAAGATTCGTCAGCGGCGACAGCGAGACGATCGAGATCGTCCCGGACGCGGTGGCGCGCAGCGTCTCGACCATGTAGTCGACCCCGGGCTTGGTCTGCGTCCTCATGATCGGTTCGGGCAGTGACGGTCCGTCGAGGCCGCTCGGTCCATGGACATGCGCCGCAGTCACCAAGGGCCGCCCCATCGGCCGCGGCGCGCCGAGATAGACCGGAATATCGGGCCGGCCCGCGAGCTCCAAGATCTTGCGCAGATTTTTCTCGGTCAGATCGAGGCCGATATTGCCAGCGGTGGCGATCATGCCAAGCACGTCGAAGGCTTCGGGCGAGCCGAGGATCATCAGGATGGCCACGGCCTGATCCTGGCCGGGATCGCTGGTTACGATGATTTTTCGCGTCATTTTCGGAGATTTTCCCTTCGCATGTGCCGGAGGGCGCGCGGCCCGCCGCCTTCAGCATCAATCTCAGCATCCTGTTAAGATTTGCGGGGCTATAAACAACCTGAGGCTTTCCGGGCAGAAAACGAAGGTTTCCATGTCGCAAGATACATTGTCCGCCCTCGTCGAGGTCCGCAATCGGATGCTGACCGATCAGTCGGCCGAGGCCAGGGTCGGCGCGGCCGAGCAGCTCGGCTCGCTGTTCTCCGCCGGCGCAATGGCGGCGCCGGAGCACGAGATCGCGCTCGCCATCTTCAAGAAACTGGCGCGCGACGTGGCCGACCAGGTGCGCCAGGCGCTCGCCGTCCAGATCGCGAGCTCGCCGCTGATTCCGCCCGAGCTGGCCCGCCAGATCGCGGACGATATCGAAACCGTCGCGATCCCGTTCATCGGGGCTTCGCCAGCTCTGCCCGAGGATGACCTGCTCGCCATCATCGCATCCGGCAGCGCCGCCAAGCAGCGCGCGATCGCGACGCGCGAGTCGGTCAGCGAGATGGTGAGCGAGGCCTTGGTCGCGACCGACGATGCCGAAGTCGTGATGGCGGTGCTACGGAATCCCGGCGCCGAGGTCTCCGAGCCGAGCTATCACCTGATCATGGATCGCTTTGCCGCCGATAACATGGTGCAGAGCCTGATGGTCGATCGGCCCTGGTTGCCGCTCGGCGTGACCGAGCGATTGATCGAGGTGGTGTCCGACGCGCTGCGCGCGCGCTTGGCCGAGAAACACGCGCTGTCGCCCGAGCTTGCCGATGCGCTGGCGGATTTGGCGCGCGAGCGTGCCCTTTTGGCCGAGGCGGCCGCGTTGCCCAGTGAATTCGACGTCGAGACGCTGCTTGCCCGCCTTGACAGCAAGGGCAGGCTGACGCCGACCCTCCTGATGCGGGCGGCGATCCAGGGCGATATCCGCTTTTTCGAGGTCGGCGTCGCGGTGCTCGCGATGGTTCCGCCCAAGAACGCCGCGCGTCTGATCGCCGATCGCGGCCCGGCGGGCTTCAAGGCCCTCTATGATAAAGCGAGAATGCCCGAGGACTATTTCAAGGCCTTCAGGGCGGCGCTCGACGCGCAAGCCGATCTAGGCCTCGACGCCGGGCAGAGCCCAAGCCGCGAGCAGGTTCACAAGGTGCTCGAGCGGGTCCTGCGCGCGCATGGTGGCGGAGGTTCGGTCGACCTCGAGCGCTTCCTTGGCGAGATGCTGCAAGAGACCCTGGTTCTGGTCTGACGCTTCGGTCGGTTCGTCCCGGCCGCTCTGGCCAACCGAACGCGGCGAGCTAATATCCAAGAAGCTGCTGGCGCGCGGTGTCCTGATTTGAAGGCCGCCGCCCGTTCGCGCTTGGATGGTCGCGGCATGTCGGTCTGGCTCTTGTCGGCCATGGTGATGGCGCAGCTTGCGGGCGGGGCGCCCGAGCCGGCGGTGCCGCGCCAAGTCGCGGATGGCGCGGACCTGATCATCGAGCGCGGCGATTCAAGGCGGCCACGGCTCGAAGTGCCGAGCATCGCCCTGCCGTCGGGCCGCGACGCAGCGCCGGCGTCGATCGAAGGTGCGCCTGCCGACGTCGAAGGCGATCAAGCGCCTCGGGGTCCGAAAGGGTTCGGCACGCAAAAATCGGGCGATCTCTATTTCCCGTCCGGCGATCACCGGCCGGGCGACCTCGACAATCAAGGCACCTTCCGGCCGGGCGATCTGGGCTGATTCATGATCCGTCCGGCGCTTGGCCGGCCGAAAGCATCGGGCATCCTAACCGGGCATGAGCCCTCTTTGGCGGAACTCGTCGCCAATGGTTTCGAGCGCGTTCAGCGGCCTTCGGTTTCAAGATAGTGGCGAAACATCGCCCTGAGCTTTTTCTTGTCTGGCTTGCCGACGGCGACCCTGGGGAGCGCGTCGAGGAAAAAGACCCAATGCGGTGCCTTGTACATGGCGATCCTGCCGTCGCAGAGCTTGTGAAGCTCGTTCGGCCTGATCGCGGCCGAGGCCACGACATAGGCGACCGAGACCTCACCGAATATCGGATGCGGCCCGCCGATCACGGCCACGTCGGCAACCGACGGGTGCAAGAGTAGCACGGCCTCGACCTCGGCTGGAAAGTACTTCACCCCGGCATTGTTGATGACATCGTCCGTGCGGCCCTTCAGGAACACATAGCCCTCGCGGTTAAGCGCCGCGAGGTCGCCCGGATAGAACCAACCATCCCTGAAGTGCCGAGCATTGGCTTCGGGATTGCGAAGGTATTCGCGCGGGAAATGCCGCGCGCGCAGCCCGATCTCGCCGGTCTCGCCAAACGGCAAAAGCGAGCCGTTCGGGTCGGCGATCCGCGCTTCGATGCCGGCGATCAGGCGGCCGCTCGAGTCGGGATAGCGGTCTTGATCCTCGGGGCTTGCCAGGGCGACGTCGCCGGCTTCGTTCGAGCTGTAGGCTTCGAGCAAATGGGGCGTCAGTCGCTGGCGTACGAGGAGGCGTTCCTGCGCTGACAGGGGCGCCCCACTGAATGCGATCCTTAGATTGGGCCAAAGCGGCGTGTCGCTCGTGACGCACGACAGGATCGAGCGCAGATGGAAAGGCGTGAGATTGGCGCAAGTAATGCCCGCGTCGGAGAAATAGCGCAGGAAATCTTCCGTCGTTTTCCCATGATTGAGGACAATCGTTCCGCCGAGGTTCATCATCACGATGGCGCCGACGCGGCCCCATCCGAACCGAAGGTAGGGCACCTGCAAGAAGCGATCGGACGCGCTCAGCCGCAGCAGCGCTATTTTTGGTTGATTGCGTTCAACGATCTGCCGATGCCCCAAGAGGAGCCGCTTCGGCACGCCGGTGGTTCCGGAGGACTGGGTCACCATCAGTGGCAAGTCGCCGTCGAACGCGGCTGGGGTTGTGAGTTGGCCGACGGCAGCTTCGTCCTTGGCGGTGCCGTCGACGAGCGCCCCGACCGGGATCGAGCCAAGATCGAGAAAGCGGGCGGCGCCATTCGCCAGGATCGCCGCTTTGACGCCCATGCCCTCGATGGCGGTCGATTTCTCATGATCCAGGCTGCTCTCCGGCACGGAAAGACTCACGGCACCGAGTTTGGCCAAGGCAAAGAGCGCAACGATGTGCTCGGCCGTGTCGGGCAGCGAAACGACCACGGTTTCGCCCGGCTTGATTGTCCTGGCTTGCAGACGCGACACCGCGCGATCGACCAGAGCCGCCAGTTCCAAATAGCTGATGATCCGCTTGCCGTCCTCGATCGCGAGATGCGCGGGTCGCTCCCGCGCATGGCGGTAAAGGGCATCGGTGATGTTCATGCCCTATGATATCGGATCGACTTGGAGCAGAGAATCATACAACCGCTCGACAACTCGCTCGGCTCAGCCCGGACAAAGCGAAAGCTGGCGGATGGGGTGGGATTCGAACCCACGGTGGGCTTGCACCCACGCCGGTTTTCAAGACCGGTGCCTTAAACCACTCGGCCACCCATCCGTCCATCAAGCGCCCTGGGCGGACGCGATGATGCTGGCCGTGTTCTACCCGGCCCTGACCGAGCTTGCCAGCGCCTGTGCCAAAGGATTGGCCGCGTGGTCGGTTATGTTCGAGGCGGGGAGGCGCGCACGCGCGGTCGATTAGTGGTGATGGCGGTGCCGATGGCGACGCCAGTGATCGCCTTGCCAGCCGCCATGATGACCGCCGTGGAGATAGGATTTGGGATGGTAGACATGATACCCGACGTCATAACGATAGGCGCCGTGGTAGGGCTCCACCACACAGCCGGCCCCGAGCATGAGTGCCACGAGGCAGGTGCCTGCGATCAAAAGCGACCGGGAGATCACGCGCATCCTCCACGCGACGGTTTGGTCTAGCAATTATTCATTCAACGAGGCGGATGCGTGAATCCGTCGCGCCGCAACGCGTGCGATGCTTTTGTTTGCCGACGATCGACGAAACGCCGTCGATTGCCAGCCAAGGGATTGTTTCTGCTAGGTTGGGCAGGCCGATCACGCGGCAAGGAGACGGCATGACCGAGACGACGACACCCAAACCCGAGGCCGGGTCAGCGGTCACCCTGCTGTCGGATGGCGCGATGGTCCGATTGCGCCGTTGCCGGCATGGTCTGATGGTGTATCTGCGCCATGACGCCTATGTCGGCCGCGCGCTCGATCTCTATGGCGAATACGCCGAAGACGAGCAGGCGATGCTCGCCCAGTTGGTGCGGCCGGGCGATGTCGTGGTTGAGGCCGGGGCCAATCTCGGCACCCACACCGTCGCCTTGGCGCGCAAGATTGGCCCGAGCGGCGCGCTGATCGCCTTCGAGCCGCAGCGCGTCGTGTTTCAAATCCTCTGCGCCAATATCGCGCTCAACGAGCTCACCAATGTGCACGCCCAGAACGCCGCGGTCGGCGAGGCGCCGGGCGTGCTCGAAGTGCCAGCAACCGATTATGCCGCGCCCAACAATTTTGGCGGCGTGTCGCTCGATGGCGTCAGCTCGGCCGCCGTCAAGGCGGGGGTCAGCGGCGAGAAGGTTCCGGTCGTCACCATCGATTCGCTTGGCCTGCCGCGCCTGCGCCTGATCAAGATCGACGTCGAGGGCATGGAACGCGCCGTGCTGGTCGGGGCGAAAGAGACCATCGAGCGCTGCCGTCCGGTGCTCTATTTCGAGGCGGACCGACGTGAGCGGAACCCCGAGCTCATCGCATTTGCCCTGTCGCTCGGCTATCGCCTTTGGTGGCACGCGCCCCCTCTGTTCAACCCGAACAACTTCGCCAGCAATGCGACGAACGTGTTCGGCCGCATCATTTCGCTCAACCTTCTGGGTTTGCCACGCGAGGCCAAGACCGAGGTGAAAGGCTTGAAAGAGGTATTGAGCGCCAACGAGCCGCACCCGATCCGCTGAGGTCTACACCTTTGATGCCACCGCGCTTGTTCTCCTAGGGCGTGCCGTGGTGGGATGCCGGCCCGCGCCCAAGACCCGATCGAGTTCCAACCGCACCGATGCCGGCCCCTCGTTTTCGTTGGTACAACGCCATCGGTCTAGCGGCCGGACTAGTCTTTGCCTTGTTTCCGATTTTTTGGATCATCTCGACCTCGTTCAAGCCATTTGCCGAATGGATCACCGTGCCGCCGACCTGGCTGCCTGACCAGCCGACGCTTTCCAACTACGCGCCGCTTTTCCAGACCTTTGACGATCGCTACATCACGGGCCTTGGCGCCGGCTGGCGCTCAATGCTCGATTCGATCATTTGCTCGGGCTCGGCGACGTTGATTTCGGTCGCGGTCGGCCTGACCGCCGCGCTCGGCTATTCGCGCTATCGCGCTGGTGGCGACCATTTCGCCATCGCGGTGCTTTCGGTTCGCATCGTACCGACCGCGACGCTCGCGATCCCGATCCTCTTCCTGTTTGGCGAGATCGGCCTGCGCGACACCTATGTTGGGGTCATTCTGGCCAACGTGGCGCTGACCGTGCCGTTTTCATTCTGGATGTTGAAGAGTTTCATCGATGAGGTTCCGACCGCGATCGAGGAAGCCAGCATGATGGATGGCTTCAATCGCTGGCAGGCGCATTTGTTCGTGACCGTGCCGTTGATCCGGGGCGGCCTGATGGCGACGGGGCTTTTCATTTTTATTCTGAATTGGAGCGAGTTTCTGATCACCATGACGCTGACCGATAAGAACGTGGTCACGCTCCCGGTCAGCCTGCACCATTATGAGGGTATGATCGGCGTGCAGGCGGCTGTCGCCGTTTTCGCCGCGGCGCCGATTCTCGTTCTTGGATTTTTGATTCAGCGGCACCTCGCGCGCGCCTTTACGCTCGGCGCGATCAAGCGGTGAATCTCATTTGTATAGAGGTTTTCGGCCTTGGCGGAGGCTGGGCCGCCGACCTAGGCTGCCTCGCGGCCGAGGCTTGGGCTCGGTCTTCGTCGCTGGCGGGCAGGGGGTGGATGTGCGGCTGAAGGATAAAGTAGCGATCGTGACCGGTGCGGGCTCGGTCGGGCCTGGCTTCGGCAACGGCAAGGCGATCGCCGTGCTTTTTGCTCGCGAAGGCGCCAGCGTGTTGGCGGTCGATCGCGTCGCGGCCGCGGCCGAAGAGACCCGGACGCTGATCGCGGCAGAAGGCGGAACCTGCGCCACGCATCTCTGCGACGTGACGAACGCAAAAGACGTTGAGGCCATGGTTGCGGCCTGTCTCACGCGCTTCGGCCGGCTCGATATTCTGGTCAACAATGTCGGCGGCTCCGAACCGGGTGGGCCGGTCGATATGAGCGAGGAGACCTGGCGCCGCCAGCTCGATTTCAACCTGACCAGCGCCTTTCTCTGTTGCAAAGCCGCGATGGCGGCGATGGAGCGGGGGAGCGGCGGCGCGATCGTCAATATTTCATCGGTCGCCGGTCATCGCCATATCGGCAACAATCATGTCGCCTATTCGGCCGCCAAAGCGGGGCTTCAGCAATATACGCGCTCGGCGGCGGTGCA
>CAMDDO010000045.1 GCA_945892755.1 Rhizobium sp. Q54 | reverse complement strand
CGTCGACTTTGACGCGGCGCGCTATCAAGCAGTCGCCGGTGAGATCGCCACTTATTTGAAGGCGCTCGGACTCGAGATCGCCGGCATGGTGCCAACCTCGGCGCGCGGTGGCGATAACATCGTCACGCGCTCGGCCGCGATGCCCTGGTATGCCGGCCCGACCTTGCTCGCGGCGCTCGATACACTGAAGTCGAGCGCGACACTGGCGGATGCTCCGCTCCGCCTGCCGATCCAGGACGTTTATCATTTCGACCAGCGCCGCATCCTCGCCGGACGGATCGAAAGCGGGCGCCTCAAGCTCGGCGACACGCTTCTCTTTTCGCCATCGAACAAGCTCGCGCGCGTCACGAGCATCGAGCGCTGGAACGCACCGCCGCGCGATTCGGCCGAAGCCGGAGAATCGATCGGCATTCAGCTCAGCGAGCAGCTCTTCATCGAGCGCGGCGCGATCGCCAGCCATGTCGAGCAGCCTCCGATCGAGACCAATGTGTTCCGCGCGCGTCTGTTCTGGCTCGGCCGCGCGCCGCTCCAACTCGACCGTCGTTACAAGCTCCGCCTTGCCACGCGCGAAGCACCGGTCGAGGTGCAATCGATCGAGCGTCTGATCGACGTCGACGCCCTCGAGGCCAAACCTCCCGCGAGCGACACGCCCGCCCTGGTCGAGCGCTATGGCATTGCCGAGGTCGTGCTCAGAAGCTCGGCCATGCTCGCGCTCGACATCTACGCCAACCTGCCGCCGACCGGCCGCTTCGTTCTGGTCGATGACAACGACATCGCGGGCGGCGGCCAGATCTCGATGGAAGGCTATCCCAATCAGCGCGCGTCGATCACCTCGCGCGCGAGCAACCTTCAGGCGGTCGGCCATCGCATGGGACGCGCCGAGCGCTGGCAGCGCAATGCGCACAAGGGCGGCGTGATTTGGCTCACCGGGCTGTCGGGCTCAGGCAAGTCGACGATCGCGATCGAGGTCGAAGCCGAACTGTTTCGACGGGGCTACCAGGTCTATGTGCTCGATGGCGACAATGTGCGCGCCGGGCTCAACGCCAATCTCGGCTTCGCGCCGGAAGACCGTGCCGAGAACATCCGTCGCGTCGGCGAGGTCGCCGCGCTGTTCGCCGATGCCGGCGTGCTGGTGATCTCGGCGTTCATTTCGCCCTATCGCGCCGATCGCGAACGCGCGCGCGCCGCGGCCGAGCGCATCGATGCGAGCGCGTTCCACGAGATCTATATCAGCGCGCCGCTTGGCGTTTGCGAAGCGCGCGACCCGAAAGGGCTCTACCGCCGTGCGCGAAAAGGCGAAATTCCCGACTTCACCGGCATCTCGGCACCCTATGAACCGCCCGACAAGCCGGATTTGGTGATCGATACCGCGAGGCAATCAGTCGAGGCGAGCGTCGCCGCCTTGGTCGCGCATATCGACGCGCATTTCGGCCTAAACGCGCGCTGAAAGCGCGCCGATGCCGGCGATGCCGATCGCGCCGCTCGCTAGCAAGAGCGGTGCCTTGACTTCGGTCACGCCGCCCAGCGCATAGACCGGCAGGCCGGCACGGCGCACCAGCGCCGCGAATTGATGCGGCCCGAGCGGCGGCCGATCGGGGTGACTCGCGGTTTGGAATACCGGCGAGAGCAGCGCGGCGTCGGCGCCGGCACGGGCCGCGCGACGCAAGGCAGGGAGCGAATGCGCGGCGACCGTGACCAGCCAATCGCCACGCCGCCGCACGCTGGCGGCCTGCCCGGCCAAGGCCTCCGGCAAATGCACGCCAGCGGCGCCAACCTCGGCGGCCAAGGCGGCATCGATAGCGATCAACAGCACCAGCCGCCGCCGCCGCGCGATTGCCGCAAGCCTATGGGCGAGGCGCTCAAGCTCGGGCGGGTCATAGGCGCGCAGGATCACGCCCGATCCGGCGGGCAGAAGCTCGGCGGCACGACACGGGTCGGGCAAACGCGCCGGGTCGGTCATCAACAGGAGCGGCGGCAAGAAGCGGCCGTTCGCGGCCCTTGCCGCATGGCGCGAATTGAGCTGGCGGGCCAGCCTTGCTAGCGTCGTCTCGACCATGGAGGCAGGATACACCGATGGCCGAGACCGCGATGAGCCTGAATGCCGGGGCAGCCCCGGTCGTCGAAAATCTTGCGGCGGTGCGCGCGCGCATCACCGCGGCCTGCGCCGAGACCGGGCGCCGAGCCGAATCAGTGTGTTTGGTCGCGGTTTCGAAAACGATCGCGATCGAGGCGATCATGCCGGCGCTCGGGGCCGGCCAGCGTGCGTTCGGCGAAAACCGCGTGCAGGAGCTGATCGCCAAATGGCCGCCGCTGAGGGAGCGGTTCCCGGATCTCGAGCTTCATCTGATCGGCGCGCTGCAAACCAACAAGGTGCGCGAGGCGCTGGCCCATGCCGACTGCCTTCATTCGCTCGATCGGCCGAAACTGGCCGAGGCGATCGCCGCCGAACGCGATCGTGTCCAGCGCTGTCCCAAGCTTTTCATCCAGGTCAATACCGGCGAGGAGCCGCAGAAGGCTGGCATCGGCCCGCGCGAGACCGACGCTTTCATCGACGATTGTCGCAAGCGCCTGGGTCTTCCCATCGTCGGCCTGATGTGCATTCCGCCGCATGACGACGAGCCGGCGCCGCATTTCGCGCTCTTGCGCGAGATGGCGCGGCGCCACGGCCTGGCCGCGCTCAGCATGGGCATGACGGCGGATTTCGAAATCGCGATCGGATTTGGTGCGACCCATGTCAGGGTCGGCAGCGCGATCTTCGGCGCGCGTGGCTGAGGCTATCGGCCGGGCGCGGGAATCACGAGACGCGCGCGCGGCTCGCAGTCTTCCAAGATAGTCAGCAAGTCCTTGCGCGCGAGCGCTATGCAGCCCGCGGTCGGCGCGTAATCGCGCGTCGCGACGTGCATGAAGATCGCACTGCCCTTGCCGGGCAACGTAGGCGAATCATTGTGCCCGAGCACCACGATCACATCGTAAAGCTCGTCCGAGCGCCACAGCATCTCGAAGCTTGCGGTATAAGGTTGACGGATCTGTTGATTGTAGAGCGGATCAGCCGGATCGTCGCACCAGCCATCGTGCGGATTAAGCGCGGCGACCGGCAGTGCGGTGCGCGGCGGCGGCAGCCGATCGGGGCGATAGAGCACGCGGCGCAGCGCGAAACTACCGCATGGCGTCGCGCCGTCGCCCTCGGCCTTGTCGAGGCGAACACCGGAACGGCCGAGCGCGCACGCGAAGCGCTTGCCCCGCCATTGCAGCGCATCGGGCGGAACGACGAAAAGATCGTTCGCCGCCGCGGCTGATGAACCGGGCGGTCCCGCCTTGGGGCTAGAAAGAGCCATCGACGCTGGAACCCCTAATTTGTTCGGCCTGTTCCATGACTTTGCCGGTTCTGTATTTGTCGAGCGCGTCCGCCATCGCCTTGGAGATCCACGCCGGGTCGGCGTCGCTCGCGGCCACGGTCGGGCGGCTCATATGCGTGCGCATCTCAGGTGTGATCGGCGCGTGTGGCGCATATTTGGTGCCGACCGGCGCACGGATATAGGTCTGTTTCATCGGGCCGAGGTCGACGCGCTGCACATCGCGCACTGGCGCCGGGGTCGCGCGCCTGATCGGGGTTTCGATCGGCGCGGCGTTCGGGGCCGGAGCGGCAGGGGCTTTCGCTTCGGCGTTGCTCGGCGGCGCTTTGACTTTCTGGTCGATGCCGACCGAGGAAAGCAGCAGGGAAACCTGATCCTCGCTGAGCTCGGGAATCGCGCCCGCTTTTGGTTCGGTGTCGGGTGTTGTCGGCGAAGGAACAATCCGCTGCGGCGCTTGGGCGCCGTCTTCGGTTGGCGGCGTGGCGGCCGAAGCCTCGACCGGCAAGGAGTCGGGATCGATCCATGGTTTGGCTACGGCCGTTACCACGATGCCGCCGGCCGATGGCGCGATCTCGCCGACCTCGGCTGACGCCACCGCAGTGGTCGGGTCCTCGCCCGTAATCGTGTTGAGTGCAAAGGCGCCAAAATCCTCCCCGCCGCTCGCCTCGGCCATGGCGGCATTTATTGCGCCCAGAAAAACGCCGGCTGGGCCGCCAAAGAGGCCGCCACCGATGACGCGCGCGCCGGACGATATCTCATCGCCGGTGATCGAACGGTAGGCGATCGAGACCAGCGGGATATGCTGCAATGGGTTGATGATGTCGAGGAAATCCTCGAAATCGAGGCCGTCCGCACCGAAATACGTATCGCCCGATGGCGTGGCATGGCCCGACGGCGGCGGTGGCACGCTGCCGTCCGGGTTGAGCTTACGCATGCTCGCGTTATACGAGAGCCGCTCACGCGGGCTCATTAGCTCGACAGGATCGATGGCCATGCGATTGTCCCTCGATGGCTTATCAAGCAAGTCTAGGGCCACTATTTATATTAACAATATCAATGAGATAACACAAATCTCCCGACGCCGTCGGGGGCCAGCGGCAGATTCTGCCGGCGGTTTCATGCCGGGTGCCGGGCCTTGGCTATGAGCCGGGCCTCGAGCCTTGAGCGAAGCATCGGCCAGTCTCGATCGACAATGGCGAATTGCACCGTGTCACGAACAAAGCCATCTCTGACCACCATGTGTCGGTGAAAAACGCCCTCCCTGACCGCGCCAAGCGCGGCGATCGCGGCCTGGCTCCGCTCATTCCGCGCATCGGTGCGGAACTCGACGCGATGCGTCCCCAGGCTCTCGAAGGCGTGCGTGAGGAGCAGCAATTTGGCTTCGGTATTGAGCGGGCCGCCCCAGGCCGAGGGAGCCAGCCAGGTCCAACCGATTTCGAGTCGGCGGTGTGGTGCCGCGATATTCATATAGCGGGTCGAGCCGACCAACTGTCGATCGGCCAGCCGCCGTTTGACGAAGACGAGCTGTTCGCCCTTGGCCGCGGCTTCGCTGGCTTGCTCGTACCAGTTTTCGAGCGCGCCGGGAGCACCGAGATCGAGCGAAAGGTAGGCGAAGCACCGCGGGTCGCCGGTGATCGCGCGAAGTTCGGCCAGATGGCTTTGCTCGAGCGGCTCGAGCGCGACAAAATGGCCGGTGAGCCTGACCGGCGTCACCCAGCCGGTCATGGCGCCCTCGCACGGGCCGGCTTTGCATAAGGCTCCTGATGGCGCATTATTCGGCGTCGAATCAAGGTTCAACCAACATCCGAGCGATTATGACCGCGGGCAAGAGCATCCTGCTAGTGGATGATGACGACGCGCTGCGCCAGGCGCTTGCCGAACAGCTGAGACTCCATGAGGAATTCGGTGTCGTCGAGGCGATCAACGGCGCGACCGCACTCGAAGCCGTCAAAAAGCAACATTTCGATCTCCTTATCCTCGATGTCGGGCTGCCCGACATGGACGGGCGCGAACTGTGCAAACTCCTCAGGCGCAGCGGCGTCAAGGTGCCGGTGCTCATGCTGACCGGTGCCGACAGCGAGGCGGATACGATCCTTGGGCTCGATTCGGGCGCCAACGACTATGTGCCGAAGCCGTTTCGACTTGGCGTCTTGCTCGCGCGCATCCGCGCCCAGCTGCGGCAGTTCGAGCGCAGCGAGGACGCCACCTTCGTGATCGGCCGCTTCAGCTTCCGGCCGGCCGCGAAACTCTTGGTCAGCATGGACGGCAAGGCCAAGGTCAGGCTCACTGAAAAGGAAAGCGCGATCCTGAAGTATCTTTATCGCGCCAAGGACCAGACCGTGCCGCGCGACGTACTTTTGCACGAGGTCTGGGGCTACAACCCGCAGGTCGCGACCCACACGCTCGAAACCCATATCTACCGCCTGCGTCAGAAAATCGAAGACGATCCCTCGAACGCTGAGCTCTTGATAACCGACGGTGGTGGCTATCGACTGGTGGTCTGAGCATCGCCATCCGCCACCCGCAATAGGAGTTTCGCCGTCTTTGCCCCTCGGGCAGACTGCCGGACGAGGGGTCGGCATGACCGAGGGCTGAGGGCGTGACAAAAGCGGATTTCGCGGTGCGTTTTTGGGGGGTGCGGGGCAGCATCCCGTGCCCCGGCGAGGCCAATGCCCGCTATGGCGGCAATACCTCGTGCATCGAAATGCGCTGCGGCGATCAGCTCCTGATCTTCGATGCAGGCACCGGCATTTACGAGCTCGGCCTAACGCTTGAGCGGGCCGGCGCGATCGACGCCGATATTTTCCTCACGCACACGCACTATGACCATGTTTGGGGTTGGTCGCACTTCACGCCTCTGCTCGATAAGCGCAATCGCTTTCGCCTCCATGCCGGCCATCTTGAGGACAACGAGAAGATCGAGCGCGTCATGCTCGGCCTGATCGCCGACCCGCTCAATCCGGTGAATCGGGAGACCTTGGCGGCGGCGCTCAGCTTCAACGATTTCCAGATCGGCGACACGCTGACACCGCGACCGGGCGTGACCATACGCACCGCGCCGCTGGTTCATCCTAACCGCGCGGTCGGCTACCGGGTTGAGTTCGGCGGGCGCTCGGCGTGCTACCTGACCGATACCGAGCACAAGCCCGGCACGCTCGATGCCGCGATCCTCGACTTGATCGAGGGCGCCGACGTAATGATCTATGACTCCACCTATTCCGACGACGAGTATTCCGGCCATATCGGCTGGGGCCATTCGACCTGGCAGGAAGGTCTCAGGCTCGCCGAAGCGGCGGCGGTAAAAACGTATGTCGTATTCCATCACGATCCCGCGCACGACGATGCCTACATGGATCGCGTCGCCGCTGAGGTCGAGGCGAGGCGGCCGGGCTCCAAGGTCGCCCGCGAAGGCATGGTGCTCACGCCTTGAGCCACCGGGGTGGGGCGCGCCCCTTGCGGCGCACCTGGTTTGCTCTCCTGACCGCGCTCGGGTTGGCGCGCCGAGGCGTGTTCATCCCCTACCGCTACGCGGCGACGCTCGACGCGCCGCGCTGGCGCGGTTCCTACCCCGGCATCGAGGCGCTGTTTCAACGTCACGAGCCTGAATTTCGCGCCGTGCTAGGGCTGATCGAGAGCCAGGCCGAGGCGCTCCTCGCGCTCGGCCGCGAGAAGCCGCCGGCGCCGCGTTTCGAGCAGGATTGGTTTCCCCGGCTCGACGCGGCGGTCGCCTATGCGCTGGTGCGGAGCCACCGGCCGAGGCGCATCGTCGAGATCGGCTCGGGCCATTCGACCCGCTTTCTCGCCCGCGCCGCACGAGACGGCGGCTTCGCCTGCGTGATCACCGCGATCGACCCCGCGCCGCGCGCCGACATCGCCGGGCTCTCGAACGTCACGCTGCTCCGCGCGCCGTTGCAGGACGCCGGCCTCGCGCCGTTCGACGTGCTGCAACCGGGCGACGTGCTGTTCGTCGATTCGAGTCATATCCTGCTGGCGGGCAGCGACGTCGATATCGTGCTGAACCGAATCATTCCGGCGCTACCCTCGGGCGTGCTCCTGCATCTGCACGATATCTTCCTGCCCGACGACTATCCGCGAGATTGGGCCTGGCGCGGCTATAACGAGCAGCAGGGCGTGGCGCCGTTACTATGTGACGGCCGGTTCGAGGTTCTGTTCGCAAGCCATTACGCCGCGACGCGGATGAAAGCCGCGCTGGCCGGCACCATCATCGCCCGCTTGCCGATGCCGGAGGGGGCGTACGAATCGAGCCTGTGGCTGCACCGTGCCTGACTATCTATTTGTACGGATCGGCTGCGTCCCTGAGGCCATCGCCGAGGAAGTTGAAGGCGAGCACGACCAGGATCACCGGTACCACCGGCAGCATGAGCCAGGGATAGAGCGCCACCGCGTTGATGTTCTGCGCCTCGTTCAGGAGCACGCCCCAACTCGTGATCGGCGGCCGGAGCCCTAAGCCCAGGAATGAGAGCGCGGTTTCGCCCAGAATCATCGAGGGGATCGAGAGCGTCGCCGACGCGATCAAATGGCTCATGAAGCTCGGGATCAAATGCCGCCCGATGATGCGCCGGGGCCGCGCGCCCATCAGCATGGCCGCGGTCGCGAAATCTTCCTCGCGCAGCGCAAGCAACTTGGAACGCACCGCGCGCGCCAGCCCGGTCCAATCCAACAGTCCCAATATGATCGTGATGCCGAAATAGATCACGATCGGGCTCCAGGTCACCGGCAAAGCGGCGGAGAGCGCCATCCATAGAGGCAATTCCGGGAACGAGCGAATAATCTCGATCAGACGTTGAATCACATTGTCGATCCAGCCGCCGTAATAGCCCGAGACGCCGCCCAGCACGAGGCCGAGCAAAAAGCTGATCGTGATGCCGAACAATCCAACGGTGAGCGAGATGCGGGCGCCATAGATGATGCGCGAGAGAATGTCGCGACCGAGCCGATCGGTACCCAGGAGAAACAGCGTGCCGCCCTCCGCCGGGCAGAATAAATGAAAGCGCATGGGCACCATGCCCCAGAAATTGTAGGCATCACCCAGGCAGAACCAGCGGACGGTTTGAACCTTGGTCTCGTCGCGCTCGTAGATGCGCTGCAGGTTCTCCATGTCGAGCTGGAATTTGAAGCCGTAGACGAACGGCCCGATCAGGTCGCCGTCGTTGAACAGTTGCACCGCCTGCGGCGGCGCGTAGATGTGATCGACATTGCGGCTCTGCAGGCCGTAAGGCGCGAGAAATTCCGAGAACAGGATGGTGATGTAGAGCACGATCAGGAATATCCCCGAAGCGACCGCGATCTTGTGGCGCTTCAGCTTCCACCACATCATCTTCCACTGCGACGCGAGGAAGAAACGCTCCTGCTCCGGCGTCAGAATCTCGACCGCATAGGGATTGAACGGTTCTTTCGAGATGTAGTGTTCGATCCGCTCGCGGCCCGGCGAATTGTTCGGCGTATCGGTCATCGCGTCACGCCGCCGGTCAGCCTGATGCGCGGGTCGAGCGCGGCCAGCGCGAGATCGGACACGAAGACGCCGACCACGGTCATGAACGCCATGAACATGAGAAACGAGCCGGCCAGGTACATGTCCTGCGTGCGTAAGGAATCGAGCAGCATCGGGCCCGTGGTCGGCAGCGACAGCACGACCGAAACGATCGCGGCGCCTGAGATCACCTGCGGCAGAATCGAGCCGATGTCGGCGATGAACGGGTTGAGCAACATGCGCAGCGGGTATTTGACCAGCAGCTTGAACGGCGCCATGCCCTTGGCGCGCCCGGTGATGACGTATTGGCGCTGCAGCTCGTCGAGCAGATTGGCGCGCAAGCGGCGAATCATGCCGGCCGTGCCCGAAAGTCCGATCACGATCACCGGCACCCAGAGATGTGCCAGGACCGAAGAAAATTTGCCCCAAGTCCAGGGTGCTTCGAGATATTCGGGGTCCATCAGGCCGCCGATCGAAGTGCCGAACGCGACGTTGGCGACATAAAGCAGCACCAGCGCGAGCAGGAAGTTCGGCGTGGCCAGGCCGAGAAAGCCGATCAGCGTCAGGCCGTGATCCGACCAGCTGTATTGGTGCGTCGCCGAATAGACGCCGATCGGAAACGAGACCACCCAGGTGAAGATGATGGTCACGAACGAGACCACGAAGGTCAGGAACAGGCGATCGCCGACCACGTCATTGACCGGCAGGTTGTATTCGAACGAATAACCCATGTCGCCTTGCAGCATGCCGAACAGCCACACGCCATATTGCTCGATCAGCGGCCGGTCGAGACCATATTGCTCGCGCAGGAACGCGACCTTCTCGAAATTGGCGCCTTCGCCCTGCGCCTGCAGCTCGGCGATATAGGTCGTGAGATAGTCGCCTGGCGGCAGCTGGATGATGATGAAGGTGATGATGCTGATCGCGAGCAGGGTCGGGATCATGATCAGCACGCGGCGCGCCGTGAAGGTGAGCATGATCGGCGCTCTTCCGCTCTATTCGCCCGCGACCTGATTCGTCGTATCGAACCAGAACGTGTCCGGCCGGTATATGCCGAAATGGGCGCCCGGATCCCAGCTATAGATCGCTTCGACCGGAACGTTGCGCAGGCGGTTGCTCACCACGACCGGCTGCAGCACGCCCGCGATGAGCCCGATGGCAAACACGTTGCTGGTATAAATCTCGAGCATGCGATGCCAAATCCCCGAACGCTCTTGGGTGGTGGCCGAATTGAGCCATTGCTCGTGGAGTGTCAGGAGTTCGATCGCCTCTGGCATATCCGGCGCCTCGCCGGCCTGCCCCATGGTCTCGTAATGCTGGCCCCATTGCGACCATTCGAGGCTGGTCTGCATGGTCGGCGCGAGTTCGCCTGGGCTCATGTCAGGCGTCGGCAGGCCGTTCTCGAGCCCGGCCCAAATCGACATCTGCGTCTCGCCGGCGAAAATGCGGTTGCGAAACACCTCGCGCTGCGAGGGCTTGGTGTAGAGCTTGATGCCGAGCGCGGCCCAGTCGTCGCGCACGAGCTCGAGCACGTCGGTCTGCTCGGTGTCCTCGCCGGCGGTCTCGACAATGATCTCGAGCTCGCGCCCGTCAGGCAGCAGCCGGGTCTCGCCGATGCGCTGCGTCAATCCCATCTCGTCGAGCAGCGCATTGGCTCGTTTCGGGTCATATTGACACCAGCAATCTTGGGCCTGACCGTCGTAGATCACGCTCTGCGGCAATACGGAATTGCCGGTCTCGGCGGCGAGGCCGTAATAGAGCACCTGATTGATCTGGTGGCGGTTGATGGCGAGCGAGAGCGCGCGGCGGAAGCGCACGTCGCGGAATATATTGCGCCAGCCCGGATCGGAGATCGTCAAATTGGGGTAGAGCGCGAGGTGCGAGCCGCTCGACGTGCGCCACAGCCTGACCGTGTAGTCATTGCGTTTCTCGCCTTCCTTCAGGAAGGTGTAGTCCGCGAAGTTGAGCGCGCGCGCCTGCAAATCGACCTCGCCCGAGCCAACCTTGGCCGGAATCAGCTTCGAATCGGCGATGGTCAGAGTGATCTGGTCGATATAGGGCAGCTGGTTGCCGTTCTCGTCGACGCGGTGAAAATACGGATTGCGCGTCGCGACATAGCGGGTCGCCGGCGGTTTGGTGATGTTGACCCAGGGCTCGAGCGAGGGCAGGTTCGGATTGTCTGCCTTGTACATGTTGTCGACGTTGTTGTGCTTTGCCGCCCAGCCGCGATTCGCCTTGCGCTTCTTCTTTCCGTCGCCAGCGTCGGCGGCATCGGCCACTGCGTACTTTTTGTGGAAGGGTTTCAAATAGTGCGCCGGGCGATAGAGGTAGAGTGGCGCGGGGCCGGCGACCGCCGGCAGGAAGAACGGATTGGGGTGCGACCAGCTATAGCGCACGGTCCATTCGTCGATGAACTCGACGATTGGTTTCTCGCCCTCGATCACGAACTCGCGCGGCGGGCCAGAAGGCGATAGCTCTTCGTTGTTGGCGCAATCTTCCCAGTAATAGCGAAAATCCTCGGTCGTGAAGGGGTGGCCGTCCGACCATTTGTGGCCCTTGCGCAGTTTGAAGGTGAAGACGCGGCCGTCCTCGACCGTGTAGCTTTCCAGCAGATCGGGCACCAGTTCGTATTTTTCATTGTAGATCACGAGCCGGGCATTGCCGTAGACCGATAGCAGCTTCACGTCCTTGTTGCTGTGGATCAGCATACGCCATTCGCCGCCATGGCGCCCGGGCTCGCGCCCCATCGCTTTGACGTCGATCACCAGCGGGCTCTCGGGCAGGCGCTCGGCGATCGGCGGCAACGTGCCGGCCGCGACCGCCGGCTCAAGCGCCGGCGCTTCGACAAAAGCCGCCGCCCCGGCGCCACGCACCGCGCCGCCCGCGATCAACAGGCCGATCAGGAGAACGGCGGTAAACAACCGTCGCAAGGAGGTTGGTCTCTTCCACATAGTGAAGCCATTCGGACTCTGCTCTGGCCTAGCTCGGCACGCCACACGATTGGGTGCGCCGAGCTTGGCACCGGTCCCTTAATTGAGGACTATCGCACGGTCGATTCCACTCCCAAAGTGACATTCGCCACATGACGCGCGCCGCCAGCACGTCCCCACCCGCGCTCCGAAGGGCCTCGCGACTCGACGCCTTCATCCGGCGTATCGCGGCGCAACGCACCTGTCTTAACCATGCCACCGGCCTGATCGGCGACCGGCCTGGGATCGTCATCGAGCTCGGACTCGGCAATGGCCGAACCTTTGATCATTTGCGCGAGCATTATCCGGGGCGCGAAATCTATGTGTTCGATCGCGAGATCGCCGCTCACCCGGCCTGCATTCCCGACGAGGCGCACACCCGGCTCGGCGATTTCCGCGATACCCTGCCCGCCTTCAGGCTCGAGGGCCGGCCGAAGGCGGTGTTGATCCATGCCGATTTCGGCAGCCCAAATCGCGATCGCGACGCCGAGCTCGCGCTTTGGCTCGGCCCCGCGCTGCAGCCCTTGCTCGCGGCCGGCGGGATCGTGGCGACCGACCGGGCGCTTCCGGCCGCCGATTTGACGGCGCTCGACCTGCCCGAGGGGGTCGCGGCAGGGGATTACTTTCTGTATCGCGCCGATTGAGGGGCGATTCAGGGTCGGGAGCCGAGGTCGAGCCTGAGCCTTGGAATGAGGCGCCCGCCCGCCCCTTAGTGTTGTTTTTTCTGGTGGGCAAGCGATTCGGCCGGGATGGCTTCCTCATTGGCGTCTTCAATCACCAGGCACGACGTACCGTTCCGGTTGAAATAGAGAATGCTCACCTCGTACCAGCCGTCTTCCGGCACGTTGACCGTAACCGGGCCGAGCGCGTTGTCGCAGGGGTGGCGGTCGTCGTCGTTATAGATCAGCGCGCCGCCAAGCTTGATCCGCACGCCATCATTCGACCAGACCGTGTAACTCTGCTGACCCTTCGCCAGCCGGACGTAGCCGTCGATTTGGGCCAGGGTGAGCGCGCCATGGCCGCTGGTCAGGGTTTTCGGCCCGTTCTCGAAATTGAGATGAGGCAGAACGCCTATTTCCGGATTCTCCGCATTGCTCAGAAACACCTCGGCGTTCGCCAGCTCGTTGTTTTCACCGACATCACCATAGGCATAGTGAACGGCGAGCCCCGCCTCTAGCTCTTCCGGTTTGGGTTGCGGGTTCGCGGCCTGGAGCTCGAACACACCCTCTTCAGCCTGAAGGGAGGCACCGCCGAAAGTGCCGACCGACAGAGCAAGGAGAGAGATCGCCACCAAGCCGAAAAACCGCATGACCCAACTCCCAGAAACAAACGTCGCAAACCGAGACGGATGAAACCGCCGCCGCCTCTTTCACGTCGAATTTTATTGAATCAAGCGGCCGATGCAATAATCGGCGGGCCGGCGCGCACGAAATGGCCGGGCTCGATCTCGATCAGCTCGGGGATCATGCCTTCGTCGATCGTGAATGGCTCGGGCCAGGCCGAAGGGATCGAAGCCTTGCCCGCCATCAGCGCGGTCAGATCGAGCTTCGACTCAAGATTTGGTTCGGGCACCGCGGCGACCAACGCCCGCGTATAGGGGTGGGTTGGATTCTTGAACAGCCGTTCGCGCGGCGCGATCTCGACCACGCGGCCCGCGCACATCACCGCGATGCGATGCGCGATGTAGTCGACCACCGCAAGATTATGCGAGACGAAGATATAGGTCAGGCCGAGTTGCTCCTGAAGGTCCTTCAACAGGTTCAGGACCTGGGCTTGAATCGAAACATCGAGCGCCGAGACCGGCTCGTCGCAAATCAATAGATCAGGTTTGAGCGCGAGCGCGCGCGCGATGCCGATGCGCTGGCGCTGGCCGCCCGAGAAGCTATGCGGGTAGCGCCGCAAATAGCGCGGATCGAGGCCGACCAGCCGCATCAACTCCTGCACGATCTCGCGCCGCTCCGCCGGCTTGGCGATATTATGGATGATCAGCGGCTCGGCAATGATGTCGAACACCGGCATGCGCGGGTTGAGCGAGGAGAACGGGTCCTGAAAGATGAATTGGATGCGGCGGCGGAACGGAATGAGCTGAGAGGTCGTCAGCGCCCGCACGTCGACCGGCTTGCCCCGGTCGTTGAAGGTGATCGAGCCTGAGTTCGCACTTATCGCGCGCAGGATCAGCTTCGAAAGCGTGGTCTTGCCGCAACCGGATTCGCCGACCAGGCCCAGACATTCGCCGCGCATCACGTCGAAGCTCACGCGATCCACCGCCCTCACCGCGCCGGTCGCCTTGGTGCCGAACAGGCCCGATTGGCGGATCGTGAACGACTTGGTCAGGTCGCGCACCGAAAGCAGCGGCACCTTCGCGTCGAGGCCGGCCGGCCAGGGATCTTTGTTGGTGATGAAGGTGCCGGTCTCGGCCTTGATCTCGCGAATCGGCACGAGCCGTTCGCCCGGCAACATGTCGAAGCGCGGCACCGCGTGCAGCAGCGCCTTCAAATAAGGATGCTGGGCATCGGCGAAGATCTCATGGACCGTCCCCGCCTCCATCACCTTGCCTTGGTACATCACGACCACTTCGTCGGCCATGTTGGCGACGACGCCGAGATCGTGCGTGATGATCAGGATCGCCATGCCGAGCTCGGCTTGAAGATCCTTCATCAGTTTAAGGATCTGGGCCTGGATGGTGACGTCGAGCGCGGTCGTCGGCTCATCGGCGATCAGAAGCGCCGGCCGGCAGATCAGCGCCATGGCAATCATGGCGCGCTGACGGAGGCCGCCCGAAAGCTCGAATGGATAGGTCTTGAGCGCGCGTTCGGGATCGGGGAAGCCGACCAAACGCAAAATCTCGCGTGTGGTGCGAACGACCTCCTGCTTCGACGCGCCGCAGTGCAGGCTGAATGCCTCGCCGATTTGGTTGCCGATGGTGTGGAGCGGCGAGAGCGAGGTCATCGGCTCTTGGAAGATGATCGAAATCCGCCCGCCCCGAATCATGCGCGCGGCCTTGCCATTGGGATCGAGCTTGACCAGATCGACCGGCGGCGCCTCCGGCTTGGCCGGGTCGTGGAACAGAATTTCGCCACCGGCGATCTCGGCCACTCTCGGCAGGATGCGCATGATGCTTTGCGAGACCACCGACTTGCCCGAGCCGGATTCGCCGACCAACGCGACCGTGCCGCGCTGCGGCACGCGGAACGACACGCCGTCGACCGCCTTGATGGTGCCTTCGGCGACCTTGAACTGAACCCGGAGATTCTTGACCTGCAGGAGATCGGTCACGACGCACCTGCCGGGCCGTCATCGAGGCCAAGTCTGATTCCACGCAGCCTCAAATTCTCGATCGAGCTCTGATCGAGCTTGATGCCCTTCAACCGCGCCGCCCGCGTCGCGTGCTCGAGGAGCGCGTCAAAATCGCCGATCGTGGAATCGATGCGCACTGCCCGGCGCCTCCCCCGCACCTTGAGCTGCAACCACCCGCCCGTGCGATCGCGCCGGGTCGAAAAATAGCGCACGGACAGCCCGCGCACCTCGTCCCAATCGAGACGTGCCCCGAGCGGCCCCCTCGCTTCCATACCCTTAGCGGATAGGTCGATCACCGTACAGTGACGAATGACCGTGCGCGCGCCATAGGCAAGGAAGAGCGCAGCGAATGCGCCGAGCACCCCGGTGATGGCAGGCAAGGGCGTCGTTGCGGCAAGTGGGCCTAAGGTAAACAAGAGGCCGACGCCGACCCGGCCATAATCGCCGATCAGCGCGCCGGCTGAATAGCGGTGCGAACTGATGCGCTCAGCGCTCAATGGCCGCCCCTGGAAACAGCCGTGCCGGCGCCATGAGGCACGCGGCCGCGTGGTGGGTCAGCCGGTGCAGTATCTGGTCGAAAAACATCCAGCACGCCTCGTCATGGGTCGAATGGTGCGATAGCAGGCCGGTCGGCTCATCGGCGTCCGCCGCACCTGTGCGGCGCGCGGCGAGGTGCGCGCAAACAAGGTTAACCGTGTTTGGCTCACCGATGAACCCGCGTGTGCCGCGCCAGTCGATCGGATCGACATGGCAATTGACTTGGCGAACGCCCGGCGCCGCTTGGGTCGAAGACCTTGGCCCATAGCTCGAGAGGCCGTGCAGGCCGGTCGAGGCGAGTGCCGGAATCAGCGCCGGCGCGAGGCGGTTCCAGGGCGGTACCAGAACCGGCAGGGCGCGCCCGTCAAAGGCGCTGTCGAGCAAGGCGCGGCCATGATCGAGCTCGGCCAGCATGGCGTCGAGCGGCAGCCGGGCAGGAAATTCGCGCTTCTTCGCGCCGGCACCGGCCCGGTTCTCGTGGCGCAAGCCATGCTGCAGCACCGTGACATGGCGTGTTGCCTCGATCCGCGCCGTGGCCGGCTTTTCGAGCCTCAGTGGAATCACGGCGAGCGCGAGCGGCGCGGCGTGGCGTTCGGCGAGCGCGAGCAAGCGCGCCAGCGCTGGAGAATCCGCGCCGGCGTCGTCATCACGCCACCAGAAGCTGGCGCGACGCCCCGCCTCGGCCCAGAGCGCAAGCTCGGCATCGAGGGCCGCGAAGGCGGTCACGCGCCAATCATCCGCGCGATCAAGCGCACGGTTTCACGCGCGCCGTCGAGCCGGTATGGGCTCGGGCCAGGCCGGGCCCTGTCGAGCGCCTGCGCGATCGCTTCGGCAAGGCGCTCGGCGGAGAGTTCGGCTTCAGGCACGACGATCGCGCGGCCGTCGCGTTGGAGCGCTGCGGCGCGCGCCGATTGCTCGGTCTCCTGCCCGGCGGCGAACGGCACCAGCACACTCCTGATTTCGGCAGCGAGAATGTCCAACACGGTATTATAGCCGGCCTGCGAGACCGAGAGCGCCGCACGCTTTAGCAGCGCCGGGAAGTCGGCGCGCGCGCGTTCGACAATCGCATCGCCGTCGATTTGGGCCTGCCATGCCGCTAGCGTTGCCGGATCGGTGGCTGAACCGGCCAGGATGCGCCACGGCATGGCACTGAGCCGGGCCGCGCCGACCGCGTGGACACCGAGCGCCGCCTCGATCAGCCGAACGCCGACCGCGCCGCCCCCGGCCGAGACCACGATCTCGCCTTCGCCGATGCCAGGCGGCGCCGATCCGCTCGACCCGCTCGCGACATAGCCGGTATAGACGAGCAGATCGGCGATCTCGTCCGCCAAAGAAAAGCTCGCTCCGAATGACACCAGGTGTTCATCGCCATGGACCAGCACGCGGTCAAAATAGGTTCGGGCCAGCCTTGCCATGTCGCGCGTTCGCTCGGCCTTGCCCTTATCCACCAGTATGTCGCGCACCGAGCAGAGAACGAGTGGCCTTGGTCGCACCGCATGCGCGGCCTCGATCAGCGGCATCATCTCGAACCATGATTGGCGACGGCCGAACGGAAACATCTCGGTGATCAGCACGCGCGGCCGAAGCGTGCGGAACATTTCGAGCAGGTGGTCGCGACGGCGGATCTTGAAGCCTTCGTCGATCGCCTGGCCACGCGCATCGACAAGGCCCGAGAATGTCGCGTCTGCCGCCCGCATGGGCTCGAGCTGTACGAGCCGGACGCCGCCAAGCTCGATCGGTTCGGGGATGCCACCCGACACAAGGGTCACGTCGAAGCCTTCGGTTTCGAGCGCGCGGGCAAGGGCCGCCGCGCGCTTCAAGTGCCCGATGCCGAGTAAGTGCTGGACGTGAATCAGAACAGGCGCGGCGGGCATGGCGTGTCATCGTCCACGGAGCGCAGCCGAACGTTCAGACGCTCGACCGATAGCGCGCCGCTCGGGCCAAGCGTGAACACATGCGCGGCGCTCCAATCGAGCCGGTCGGGCGGCTTGCCGAGCATCGGCCATCCTGTGGCCTGAGCATAGAGCGCGCGAATCACGCCTTTGTGGGTCACCGCGATAGCGGGCGCAGCCGCGCGCGCGCGCGCGGCAAGAAACGGCGCGGCCCGTCCCTGCACAAGGCGCGGGCTTTCACCGCCGGGCGGCGCGAAATCGAGGCCACGAGCCTCGATGTCAGCCGTGCCGCCTGGGTCGTCGTTGCGAATTTCGTCGAGCCGCCGCCCCTCCCAAGTGCCCCAACGCATTTCGCCGAGCATGGGCTCGAAGTTGATCTCGATTGCGCCCAAGAGCCGCGCGGTCTGCACCGCACGCAAAAGCGGGCTCGAAAACCAACGATCGGCTTGGAACTCGGCTGGCAGGCGCCAGCGCCTGACTTCGGCGACGCCGGCGGCACTGAGCGCGACGTCAGTCCGCCCCTGGATGCGGCCCTCCTCGTTCCAACGCGTCGGGCCGTGGCGAACAAGGACCAGGCGCGTCATGAGGTCACGAGCCGAGATACGATCCGATCGAGCGTCGCGCTGGCACTGACAAGGCTATGGCGCGCCCCGACTCGCGCGAGCGCGGCCTCGCCGAACGTCACGCGTCGCGCCTCGTCCTCGAGCAAACCGACCACCGCCTCGGCAAAGCCCAGCGGGTCGCGCGCATCGATCAGCGCGCCGGTCGCGCCGTCGACGACGATCTCCGAGACGCCACGCTCATGCCCCGCCACCACCGGTAGGCCAGCGGCTTGGGCCTCGAGCAGAGCCATGCCATAGGCCTCGTTGATGGCGGGCCAGACCATCAGGTCCGCCGCCGCGTAGAATGCCGGCAAGGCGCGCTCGTTCTGCGCGCCGGCGTAACGAACCCGATCTGGACCGAGCGGCGCGAGGGCCGTTTCGACGTCCGCCCGCGCCGCGCCATCGCCAACCACGATGAGCGCAAAATTCGGCCGTGCGATGAGCACAAGCGCGCGGCCGAGCAATCGATAGGACGCGAGCTTGTCGCCCGGTCGCATCATGCCGACGGCTAGGAGCCAAGGCCGTGCCGGCTCGAGCCCGAGCGTTGCGGCGAGTTCGGGGCGATGTTGCCGGCGTGCCTCATGCGCCGCGCGATAGGGCGTTGGATCGAGAAACGGCGCGAGCCGGTGTAGGCGCTCCGGCGCCAGGCCCAAGGGGACGATTCCCGCCTCGTCTTCCGGCGTGAATGAGATCACGGCGTCGGCCCGCGCGATCGCGCGCGCCGCGGCCGCGTGGTTGAGCGCATAGGGCCCGAGCGCTTGTTTTCGCGCGAACGCGGCTTCGGCGACGACGTAGGGAATGCCGAGCGCGGTCGCAACCTCCGGCCCGAGCCAATCGGGCGCCTTGTGATAGACGTGATAGGTGAACCACAGACGCGGCCGGTCTTCCGGTGCGCGCGCTTGGTACTCAGCGATCAGCCGGCGGGCGATGCGCGTGCCGCTCGCTTTCAACGCGGCCTGGCGACGGCGATTGCCTTCGCCGTCATAGGCGCGGAAGCTGGATGCCAATTCGACCGTGTGACCGGCGACTTCGAGCGCCTGGATCAAAAGCCGCGCCACACGGCGGTCGCCCGAAGGCGCCTTGTGCGTCGGCGGCTTCATCGGCGCATAGAACGCGAGCCTCATTTTAGGCCGAAGCGTTCGTATAGCGGCGCGATGCAGGCGTCGAGCGCGAAGTGTCGCTGGATGTGCTCAAAACCTGCCGCGCCGAGCCGCTCGCGCAAGGCTGGATCGAGGATCAGACGTTCGAGCGCGGCCGCTAGTGCTTTGGGATTCGCCGGGGGGGCCAACAGCCCGGTCTCGTCGTCGGTGATCAGCTCGGGCACCGAGGCGAAGAGAGTCGCCAGCACCGCGCGTGCCTGGCTCAGAGCCTCGAGCAGCACGTTCGGCAGGCCGTCCTGATCGCCGCCCGCGGCGCGCCGGCTCGCGAGTACGAAAAGATCAGCCGCACGGAGCGCATTCAGCACAGCGGTCTGCGGTTGAGCACCGCGCCATTCGACCCGGGCGTCGAGCCCGAGCGCGGTCGCCTTGACTCGGAGGTTCGGCAGCAACGGTCCGCCACCGATATGCACGAAGCGCCACGCGAGCCCGTGCGGCAACAGGGCGAGCGCCTCAAGCAGATCGTCATAGCCCTTCTTCTCGACCGCGCGGCCGACCGAGAGAATGATCGCCGGCTGGGTCGGATCGCTGCCGTCGCGCACGGCGATGAACGGCGGCGGCGGCGGAAAGCGCGCCAGGTCGAGGCCGTGATAGACGAGCGAGACGCGGCCCGCAGGCGCGAGCGCGTTCAAATGCTCGAAATTCGCGCGCGTGCAGGTGACCGCGAAGTCGCAGGCCGCGAGCTTTTCGCGTTTCTCCCAAGGCGACGAAGTCCAGATATCCTTGGCATGGGCTGAAACGCTGAACTTTAGGCCACGCAGCGTGGCGGCGTAGCGTGTCACCGAGGCCGGCGTGTGGAGGAAATGGGCGTGCAGCCGCACCACATCTCCGGCCAGTTCATCGGCCAAGACAAGCGCTTGACCGAAGCGGCGAATGCGATTGCGCGTAATATCGCGGCGCAGATCCTTGAGCCACAAGCGGCGCGCCTCTCTGTAGCCGGGAAGGCGCCGCATCCGCCGCCACGCGGCGAGGACGCGCAAGGGTTCCTGGTGCAGATATTCGGGCAGATAGACGATCGGCGCGACGATCTCGTCGTGGATCGGGTGACGCACGCGCTCGGTCGGGTGACGCAGCGAATAGAGCCGGAGCCTTAGACCGCGGCGCTCGAGCGCCCGGATTTCCTGCGCGATGAAGGTCTCGGAAAGGCGCGGATAGCCCTTCAGGATGAACGCGATCGTCTGACCCACGATAGCTTCAACGCTCGATCAGGTCGGCTGCGCGACGACTCGCAGGCGGGGAGTCGCGCGCCGCTTCTCGAGCTTCTGACGGACCAGCTTGTTGACGTTCTCGAGCCCGTCGAGCAGACCAGGCACCACGATCTCCGAGGGTAGACGTTGGTTCGGCAGACGCCTGATGGCTGTCGCCATGGCGCGCGCATCGCGCCGCTCGTCCTCGAGTAGCATGGCGACCAGGCCGAGCTTCTGCGCGCGCGCCGCGCGGATGTATTGCTCCATGCGAGGCACGCGGCGCGGCACGATCACGGCGCGCTTGTCGAACGAGAGGATTTCGCAAAACGTGTTGTAGCCACCCATGGCGACCACGCCGAGCGCGCGCGCCATCAGCGTCTCCATGTGCGCGTCGAAAGTGATCGCGTGGACCTTGGAAAGCTTGTTGGCGCGCTCGAGGAATTCGCCTTGTTTTTCCGTGTGCATGAAGGGCCCGAGCACGAGCAGCGCCGGAAACGGCAGGTCGGCGTCGTACTCATAGGCCTTCAGCACCCAATCGATCAGGGCTTCGCCGTCACCGCCGCCGCCGGGTGTAACCAGGACATAGGGCGAGCGCAGCGGCAGCGCCTTCACTTTGGCGATCGACGGCGTCTCGCTGCGGCGCAAATAGCCGGTGAAGGTGATCTTCTCGCGCACCGCCTTGGGCAGCGAAATCTCGGCGAGCGGATCGCAAATCTGCGGCAGGCCGTAGACCCAGATGTCGTCATAGAGGTTCCTGAGCGCGGGCAGCACGTTCTTGCGTTGCCACTCGGGTTCCAAGAGCGAAGGTTCGTCCATCACGTCGCGCAGGCCCAGCACGAGGGGCGTGCCGCGCTCGCGCAACATGTGCAAGGTCTCGGCGACTTCGCCGCGCAGACCGAGCGGCTCCTTGTCGACCAGGAACAGGTCCGGGTCGAAAATGTCGGCGGTGTGCTTGATGATCGAGGCGCGAAGCTTAATCGTCTCCTCGATGTCGATGTGGAGAATGAGCGGCGTGTACTCGCCATTTCTGAGCTTGATTACGCCGGGCACGCGCACGAAATCGACCCGGCTGCGAAAATCGAAACTACCGATGATCGGCGAGCCCGACAGGATGAGCACCGAGAGGTCGCGGTTTTCCTCGACCAGCGAATGCGCGATCGCGCGGCAGCGGCGCAAATGGCCAAGGCCGAACGTATCGTGGCTATAGATCAGGATTCGTGGACCTGCGCGCATTCCAACGCCCATCGCCGCCCCCAGGACCCGTGCGTATTGATCAACGCTCGTCTGCCCTATTCTTGGAGCAGCTCGCTCGGGCGTGGCACTATGCCATACTCCCCCGCGCCGATGAAGGCTTGATCAACATGCCGGATTCCTTCATGGAGACAGGGATTTACCGGGGACGCGCGGTGCACTAGGGTGAACGGCTGCCGATCACGGGCGCGACCGCCGGCCGGGACATGGAAAAGAACCTCTTCAAGTTCATCTTCAAGTACACCCGGGCTCAGCAGATTTACATCATCTGCGTGACGGCCCTGGCGCTGCCCTTCTACTACTCGTCACTCGATATCCCGAAGAAGATCGTTAACGCGGCGCTGAAAATCGACGACCCGATGACCACGGGCGACGAGTTCCCGCGTTATTTCTCGGTGCTTGGCTTCGACATCATCGCGCTCGACCAATTGCCGCTGCTCTTCTCGCTCTGCGCGTTGTTCCTCGCGCTCGAGCTCGTCAAAGGCGGCTTCAAGATGTACATCAACATCTACAAGGGCCGGCTCGGCGAGCGGATGCTCCGGCGCGTGCGCTACATGCTCTATGCGCGCATCATGCGCTTTCCCCTGCCCCATTTCCGCAAGGTCTCGACCGGCGAATTGGTGCCGATGATCACCTCCGAGGTCGAGCCCTTGGGCGGCTTCATCGGCGATGCCTTCGCGCTGCCGGCCCTGCAGGGCGGGCTCCTGCTCACCGCGATCTTCTACATCTTCTCGCAGGACCCGTTCATGGGCGCGGCGGCGATCGCGCTCTACCCGATGCAGGCCTATGTCATTCCCAAATTGCAGCGCAAGGTCAACCAGCTGGCCAAGCTGCGCGTCAAGGAAGTGCGTGGGCTCGCCGAACGGATGACCGAGACGGTGCAGGGCGTCCAGGAAATCCACACCCACAACACCGCGCATTTTCACCTCTCGGAATTTTCCGAGCGTCTCGGTGAAGTCTTCAACATCCGCTTCCAGATCTACAACAAAAAATTCTTCATCAAATTCCTGAACGATTTCATCGCGCAGCTCACGCCGTTCTTTTTCTTCACGGTCGGTGGTTATCTGGTGATCAAGGGCGATCTGTCGCTCGGCTCATTGGTCGCCGTGCTCGCCACCTATAAGGACCTTTCGCCGCCCTGGAAGGAACTGCTCAATTTCTATCAGCAATTCCAGGACGTGCGGATCAAGTACGAGCAGGTGATCGGCCAATTCGAGCCGCCCGGCATGATGGCGGAAGAGAAGCAGCTCGCCGAGCCCGAGACGATTCCTTCGCTCAAGGGCGAGCTGCAGGCGAACAACCTCTCGCTGCAAGACGACGATCAGGTCTCGATCGTGAGCGGCGTGACAGCTCGCTTCAAGCTCGACGAGCACGTCGCCGTCGTGGGCAGCGCGGGCAGCGGCAAGGAAGAGTTGCTGCTGTTGTTGGCGCGACTGGTCGAGCCGACCGGCGGACGGGTCAGCGTCGAGGGCGCTGATCTCGGTCCCTTGCCCGAGGCCGTGATCGGCCGGCGCGTCGGCTTCGTCGGGCAGAATGCCTATTGTTTCTCGGCGTCGCTTCGCAACAACATCCTCTACGGTCTCAAACATCGACCGGTGGCCGACCCGCCACCCGAGATCGCCGACCCCGGCGAGCGCAAGCGCTGGCTTGCCGAGGCGGTCCTCACCGGCAATTCGCGCTATGACATTCTGGCCGATTGGGTGGACTACCGCGCGGCGGGCGCCGAGGATTCGTCGGGCGCTCTGGTCGCGGCGCTGAAGGCGGCGCAAATCGCCGACCTCACCGACGATATCTATCATTTTGGCCTGCGCGGCGCGCTCGACCCGCAGCGTCAGCCAGACGCGGCGGCGAAAATCCTCGAGGCACGCATGGCGCTGAGCCAACGGATCCAGGAGCCGGCCTATACCAATCTGGTCGAGCGTTTCGATCGCGAGCGCTATTGCAACAACGCGACGCTGGCCGAGAACCTGATATTCGGCAGCACGGTCGGCAAGACCTTCGACGTGGATCGTCTGGCCGAGCATCCCCATGTGCTGCACGTGCTCGACAAGGTCGGTTTGACCGATGACATTCTGGTCAAGGGTCATCAGCTCGCCGCCACCATGATCGAGCTGTTCGCCGATCTGCCGAGCGATCACGAACTGTTCCAGCGTTTCAGTTTCATCAGCGCCGACGATCTGCCGGACTATCAGGCCCTGATCGGGCGCGTCGAGCGCGACAAGCTGAAACAGATCAAGGGGCCGGACCGCATTCGCCTTTTGTCTCTGCCGTTCAAACTGGTGCCGGCGCGCCACCGCCTCGGCCTGATCGACGAGGCCTTCCAAGTGCGCGTACTGGAGGCGCGGCGCGTTTTCCACGACGAGCTGCCGGAAAATCTCAGGAGCGCGATCGAGTTTTTCGACGCGACCCGCTATAGCGCGGCCGCGACCGTGCAGGACAATATACTCTTCGGCAAGGTTGCCTATGGCGTCGCGCACGCGCAAGAAAAGGTCGGCGCGCTGATCTCCGAGGTGATCGCGAGCCATGGCTTGAAGGACGTCGTCATGGCGGTCGGGCTCGAAGCCGAGGCCGGCATCGGCGGCTCGCGGCTTTCGGTCGCGCAGCGCCAAAAAATAGCGATCGCGCGCAACATCGTGAAGCAACCGGACGTGCTATTTATTTCCGAGGCGACAAGCGCGCTCGACAGTGCATCGCAAGGCCGCGTCATGCAGAACCTCAGGCAGGCCTTCAAAGGTCGCGGCCTGGTCTGGTCTCTGCAGCGTGCGAGCTTTGCCAAAAGCTTCGATCGCGTCCTCGTCATGCGTAATGGCGCGATCGTCCAGCAGGGCAGGTTCGACGAAGTGGACGCCGAGGATTCGGCGTTCCGCGAGCTTTCACGGGCGGAATCATAAGCCGAATCGACTTTCCGAGGCCGGGGTGCCGCCCCATTATGGGAATTGACGGGATGGACGACCGCTTCAAACGGGTCCGAAGTCCATGAGGTGACGCCATGATCTTGCAGGAAGACGTCGATTTGCTGCGCAACATCCCCTTGTTTCGCAACATTGATTCCTCAAAGCTCAAGCTTCTCGCGTTCACCGCCGAGCGGCTCACTTATCGCCCTGGCGACGCCCTGTTCAGCCAGGGCGACCAGGGGGACGCCGCCTATATCATTGTCCAGGGCGAAGCCGATGTGGTGATCGAGACGCCGAGCGGGCCGCTGATCGTCGCAACTGTCAAAAAGAACGACTTCGTTGGCGAGATCGCCATTCTGTGCGATGTGCCCCGCACGGCGACGGTCAAGGCGAAATCGGAGGTCGTGACGCTGCGTATCGCGAAGGACGTGTTCTTTCAGCTCGTCACCCAGTTTCCGCAAATCTCGGTCGAGCTGATGCGTGAGCTGGCCGGCAGGCTCGAACGCACCAACCAGAAGCTCCAGCAGGCGGTCGGCGAGATCAAGCGACTGTCGGTCAATCCGACCTGAGCCGACTGAATTGAGCCGGCTCGATAGTTTTCTTCGTCGCGTCACGGCGCAACGCGACTGCCTCGATCATGCGGCCAAACTAATCGCTCATGTCGATGGGCCGATCGTCGAGCTCGGGCTTGGCAATGGCCGCACCTTCGATCATCTGCGCGCCCTCTTCCCGCGCCGCGAGATTTTTGCGTTCGACCGCCGACTTGCGGCGGATCCCGCCAGCGCGCCCGATGCGGCGCATCTCGTCTTGGGCGATTTCCGCGACACCCTGCCCGATGCGCTGACGCGCGTCGGCGCGCCGGCCGCGCTCGTCCATTGCGATTTCGGCAGCGGCCGGCCCGAGCACGATGCGGCGCTCGCGACGTGGCTCGCCTCGATGCTCCGGCCGCTGCTCGCCCGCGGCGCCGTGGTGGTCAGCGATCAGGCGCTTGACCACGCTTCGCTCGCGCCCGAAGTGCCGCCGGACGGCGTCGAGCCCGGTCGCTATTTCATCTATCGCGCCGGCTAGGCGCGTTCAGCCATGGCGCGCCGGCTAGGCGCGTTCAGCCACGGCGCGCCGGCTAGGCGCGTTCAGCCATGGCGCGCCGCCTAAGCATCCCCGGATGGAAGGCCCGCCTTCAGGCAAGCGTCGTGCAAATGATCGGCGTCTGACTGATTCGCGAACGGGGCGTTGGTCAACATCTCCCGCACCGTGAGCCTCGCATTGAGCCTGATCGCCTCGCGGATATGGCTGTCGGCCTCCGCCGCTCGTCCGAGCATGGCGTGGCTGGCCGCGATAAAGGCATGGTGGGGCGCGCGAAGCGGCGAGACGCGCCGATAGGTTTGAATGGCTCGCTCATAATCGCGCGCGCAGAACTGGGCTTGCGCCAAATAACCGGCGCGCCGATTGGCCTCGGAAGGATCGAGACTGAGCGCTCGCTCGACCCACTCGATCGCCTCGAGCGGCCGGCCGAGCCAGGTCAGCAGCTCGCCCTGTTGCGACAGCACGCGTGGATCGTTTGGCACCAAGGCGTAAGCCTGTTCCTGATGAAACTGGGCGCGCTCAAGGTTGCGAAAGAAGTAGAGGTGAAGCGCCGCGAGCAAGCGGTGGCACTCGAAGTCGTTCGCACCGAGCGTTTCGAGCGTCCGCGCCATTCGCTCTGACTCGTCGGCCAGATCCTTGGTCGTGACGCCATAGCCCTGCGCCCATGACTGGCCGAGAATGCAGGCGCGCCAGGCATGCGCCTCGGCATAGTCCGGGTCGCGCTCGATCGCCTTCTCGATCATCTCCTGTGCCTTGAAATTGTCGTCCTTGGAGCGCTTGTGGTGATAGTCCTTGGCGCGCAGCAAATAGTCATAGGCGGCCATTTCCTGCGGTGGCTTCCGTTTGGCCAACTCCGTTTGCGCGGCCTCGACGCGGCCCGGCAGGGCCGCGACGATCATTTGGGTGATCTCGTCCTGCACCGCGAAGACGTCCGCCAAGTCGCGCTCGAAACGCTCGGCCCATAGATGATGGCCCTTGCCCGCGTCGATCAACTGAACCGTTATGCGCACCCTATTGCCGGCTTTCCGCGCGCTGCCCTCGACGACATAACGTACGCCGAGCTCGCGTCCGACTTGCTTGATATCGACCGCGCGGCCCTTGTAGGTGAAGGTCGAGTTGCGCGCGATGACGAAGAGGTCGGGATAACGCGAGAGTTCGGTGATGACGTCTTCGACGATGCCGTCGACGAAATATTCCTGCTCCGCGTCGCCGCTCATGTTCTGAAACGGCAGAACGGCGATCGACGGCTTGTCGGTGACCGGCGTGCTCCCCGGCTCTGACTTGATTGCGGCTCGGAGAGGGTCGCCTTCCACGCCCGCGCGCTCGAGGCGATAGGCGCGCACCGGATCGGCGATATTCTTGAAGCGCTGCGCGCCGAGATCGGCGAACGCGATGGGCAGCTTCTGGCGCACCTGGTCGTAAACCGCGCCGGCCACCACGATGGCGCCCGGCTCGGCCGAGGCCTGCAGCCGTGCCGCGATGTTCACGCCGTCGCCGAAAATGTCATTCCCCTCGACGATCACGTCGCCGAGGTTGATCCCCATGCGAAATTCCATGCGCCGCGCCGGCGGCAGATCGACATTGCAAGCCGCGATGCCGTCCTGCATGTCCAGCGCACAGCGCACGGCATCGACGGTCGAGGGGAACTCCGCGAGCACGCTGTCGCCCGCCGTGCTCACCACGCGGCCGTTGTTCTTGGCGACGCAGCCTTCGATCGAGGATCGGCAGGCGCTCAGGGTCTTGAGCGTGCCCTCCTCGTCTTCGCCCATCAGCCGGCTATAGCCGGCGACATCGGCGCTTAAGATGGCGGCTAAACGGCGCCGCGTAAGGCTTGCGTCCACAGCGATCACACTCATCGATTTGAAGGCCGGCACATTTTAGGAGGGCGCCGACGCCGACACAACGATTCCCGCCCTGCCCCGATTCACACATTGATCTCCACCGTCACGGGCACATGATCGGAAGGCGGCTTCCAGTCCCGTGCCGGCTTGAACACGTGCGCCGCGCGCAGGTGATCCTTCAGCACCGGCGATACCCAAACATGGTCGAGCCGCCTGCCCCGGTCGGATTTCGCCCAATCGGCCGCGCGATAGCTCCACCATGAATAGAGCCGTTCCGCCGGCGGCACGAAGTGGCGCACCGCATCGACGAACTTGTACGACGCCATCCAATTGCCCAAGAGCTCGACTTCGATCGGCGTGTGGCTGACCACGTCGAGCAATTGCTTGTGCGACCAGACATCGGTTTCGAGCGGCGCGACGTTCAGGTCGCCGGCCAGCACGATCGGCGCCTTGCGCGACTTCTGCGCGCCGAACCACGCCGCCGCCTCGCGCAGGAAGGCGAGCTTATGAGCGAATTTCTCGTTCGCGTCCGGGTCGGGTATGTCGCCGCCGGCCGGCACATAGAAATTGTGGATCTCGGGCCCGCTCGCGAGCTTCGCCCAGGCGTGGCGCCGGTCGTCCTTGTCGCACCAATTGCGCGCGCCACTGGTCTTGAACGGCAGGCGCGAGAGGATGGCGACGCCGTGATGGCTTTTCTGGCCCGAGATCACCTGGTGCTCATAGCCAAGCGCGGCGAACGCCGCGCGCGGAAAATCCTGATCGACCACTTTGGTTTCCTGCAGGCAGAACACATCGGCGCCCGTGCGGGCGATCAGCTCGGGCAGGAGGTCGATGCGCAGGCGCACCGAGTTGACGTTCCAGGTGGTCAGACGCATGGCTGGCAGGGGCCTCCGTCGATGGGGCCCTGAGATATAGCGGCTTGGCACCCCGACGGTGAAAAAAATCAGGGCGGGTAGGGTTTGCACCCTGCCCCGCCCTGAAGGTCAAGGGGGAGACAAAGAATCGTCTAAGGCGGGTTCAGTCGAAGCCCCGCCGCGCGACCAGC
>CAMDDO010000044.1 GCA_945892755.1 Rhizobium sp. Q54 | reverse complement strand
ATCGGGGCCTCGCTCAGATCGGGTGCGTCTCGAGCCACTTGGCGTAGGCGGCGAGGCCCTTCTCGAACGGCCATTTCGGCGTCCAGCCGAGGTGCTGTGTGGCGGCCTGAATGTCGAACCGCGCATGGACTTGATCCTGCGGATCCGCGATCAAAAATGTTTTGTCTTGTCAAATCACCTTGGCGCCCGGGGGGTCGCGAGCTATCGGACCGCGCGCACCGCGCCATTAGGAAGCGCTGTAATGGTGTGCCTGTTTCATCCAGGGCCGATATGTGGGGGCACGGCTTGCCCCTGGCCCGCGCGGCAGCGTATACAAACAGGCCCTCGCCCCGGTATCGGCCCATGTTGACCAAATCGATCGCAATCGCCGCCGACCATGCCGGACTGCCCCTCAAGACCGAGCTTGTTCATGAGCTCGATCGCCGGGGTTTCCGCGTGATCGACCTTGGCACCGCGCGCGAGGCGTCGGTCGACTATCCGGACTATGCCGAGGCGCTGGCTCACTGCATTGAGTCCGGGAAGGTTGATCGTGGCGTGCTGATTTGCGGCTCCGGCATTGGCATGAGCATCGCCGCCAACCGCCACCGGGAAGTTCGCGCGGCGCTGTGCCGCGATACCGAGAGCGCCCGCTTGGCGCGTCAGCACAATGACGCGAACGTTCTTGTTCTTGGCGGCCGGGTCACGCCGATCGATCAGGCGAAGGCCTGCCTCGAAGCCTTTCTCGACACGCCGTTCGAGGGTGGACGGCATGCGCGCCGCGTCGCCAAACTCGCCTGACTCGTTTTTCTTTATCAAGCGACGAGGATCGTGATGACGAGCTCTCCCTCCGCGCGGGCAGCCGGGACCAAGCCGACGGTCTCGTCCGAAGGTCTGTTCGAGCGCCGGCTCGGCGAGACCGATCCCGAGCTACAGGCCGCCATCGTGGGCGAGCTCGGCCGGCTGCGAGAGCGCATCGAGCTGATCGCCTCCGAGAATCTGGTGAGTCGCGCGGTGCTCGAGGCCCAGGGCTCGGTGATGACCAACAAATATGCCGAGGGCTATCCAGGCAAACGCTATTATGGCGGTTGCGAGTTTGTCGACGTCGCCGAGCGGCTCGCCATCGCGCGCGCCAAGCAATTATTCGGCTGCGACTTCGCGAACGTGCAGCCGCATTCGGGTTCGCAGGCCAATCAGGCGGTGATGCTCGCCCTGTTGAAGCCCGGCGATCATATTCTCGGTCTGTCGCTGGCCGCCGGCGGGCATTTGACCCATGGCGCGCCGCCCAATTTATCGGGCAAATGGTTCAACGCGATCTCCTATGGCGTCAGCCGCGAGACCTCGCGCATCGATTTCGAGGAGGTGAACAAGCTGGCCCAGCGGCACAAGCCGAAGCTGATCATCGCCGGCGGCTCGGCCTATCCGCGCGTGATCGATTTCGCGCGCTTCCGGGCGATCGCGGATTCGGTCGGCGCGATCTTCATGGTCGACATGGCTCACTTCGCGGGTTTGGTCGCCGCGGGGCTTCATCCGAGCCCGTTTCCGCACGGCCATGTCGTGACCACGACGACGCACAAGACCTTACGCGGCCCGCGCGGCGGCATGGTACTGACCAACGATGCCGAGATCGCCAAGAAGATCGACTCAGCGGTGTTTCCCGGACTTCAGGGCGGGCCGCTCGAGCATGTCATCGCGGCCAAGGCGGTCGCCTTCAAGGAGGCACTCGAACCCTCGTTCAAAGCCTATTCCGCCAATGTGATCGAGAACGCGCGGGTGCTCGCCGAGACGCTGATCGCCGAAGGCTTCGACATCGTCACGGGCGGCACCGATACGCATTTGATGCTGGTCGATCTGCGCGGCAAGAAATTGACCGGCAAGGCCGCCGAGCACAGCCTCGAGGCCGCCGGCATGACCTGCAACAAGAACGGCGTGCCGTTCGATCCCGAGAAGCCGACCGTGACCTCGGGCGTCAGGCTCGGCTCGCCCGCCGGCACGACGCGCGGCTTCGGGCCCGACGAGTTTCGCCAGATCGGTCGCTGGATCGCGCGGGTTCTGAACGATCTCGCCAAGAGCAATGGCGACAACAGCGCGACCGAGCAGGCGTTCATGCACGAGGTCGCCGAACTGTGTCGGCGCTTCCCGGTCTATCCTGGGCTGGATTGAGAAGACGGCGGGGGAATTAGTATGCGCTGCCCGTTCTGCGGACACGAGGACACTCAGGTCAAGGATTCGCGCCCGACCGATGACAACACCGCGATCCGCCGGCGGCGCAGCTGCCCAAATTGCGGCGCGCGCTTCACCACGTTCGAACGCATTCAATTGCGCGAGCTGACCGTGGTCAAATCGAACGGCCAGAAAGAGCCGTTCGACCGAGACAAGGTGCTGCGCTCGATGAAGATCGCGTGCCGCAAGCGCCCGGTCGAACCCGAGCGCATCGAGCGGGTGGTCAATGGCCTGGTGCGCCGGCTCGAAAGTCTGGGCGAGACCGAGATTCCGTCCAGCGTGGTCGGCGAGATGGTGATGGAGGCGCTCGCCGGCCTCGATCAAATCGCCTATGTCCGCTTCGCCTCGGTCTATCGGAATTTCCGCGAGGTGAAGGATTTCGAGAAATTCATTGGTGGCCTCGCCGACGAAGCCGATTGAACCAAGCAGCGACGCGCGCTTCATGGCGGGCGCGCTCGCGCTCGCGCGCCGTGGCCTCGGCCGTGTCGCGCCCAATCCGGCGGTCGGTTGTGTGCTGGTCAAGGACGGGCGCGTTGTCGGTCGCGGCTGGACGCAAGACGGCGGCCGCCCGCATGCCGAGAGCGAAGCGCTGCGCCGTGCCGGTCCGGCTTCGAAAGGCGCGACCGCCTACGTGACGCTCGAGCCCTGCGCCCATCACGGCGAGACCGCGCCTTGCGCCGAGGCATTGATCGGCGCAGGCATCAAGCGCGTGGTCGCGGCGCTCGACGACCCGGACCCGCGTGTCAGCGGGCGTGGCTTCGCCCGGTTGCGGGACGCTGGCGTTGAAGTGGTCGTCGGTGTCGGTCGAGAGGCGGCGGCGGGGCTCAACCAGGGCTTCTTTCTCAGGGTCAAACAGGGCCGGCCACTCTTCACGCTCAAGCTCGCCACCACGCTCGACGGCCGTATCGCGACCCACAAAGGCGAAAGTCAATGGATCACCGGCGAGCGCGCGCGGCACTGGGCGCACCTTCTGCGCGCGGAACACGATGCGGTCTTGATCGGCGCGCTGACCGCGCTCGTCGACAACCCGACGCTGACCTGTCGCTTGCCTGGGCTTGAGCGCGTGACGCCGCTTCGCGTCGTGCTCGATGGCCGGCTGCGTTTGCCGCTGACTCATCATCTTGTGTCGTCCGCCAAGACGGTGCCGACCTTGCTGGTCACGCTGCCCCATGCCGAACATCGGCGCGTGCACGCCTATGAGGACGCGGGCGTCGAAATTATCGCGGTCGAGCCAGATGAGGGTGGCCGGCCCGATGTGAGCCGGCTTGCCAAGATCTTGGGCGAGCGCGGCATGACCCGCGTGCTGATCGAAGGCGGCGCCACCGTCGCGGCGGCATTCCTGCAGGCGAAGCTAGTCGACCGGCTCGAATGGTTCCGCGCCGCGACGCTGATCGGTGGCGACGGCGTGCCGGCGACCGCGCCCTTCGGCGTCGATCATTTGGCCGAAGCGTCGGCGTTTGCCCGCACCGGCATGGTGGACCTTGGCGACGATGTGCTGGAAAGCTTCGTGCGGCGGGCTTAGGCCGCGTCTGCCGGCTGAACCCGTTTGGCGATCTCGGGCCCACGGTCGCGCTCGACCATCGCGATGTCATACTGGGTCTGAAGGTCAAGCCAGAAGCGCGCGCCATTGCCGAAATAGCGGCCGAGCCTGACCGCGGTATCGGCGGTGATCGAGCGACGCGCGTTCAGAATATCGGTGATGCGCCCGGAGGGCACGCCGAGATCGAGCGCGAGCCGGTTGGCGCTCAAACCACGCGCTTCGAGCTCGCGCTTCAAGAACCGGCCGGGGTGAGCGAGGGGAGTCATGGGGCTATCCCTTGTGGTAATTGAGAATCTCGACCTGATAAGCGTCGCCACGGCGAAACTCGAAACAGATGCGCCAGGGGCCGTTCACGCTCATCGCCCATTGGCCTTTGCGGTCGCCTTTGAGCTTGTGCAGCCCGACGCTCTTGAGCGGGCTGAGGTCACGCAACGATTTGGCCACGTTCAGCGCCAAAAGAAGATCGACCGCGGCTTCGAAATCCAGCCCGCGAAACTGGTTCGGGCGCTCGCCCTGCCAGATCTTGTGGCTCGCCGCATTGCGCCAGGTTCGGATCACGGCACATTCATACTACGAGAAACGGTGAATCACAAGAAGGGCGGCGGCTGCGTGCCGGCAACCGCGCCCTTCGCCGTCGATTAGTTAGCCGAGGTGCCGGGCTTCAGCCGCATCGGCATGGTGGACCTTGGCGGCGATGTGCTGGAAAGCTTCGTGCGGCGGGATTGAATAATGGCTCGACCACGCCTCGCCGTGGCTCTCACCTCGCCGCGCTCGATCCGCGCAATCAATTTTCTCATTCCCTCCCCCCTTGAGGGGGAGGGTTAGGGTGGGGGGGGTGGCAGCGCGCAGGGTCTCACGAAGCACCTCGAAAACACCGTCGAGATTCGTCAGTACCTCGTTATTCCAGAACCTGAGCACCCGATAGCCTCGCATCGCGAGCCAGGCTGTACGCTTCTCATCGGCCGCACGGTTCGTGTCGTGCTGGCCACCATCGACCTCGATGACAAGACGACAAGATGAACAATAGAAATCGACGACATAGGGTCCGATCGGCTGCTGCCGGCGGAAGCGCACACCGTCGAGTTGCTTCCGTCGAAGCAGCGACCATAGCTTGCGCTCGGCATCGGTCGGCGCTTGACGGAGACGACGTGCCATCGGTGAGGCCATGCCCGAGATCATGGCATCGTATCCGTGTTCGACGCACCCCCCCCTCCCTGGCCCTCCCCCTCAAGGGGGGAGGGGATGGAAAAACGACATGTGCTGGAAAACTTCCCACGACGTACATAGATTGCCTCCATGTTCACCGGCATCATCACCGACCTCGGCCGCGTTCGGTCGATCACGAGCGGGCGGGGCAAGGACACCCGGCTGGTCGTCGAGACGCGCTACGACACCGCCGAGATCGCGCTCGGCGCCTCGATCGCCTGTTCGGGCGCGTGCCTCACCGTGGTCGAGAAGGCCCCCGGCTGGTTCGCGGTCGATGTCTCGGCCGAGACGCTTTCGCGCACCTCGCTCGGCACGTGGCGCGCGGGCACAAAGGTTAATCTCGAACGCGCGCTCCGCATGGGCGATGAGCTTGGCGGGCATTTGGTGCTCGGCCATGTCGACGGCGTTGCGCGCCTGGTCTCGACGACGCCCGAGGGAGAGTCGCTTCGGCTGGTGATCGAGGCGCCCGCGCCGCTTGGTCGTTTCATCGCCGAGAAGGGCTCGGTCGCGCTCGATGGCGTGTCGTTGACCGTGAACGAGGTCGGGCCGGCCAGCTTCGGCGTCAATATCATTCCGCACACGCAGCGCGAGACCAGCCTCGGCGGCTTGAAACCGGGCGACACTCTTAACCTTGAGATCGACCTGCTCGCGCGCTACGTTGCACGCTTCAACGAGGCGAAATGATGTTGAAAGTCGCGCATTCCAGTTTTCTCTCGTCGATCGAGGAGATCATAGACGAGTTTCGCAATGGCCGCATGGTCGTGCTGGTCGACGACGAGGCGCGCGAGAACGAGGGCGATCTCGTCATCCCGGCGCAGATGGCGACGCCCGAGGCCGTCAATTTCATGGCGCGCTATGGCCGTGGCCTGGTTTGCCTGTGCCTGACCGCGCAGCGCTGCCGCGAGCTGAACCTTCATCTGATGCCGAAGCGGAACGAGAGCCGCCACGACACGGCCTTCACCGTCTCGATCGAGGCGCGGGACGGCGTGACCACCGGCATCTCGGCGGCCGACCGCTCGCGCACCATCCTGACCGCGATCGACCCGACCAAGGGCGCGGCCGACATCGTCTCGCCCGGTCATATCTTTCCGCTGATGGCGAGGGACGGCGGCACGCTGGTGCGCACCGGCCATACCGAGGCGAGTATCGATCTCGCGCGGCTCGCCGGGCTCAACCCCTCGGCGGTGATCTGCGAGATCATGAACGACGACGGCACCATGGCGCGCATGCAGGACCTGATGGCCTTCGCGCAGCGCCACAACATCAAGGTCGCCGCGATCGCCGATCTGATCGCCTACCGCCTGCGCCACGACAAGATCGTCAAGCGCACGCTCGAGAGCGAGATCAACAGCCGCCATGGCGGCCGCTTCAAGATGTACGTCTACGTCAACACGGTGGAATACGCCGAGCACGTCGTGCTGGTGAAGGGCGACGTCGCGGGGGAGGAGCCGGTCCTCGTGCGCGTGCACGATTTCAACCCGCTCGACGACGTACTTGGCGATCTCGCCACGGGCCGCGAAGGCAAACTGCAGGCCGCGATGCGCGACATCGACCACGCCGGCAAGGGCGTCCTGATCGTAATTCGCGAGCCGCGTCAGGCGCGCGTCAGCGAATTGGTCCGTAATCGCCTGGCTGGCACCGAGCAAGCGGGGCTGCGCGATTATGGCATCGGCGCGCAAATCCTGCTGGACCTCGGCGTCAGGAATATGGTCCTTCTGCACAACACGAAATGGACCATTGTTGGGCTTGAAGGTTATGGTCTCAAAGTCGTTGGCCAGCAAGAAGTCCACCAGTCCGATTGGGGACTTGGCTGAGCCCGCCCATGTTCTGATCATCGAGGCGCGCTTCTACGCCGAGATCGCCGATGCCATGGCGGCCGGCGCCGGCGCCGTGCTCAAATCGGCCGGCGCGACCTGCGAGCGCGTCGCGGTGCCGGGCGCCTTCGAGCTTCCTGCCGCGCTTCGCATGGCGATCGACAGTGGGCGCTATCACGGCTATGTCGCGCTCGGCTGCGTCATTCGGGGTGAAACGTCGCATTACGACATCGTGTGCCAGGAGACGGCGCGCGGGCTCGCCCGGCTCGCGGTGGCCGAGGGGATTGCGCTCGGCTTTGGCCTCTTGACCTGCGATACTGAAAGCCAGGCCTGGGAACGGGCCGACCCCAAACGGCAGGACAAGGGTGGCGACGCGGCACGCGCGTGTCTCACCATGATCGCCTTGAAGCGGAAATTGGCCGGAGCACATCTCAAATGATCGCGGGAGAGCGGAGCGGCGCGACCGGCGCGCGGCCGACGGGCGTCCGCCGCGAGCGGCGAGCGGCGCGCCTTGCTGCCGTTCAGGCGCTCTATCAAATCGAGATCGCGGCGAGCGCACCCGAGAGCGTGATCGCTGAGTTCGTCGCCCATCGGCTCAATCGCTCGATCGATGGCGAGCGCGCGTCGCAATCCGATCGCGCGCATTTCCTGGCGGTGGTCGAAGGCGTATCGCGGCGGCCCGACGATGTCGATCAATTGGTCAGCGACGTGCTCGGCGAGGGCTGGTCGCTGAAGCGCCTCGGCGCCCTGTTGCGCGCGATGATGCGCGCGGCCGCCTTCGAATTGCTTGAGCTTGAAGCGATCCCCGCGCGCGTCGTGATCGATGAATATGTCGAGCTCGCCGCGTCGTTCTTTTCCGATCGCGAGCCAGCCTTCGTCAATGGCGCGCTCGATCGCCTAGCGCGCCGGTTGCGCCCCGCCGAATTCGATGCCCCCGCGGGCGTCGCCAGCGATGCCGGCCCCGGACCAGCCGCCTGACGAATTCGCGTTGATCGCACGGCTGTTCGCGCCGCTCGCACGCGATTGGCCGGGCGCTTATGGGCTGCTCGACGACGCCGCGACGATCGCGCCCCCGCCCGGCGAGGAACTCGTCGTCACCAAGGATTTGATCGTCGAGGGCGTGCACTATTTGCCCGAAGACCCGCCCGATCTGGTCGCGCGCAAGCTGTTGCGCGTCAATGTTTCCGATCTCGCCGCCAAGGGCGCAAGGCCGCTGGCCTACTTGCTCGGGGTGGTGCTGCCGCGTCGCCTCACGCTCGATTGGTTGGAGCGCTTCGCCGCTGGGTTAGAGCAGGATCAGGCGCATTACGGCATGAGCCTGATCGGCGGCGATACGGCGGCGGGCGAGGGCCCGGCGGTCTTCTCGCTGACCGCGTTCGGCACGCTGCCGGTTGGCACGATCATGCGTCGCGGTGGGGCGAAGCCGGGCGATCGGGTCTATCTCTCGGGCACGCTCGGCGATGCTGCGCTCGGTCTCAAGGTCCTCAAGGGCGCGCTGTCGGGCCTTCCGGTCGCAGGGCAGGAGGCGTTGATCGCGCGCTACCGCCTGCCCGAGCCGAGACCGGCGCTTGGGGTTCGCTTGCGCGGCCTGGCCCATGCCGCGCTCGATGTCTCCGATGGCTTGGTCGCCGACCTCGGGCACCTTTGCGACGTCTCCAAAGTTGGCGCGGCGGTCGAGGTCGCCAAGCTGCCGCTTTCCCCAGCGGCTCGAGCCGCCCTCGCACTCGACCCCAGGCTGATCGAAACGGTGCTGACTGGCGGCGATGACTACGAAATCCTGTTCGCCGCTCCGGCCTCCGCCGCCGAGGCCATCGAACGCGCGGCGCTCGCCGCGGGCGTGCCGCTCGCCGAGATCGGCCGCATCATCGAGGGCGCGGGCGTCGAGGCGCTCGGCCCTGATGGTCGCGCCCTGGCTTTGACGCGCGGCGGCTATCGCCATTTCTGATTAACCCTACCGCTTCACCTTTCGCTGAGGCAGCCACGGTACCAAGGATGGGCCCGCGCGCTCGCCGTGGGCCGGAGTAAGGCCTGTGTCAGACGTAGAAAAATATCGGAAAACGATATATTTAGCCGCCGTCTTCGCGGCCGCGGCGTGTTTTGGCGCAAGTCCGGCTCTGGCGCAGGGCGGTAGCGCGAGCGGTGGCGGCGGTGGGAGTGGGGGCGGGGGCGACCACAGCAGCGCCGGGACCGCCGGCGAGAGCGAGGAATCGGCGACCGGTCCGTTCTACGTCAAGCTCGGCGCCTTGCTCGCCCCGATCGCGGAGAAGCGCCGCATCAAGGGCTACGCCGAGGTCGTCGTGACCCTTGAGATTGCGGATCGCGAGGGCGAAGGCCTTGTTCGCGACAAGGCCGTGGTGCTGCGCGATCGGTTCCTGCGCGACCTCCAGTTCCAGGCCGGCATGCGCAGCGAAGGCGATCCGGCGATCAGCCTGAAGCGCATCAAGGCTCGCTTCAAGATGCTGGCCGGTCGCGTGGTGGGCGAAGGCGTGGTCACCGAAGTCCTGATCGAATCGGCGATCTATCACGGCGTCTGAGGCCCGTTGAGCGAAAAGCCGGTCGCGCCGCCGCGCGCGCCGACCGGTTGCCACGCCGTTTCATCTCTGGCATGTTCCGCGCGCTTTTTCCGGCCGGAGTCCTCCGGCCCGGCCAGTGCCGATTCCCGTCGCCAGAGATTCGTCCAAGACCAAGGATCAACCGGATGTCCTCAAGCTACTATTTCGCGGTCGCCTGCGGCGTGGTCGCGCTGCTCTATGGCCTTTATGCAATTCGCTCGGTGTTCGCCGCGAGCCCCGGCAACGCCAGGATGCAGGAGATCGCGGCCGCGATCCAAGAGGGCGCGCGCGCCTATCTCAACCGCCAATATCTGACCATCGGCGTGGTCGGCCTGGTGATTTTCGGCATTCTGATCGGGCTCCTCGGGCATTTGGTCGGTATTGGCTTCTTGATCGGCGCGATTCTCTCGGCGGCCGCCGGCTATATCGGCATGCACGTCTCGGTGCGCGCCAATGTGCGCACGGCCGAGGCGGCCCGGAGCGGCCTGAAGCCCGCGCTGAGCCTCGCCTTCCGCGCCGGCGCGGTGACCGGCATGTTGGTGGTTGGCCTCGGGCTGCTGGGCGTCGCCGGTTATTACGGCGTGCTGCTCGCGGCTGGCGTCGAGCAGCGCGCCATCGTCGAGGCGCTGATCGCGCTCGGCTTCGGCGGCTCCTTGATCTCGATCTTTGCGCGGCTCGGCGGCGGCATCTTCACCAAGGGCGCCGATGTCGGCGCCGATCTGGTCGGCAAGGTCGAGGCCGGCATTCCCGAGGACGACCCACGCAACCCGGCGGTGATCGCCGACAATGTCGGCGACAATGTCGGCGACTGCGCCGGCATGGCGGCCGATCTGTTCGAGACCTATGCGGTGACCTTGGTCGCCACCATGCTGCTCGCCGCGATCTATTTCACTGGCGATCTCGCGTCGTCGTTCATGCTCTATCCGCTGGCGATCGGCGGCGTCTGCATCCTCGCGACCGTGATCGGCACGTTCTTCGTGCGGCTCGGCAAGAGCCAGAACATCATGGGCGCGCTCTATAAGGGCCTCTTGGTTTCGGCCGGGCTTTCAGCCATCGCGCTCTGGCCGATCACCGAATGGGTGGTCGGCTGGAACACGACGTTCGCGGTGGGCGACGTCAGTGCGAGCGGCAGCGATTTGTTCCTGTGCGGGCTGGTCGGGCTTGGCGTCACCGGGCTCATGGTCTGGATCACCGAGTTCTACACCTCGACCGCCTATAACCCGGTCAAGTCGATCGCCAAGGCCTCGACCACCGGTCACGGCACCAACATCATCCAGGGTCTCGCGATCTCGATGCAGGCAACCGCCTTGCCGGCGATCGTGATCGCGGCCGGCATCATCCTCGCCTATCTCGCGGCGGGCCTGTTTGGCATCGCGATCGCCGCGACCACGATGCTGGCGCTCGCCGGCATGGTGGTGGCGCTCGACGCCTATGGCCCGGTGACTGATAACGCCGGCGGCATCGCCGAGATGGCCGATTTGCCGAAGGACGTGCGCAAGACGACGGATGCGCTGGACGCGGTCGGCAACACGACCAAGGCGGTGACCAAGGGCTATGCCATCGCCTCGGCCGGCCTCGCCGCGCTCGTGCTGTTTGCGGCCTACACCCAGGACGTGAGCCACTATTTCCCGGGCGTCACGCTCAATTTCTCGCTCGAAAATCCCTATGTCGTGGTCGGCCTCTTCTTCGGCGGCCTCTTGCCCTATTTGTTCGCCTCGATGGCGATGCTCTCGGTCGGCCGCGCGGCCGGCGCGGTGGTGGTCGAGGTGCGTCGTCAGTTCAAGGAAATCCCCGGCATCATGCAGGGCACCGCGAAGCCGCAATATGGCCGCGCGGTCGACATGCTGACCAAGGCGGCGATCCGCGAGATGATCCTGCCCTCGATGCTGCCGGTGGCGGCGCCGATCATCCTCTATGTCGTGATCTGGGCGATCGCCGGGCAGGCGGCGGGCCTCTCCGCGCTCGGCGCGAGCTTGATGGGGACGATCGTGACCGGTCTCTTCGTCGCGCTCTCGATGACCTCGGGCGGCGGCGCGTGGGACAACGCCAAGAAATACATCGAGGATGGCAAGTTCGGCGGCAAGGGCTCGGAGGCGCACAAGGCGGCCGTGACCGGCGATACGGTCGGCGATCCCTACAAGGACACCGCCGGCCCGGCGGTCAACCCGATGATCAAGATCACCAACATCGTGGCACTTCTCCTGCTCGCGATCCTGGCGAGCTTCGGGTAAACGGAGCAGCGCCCCAGCAGACTCAGCGAAATCCCTTCGCCTCCAAACGTGGAGGGGAAGGCGGAAACGCATGCGTTTCCGGGGATGGGGTGGTTGACCAGAGGCCGGCGTGCAGCCGGCCTTTGCTATTTATGACGTCATACTCCGCGAAGGCAGAGTATTCAGGCGAGGCGGCGCAGGCGGATTCCGCATGCATCTGGGTCCCCCGGCCTCCCCCCTTGAGGAGGAGGGTTAGGGAGGGAGGTGTCTCCAACTAATTTGAAACCGCGCTACCGTCGGGTCGAGCGGCCGAGGACGTTGCCGGCGCCCTTGTTGGTCTTGGTGACGCGGCCGCCACCGAAATTGCCGAGCACCTGCTCGAAGAAGCCGAGCTCGCGGCCCTTGGTCGGCGTCACGCGCGAGACCATGGCGACGTCCTGGGTCTTCTCGATGCCCTTCTGAACCTCGATCGATTTGACGAAGCCGCCATCGTCGAAATCGACGATCAGGATTTCCTGGTCGAGCAGCTCGGTTTCGTCGAACAGGCCGGTCTCGGTCTTGCGCGAAATGTAGTACCAGCGCTTGTCGTCGAAAGTCGCGGGCGAGGTCGGCGAGCCGAGCAGGTCGCGCACCTGATCGCGATTGGTCGCGCCGACCTTGATTTGCGGCACGGCATCCGGGTTCGGCATGTGGCCGTGAACGTTGACCGTCGGCGAGCAGGCAGCGAGGCCGATGACGGCCGTCAGGCCGAGCGCGAGGCAGAAGCCAAGGCGGTAGAGCCGGCGTCGACCACGCTCGGCGGGGAAACCGCGCCCAGCCTCTTTTCCAGCCGCGTCGGTTGACGAGATCATGGCGAACCACCTACGTTGGGAGCGTGGCCACTCTATCGCGGCCCGCGCCGCCGCTGTCAATCCCATCGGCCCATTCGTCATCATGTTCCTGGCCCGGCTTTTCCGCCGCTCCCCCCACAAGGACGAAGCGCTCGCGCTCTACGGCGCGGCGGTGCGCCAAGCGCGCCAGCCGGCGTTCTATGCCGATTGCGGCGTGCCCGACAGCGTGGACGGCCGCTTCGACCTGATCGTGGTGCATGTCTTTCTGGTGATCCGATCGTTGACGCGGGCCGGCGAGGCGGGCGAGCGCACCGGCCAGACCCTGCTCGAGATCATGTTCGACGACATGGACCAAAATTTGCGCGAGATGGGCGTCGGCGACCTCAGCGTGGGCAAGAAGGTCAAGGTGATGGCGCGCGCGTTCTATGGTCGCTCCAAGGCCTATACGGAAGCGCTCGAGCCGGTCGCCGAGGTCTCCGCGCTTGAAGCCGCGCTTGGCCGGAATATCTATGGTCGCGAGACGCCGCGGGCCGGCCAGATCGCCGCATTGGCGGGCTATGTTCGTGCCGCCGACGCGGCGCTTGCGGCGCAGCCTGCCGAGGCCGTGCTGGCCGGGCGGATCAGCTTTCCGGCGGCGCCGACCCCGGACGCACCCCCATCGTCCGATTGAATCTGTTCATTTGCGCCGATATGGTGCGGCGGAGTTTCCGGCGCCCTACCGAGGCGCCCGACCCGCCAAGCGGCGGAGCAGCGACATGGCCAAGAAATCCCCCCCTCTCCCGAGCGAACCGCCGGCCCCCGAATTCTCGCGCCCGGTCGACGTCACGACCTTGCCGGCCTCCGGGCTCCAACGCGAGATCGCCGCCACGCCGGCCGAGTGCGAGGCGCTCGCCCGGCGCTTCGATTTGCCCGGCATCGGCGCGCTGACGGCGCGCCTTGCGATTGGGCCGATCCGCAGCGGCGGCGCGGCGGGAGCGCGCGTAATCGGCCATTTTTCGGCGCGAGTCAGCCAGATCTGCGTGCTCTCGCTCGAGCCATTTGAAAGCGAAATCAGTGAGCCGATCGAGCTCGATCTACTGCCACCCGAGTCGATTCCGGACGGCGCGGACGCGGATTCCCATCTTAACCAGTCGGTCGAGCCCCTGGAGGGCCATGTTTTCGATCTTGGCGAGCTGGTCGCACAGCACCTTTCGCTCGCGCTCGACCCCTATCCGCGCCGCTCGGGGGTCAGCTTTGCGTCGGAGCCGGGCATAACAGGCGAATCCGACGCTTTGGCACGGCCCAAGCCGTTCGCCGCGCTTGGCGATCTGAAGCGTAAGATGTAATGTCTCGCCGCTCGACCGGCGGGCAACGCGGTCGGTAGGGAATCGTATTGCGAATCAATGAGGAGCCGCTTGACCGGCTCCGGTTTCGAGCCTGGAGGTCGAATTTATGGCCGTTCCGAAGAAGAAAACGTCCCAATCCCGCCGCAACATGCGCCGGTCGCATCACGCCTTGAAGCGCGTCAACCTGTCCGAGTGCTCGAATTGCGGCGAGACCAAGCTGCCGCATCACGTCTGTCCGGCGTGCGGGAACTATGACGGGCGCGAAGTCATCGAGCCGGGCCAGACCGCCTGAGCCGGCCGACGCGGAGCGCGGCGGCAATGCCCCAGGAGCTTGTGCTCGCCCTCGACGCGATGGGCGGCGATCATGCGCCAGCCATGGTGGTGCGCGGCGCGAACATCGCGCGCGTGCGTCATCCGAACGTGCGTTTTCTCCTGTTCGGTGACGAGCACACCATCGCGCCCCTGCTGCGCCGCTACAGCAAACTGGCTCGCGTCGCGGAGATTCGTCACACCACCGAGGTGATCGGCGCCAACGACAAACCTTCGCTCGCGATCCGCAAGGGAAGGCAGTCCAGCATGAGGCTGGCGCTCGATGCCGTCGACGCCGGCCAAGCGCATGGCGTCGTCTCGGCCGGCAACACCGGCGCCTTGATGGTTCTGGCGCGGCTGGTGCTCAAGACCTTGCCCGGCATCGACCGGCCGGCCATGGGTACGATCTTTCCGACCCAGCGCGGCGAATCGGTGATCCTCGATCTCGGCGCCAATCTCGAATGCAGCGCCAGGGAGCTGGTGCAATTCGCGGTCATGGGCGAGGTTTTCGCGCGCACCGTGCTCGGTGTGACGCGGCCCTCGGTCGGGCTCTTGAACGTCGGCTCCGAAGAGCTCAAGGGCGGCGAGACCTTGCGCCAAGCGGCGACCCTGCTGCGCGAATCGGGGCTGTCGATCAATTTTCACGGCTTCATCGAAGGCGACGACATCGCCGCCGGCACGGTCGACGTGATCACGACCGATGGCTTCACCGGCAATGTCGCCCTCAAGACCGCGGAGGGCACGGCGCGGCTCTACACCGAGTTCCTGAGGACCGCGTTCAAGCGTTCGCTGCTGGCGCGCGTCGCCTATTTGCTGGCCCGGCCCGCGCTCAAGAAGCTGCGCGAGCGGGTCGATCCGCGCGCCTATAACGGCGCGATGTTCCTCGGCCTCAACGGCGTCACGGTCAAGAGCCACGGCGGCACCGATCACAAAGGGTTCGCCAATGCGCTCGATGTCGCCATCGACATGTTGAATCAGGGTGTGAACCCAAAGATCATCGAAGAGTTGTCGAGCCTCGGTTTGCAGGGACTTCAGGAGTCACGGAGAGCGGCCCTCTGAAATGATCCGCTCGCGAATCATCGGGTGCGGATCCTATCTTCCGGAAAAGATCCTCACGAACGACGACCTGTCTCGGTTCGTCGAGACCAACAATTCCTGGATCGTCGAGCGCACCGGAATCCGTGAGCGACATATCGCGGCGGAGGGCGAGACCACGGCCGATCTCGCCGAACAGGCGGCACGCAAGGCCCTGAGCGCGGCAGGGATCGAGGCGAATGCCCTCGATCTGCTCGTGCTTGCGACTTCGACGCCCGACAATACCTTTCCGGCCACCGCGACGCGCGTGCAGGCTCGGCTTGGCATGACTGGGGGCGTTGCGTTCGACGTTCAGGCGGTGTGCGCCGGCTTCGTCTGCGCGCTTTCCGTCGCCGATAGCTTCATCCGCTCCGGTCAGGCGAGGACCGCGCTGATCATCGGCGCGGAAACCTATTCGCGGATCCTCGATTGGAGCGACCGGACCACCTGCGTGCTGTTCGGCGATGGCGCGGGGGCCGCGGTGTTGAGCGCCGAGGAAAGCCCCGGGACGACCGCCGATCGCGGCGTGCTCGCGGTCAAGATGCATTCCGATGGCCGCCACTACGATGCGCTTTATGTCGATGGTGGAGTCTCGACGACGCAAACGGCCGGGCATCTGCGCATGAACGGTCGCGAGGTGTTTCGTCACGCGGTCGGCAATTTGGCGAGCGTGGCGACGGAGGCGATGGCCGCCGCAGGTGTCGCACCCGAGGCGATCGATTGGCTCGTGCCGCATCAGGCGAACGCCCGGATCATCGAAGCCACCGCCAAGAAGCTCGGCCTGCCGATGGAAAAAGTCGTGATGACGGTCGATCGTCACGCCAATACCTCGGCGGCCTCGATCCCGCTCGCGCTCTGCGAAGCCGTCGCCGATGGCCGGGTCAAACCGGGGCAGCTCCTGGTGATGGAGGCGATCGGCGGTGGTTTCGTTTGGGGCGCGGCGGTGGTTCGCTGGTAAGAAATTCGCCCGCGCGGTTGACGGCTTAGGCCCTGAGGTAGTAGCGTTTTCTCGGGGACAATAGGACGAGCGGACCATGGCCGGGCATACGGTCACACGGGCCGAACTCGCGGAGGCGGTTTTCCGTGAGGTCGGGCTGTCGCGCAATGAATGCGCCAAACTCGTCGAGTCTGTGCTCGACCTGATCGCCGACGGCGTGGCGCGGGGCGAGACCGTCAAAATTTCCTCGTTCGGCAGTTTCTCGATCCGCTCGAAAGGGCAGCGCATTGGGCGCAACCCGAAAACAGGCCTTGAAGTGCCGATTCTGCCGCGCCGGGTTCTGGTATTTCATGCCTCGCACGTCTTGAAGGATCAGATCAACCGAGGCGGCGGTGCGCTTGTTGACGCGCGCCCGTCCGCGGAACCCGGTGAAGCCGACGCGAGCAAGGCGATTTCGACCGGCACGCCCGAGGGTCGATAGGGTGGAGCATCGGATCGAGGGGGCACGGGACATGACCAGCGCAGCGCTAGGTGTGTCGCGGCCAACCGGCATCGAAAAGGCTCCCGGTGCCTTCCGCACCATCCGCGAGGTTTCCGAGGAACTCGGCGTACCGCAGCACGTGTTGCGCTTCTGGGAAAGCCGCTTCGGCCAGGTCAGGCCACTCAAGCGCGCGGGCGGGCGACGTTATTACCGGCCCGAGGATGTCGAGCTGCTGCGCCGCATCCAGCGGCTGCTCTACCAGGATGGCTACACCATTCGGGGTGTGCAGAAACTGTTCCGCGATAGCGGCGCAAAGGCGCTCCGCAGCGCGACGGCTGGCCCCGCTGCCCCAAGCCGCGATGCCCAGGTGGCCCAGATGGCTATGACGAACGTGGTGCCGCCGGCGGTCGCGCGGCCGAGCGAGCCGATCATGCCGAGGGCAGAGGCGAGCAAATCGCTGGCACGCCCCGACGACGGTGATGTGCCGGCCAGACTAGAGACCCTTGCATCGGAACTCGAGGGTATTCTGGCGTTGTTGCGCGGCTAACGCGGAAAGCGTGCAACTTCGCTCATTGAGCGGCGCCCGCCGGCTCGGTATAGTGCCATCATCGCGAAGGGCCGGAGCATTCCGGCCCTCATCGTTCGGAGCGTAGCGCAGCCTGGTAGCGCATCAGTCTGGGGGACTGGGGGTCGTGGGTTCAAATCCCGCCGCTCCGACCAATTTTTTCAATCACTCAATGCTTCAGGAACGCTGCCCGTTGCCACTTGTGGCGACGGGCGCGTTGCCACTTTCGGACTTGTCTCGTTCCCGTTTGAGGGCCCGCGCGGCCTCGATCGGGTCGTTCGCGCAGTCACTGCGCCAGGGGACGGTTTGGTCAGACCAAATCTGCGGCATGGCGTTGGGTCTTCTCTGGGTCCCGAACGGCCTAACAAAAAAATATTTGATTTTCGAGTTCGCGATAGATGGTCTGCGCCGGCCTGGGCAAATGCAGGCGCGCGCCGCCCGGCAGTCGGGCGTTCGAGGCGTAGGGCATCGTTTGGCTCCGATACCAGACCGGCGCCGATCAAACGCAGCGGGCCGCCCTGTCATTAGCGACTTCCAGCCACGATCTGCCGCGGCGCCCGTGATCAGGATCAAGGCGGGTTGCCATCAGGGCGACGAAAAGCGATCTTGGCCACTCTCGTCGATACAAACTTAGGACACTACCCCTCATGCCTCGCCTCATGACGTTCTTGATCGCGGGCTTGCTTGCTCTAACCATGTTGCAGCCGGCTTTTGCCGAAGCAAAGAAGAACAAGGGCAAACATAAGGGGGCCGCTGTCGAACGCGACATCGGCGAAAGCGTGGCGCACGCGGTGATCACCGCCGCCGCACTCAACATCATCCACGATTTCATTCGGCGCAACGGCGTGCAGGTTTTCGGGCCACCGCAAGGCCTGCCGCCGGGCATCGCCAAGAACCTCGCGCGCGGCAAGCCGCTGCCGCCCGGCATCGCCAAGCGCCATATGCCGCAAGATTTGCTTGGCAGATTGAAGCCGAGGCCCGGCTATGAATGGCAGGCGGTCGATGCCGACATCGTTTTGGTCGAGATCGCGACGCGCGTGATCGTCGACATATTGAAAGACATATTGACAAAGTGAAGGGGCCGGCCCGCTTCAAGGTGGGTGCCGGCGCTTCCGATGCAGCTCGGTTCGACTCTTACATGTCCGTCCTGCGGTCATCGCGCGCGCGAGACCATGCCGACCGATTCATGCCTCTTCTTTTACCAATGTGCCGGTTGCGGGCTGCGGCTTAAGCCCAAGCCCGGCGATTGTTGCGTCTTCTGCTCTTATGGCGATGTGCCATGCCCATCCCGGCAAGGCGCCGGCGCGGACAGGCCGCGCCAACCTTGCCCGTGAGGCCTGAATAATCGTTTGATAGCTATTTTCTATCATAATATTTAATTTGTTCGATTGATCTTATTAAACGATCCGGCAAACTGTTTGGCGCAGCCTGCACATGGGGCCCCGAGGAGGGCGTCAATGCCGAATTATGCCGTGTGGGATGACAAGGCGGCGTCAAGCCTGATCGACGAGCACCGGGCCAAGCCCGGGGCGCTCCTGCCGATCCTGCACGCGCTCCAGGAACGCTTCGGCTATGTCGATGGCGGGATCGTGCCGACACTCGCCAAGGCGCTCAATTTGAGCCGCGCCGAGGTCCATGGCGTGATCAGTTTCTATCACGATTTTCGTGATTCTCCGCCGGGCCGCCATGTCGTGCGCCTGTGCCGGGCCGAGGCCTGTCAATCGATGGGCAATGAGCAATTGATCACGCACGCCAAGCAACGCCTCGGTGTCGACTTCCACGAAACCACGCATGACGGACGCTTCACGCTCGAGGCGGTTTATTGCCTGGGCAATTGCGCCTGCGCGCCGGCCTTGACGATCGACGACAAGGTCTATGGCCGGGTCGATGCCGCGCGGCTCGATCAGCTGCTCGATCAGGCGGGGAAGCGGCCATGAGCGTGCGCGTTTTCGTGCCGGGTGATTCCGCCGCCCTTTCGGTCGGCGCGGACGAGGTGGCCGAGCGTCTCGCCGCCGAAGCCCGCGCGCGCAAGCTTGATTTGACCATCGTGCGCAATGGCTCGCGCGGGCTCTATTGGCTCGAGCCGTTGATCGAAGTCCAGGTCGACGGTGCGCGCATCGCTTATGGCCCGGTCGCGGTCGAAGATGTGGCGAGCCTGTTCGATGCGAATTTTGTCGCTGGCGGCGCGCACAAATTGCGCCAGGGACCGACCGATGAGATTCCCTATCTCAAGAAGCAGCAGCGCCTGACCTTCGCGCGTTGCGGCATCACCGATCCGCTTTCGCTTGATGATTACCGTGCGCATGGCGGCTATCGCGGTCTGACGCGCGCGCTCGAACTCGCGCCCGATGCGATCGTCAAAGAGGTCATCGATTCAGGTCTGCGCGGGCGCGGCGGCGCGGGCTTTCCGACCGGCATCAAATGGCGCACCGTACTAGCGACGCCCGCCGATCGTAAATATATCGTCTGCAATGCCGATGAGGGCGATAGCGGCACGTTCTCCGATCGCATGATCATGGAGGGCGATCCGTTCGTGCTGATCGAGGGCATGACGATCGCCGGCCTCGCGGTCGGCGCCACCGAGGGGTACATCTATATTCGCTCGGAATATCCGCATGCCTTTCGTCAGATGAACCGCGCGATCGAACTGGCGCATCGCGCGGGTCTGCTCGGGTCGAACCTGATGGGCTCGGGCAAGGCGTTCGAATTGCACACGCGGCTTGGCGCCGGCGCCTATATTTGCGGCGAGGAAACCTCGCTTCTGGAGAGCCTCGAAGGCAAGCGCGGCCAGGTGCGCTTCAAGCCGCCTCTGCCGGCGATCGAAGGGCTGTTCGGCAAGCCGACCGTGATCAACAACGTGATCTCGCTCGCCAGCGTGCCGATCATTCTCGATCGCGGCGCCGAACATTATCGCGATTTCGGCATGGGTCGCTCGCGCGGCACGCTGCCCATCCAGCTCGCCGGCAATATCAAGCAGGGCGGCCTGGTCGAACTTGCCTTCGGCATCACGCTCCGCCAATTGATCGATGAGTTCGGCGGCGGCACGGCGAGCGGCCGGCCGTTCCGCGCGGTTCAGGTCGGCGGCCCGCTTGGCGCCTATTTTCCCGAGAAACTGCTCGATACGCCGCTCGATTACGAAGCCTTCGCCGCGCTCAAGGGCATGCTGGGCCATGGCGGCGTCGTGGTGTTCGACGATAGCGTTGACCTCGCTTTGCAGGCGCGCTTCGCGATGGAATTTTGCGCGATCGAATCGTGCGGCAAGTGCACGCCCTGCCGCATCGGCTCGACGCGCGGCGTCGAGGTCATCGACCGCATCGTCGCCGGCACGGAGATAGGCAAGAATCTGACCGTGCTCGACGATCTGTGCGAAACCATGATTGACGGCTCGCTCTGCGCGCTTGGTGGGCTGACGCCGTTTCCGGTGTTGAGCGCGGTCAAGCATTTTCCCGAGGATTTCGATCGTTCGTCGCCGCGCGCCGGCAGGCGCAGCGCGGCTTGAAGGAGAGAGAATCATGGCGTTGATCAAGGAAACCGATTTCGGCACGCCGCCATCCGAGGTCACCCAATTGGTGACGCTCGAGATCGACGGCCTGCCGGTCACGGTTCCGGCCGGCACCTCGATCATGCGCGCGGCGGTGACGCGCGACGTGAAGATTCCCAAGCTTTGCGCGACCGATAGCCTCGAGGCGTTCGGCTCGTGCCGGCTCTGTCTGGTCGAGATCGAGGGCCGCAAGGGCACACCCGCGTCCTGCACCACGCCGGTCGAACCCGGCATGAAGGTCAAGACGCAAACCGCGCGGCTCGCCAAATTGCGCCGCGGCGTGATGGAGCTCTATATCTCCGATCATCCGCTCGATTGCCTGACCTGTTCGGCCAATGGCGATTGCGAATTGCAGGACATGGCCGGCGCGGTCGGCTTGCGCGAGGTGCGCTACGGCTATGACGGCGCCAATCACCTGAAGGCCGAGAAGGACGAGAGCAATCCCTATTTCACCTTCGATCCGTCGAAATGCATCGTCTGTTCGCGATGCGTGCGCGCCTGCGAGGAAGTGCAGGGTACGTTCGCGCTGACCATCCATAGCCGTGGCTTCGAGTCCAAGGTCTCGCCGAGCCAGAACGAAGATTTCCTGACCTCCGAATGTGTCTCGTGCGGCGCCTGCGTTCAGGCTTGCCCGACCGCGACGCTCAACGAAAAATCGGTCATCCAAGCCGGCACGCCAGAGCACAGCGTGGTCACCACCTGCGCCTATTGTGGTGTCGGTTGCGCCTTCAAGGCCGAGATGAAGGGCGATGAAGTGGTACGCATGGTGCCGTTCAAGGATGGCAAGGCGAATCACGGCCATTCCTGCGTCAAAGGCCGCTTCGCCTGGGGCTATGCCAGCCACAAGGATCGCATCACGAAGCCGATGATCCGCGCCAAGATCACCGATCCGTGGCGCGAGGTGAGTTGGGACGAGGCAATCCAGCACACCGCGTCCGAGTTCAAGCGCATTCAGGCGAAATATGGCGTCGCTTCGATCGGCGGTATCACCTCGTCGCGCTGCACCAACGAGGAGACCTATCTGGTCCAGAAGCTGGTGCGCGCCGGTTTCCACAACAACAATGTCGACACCTGCGCGCGCGTTTGCCATTCGCCGACCGGCTATGGCTTGAAGACCACGTTCGGCACCTCGGCCGGCACGCAGGATTTCGATTCGGTCGATGATACAGACGTGGTCTTGATCATCGGCGCCAATCCGACCGATGCGCACCCGGTGTTCGCGTCACGGATGAAAAGGCGCCTGCGCGAGGGCGCGCGGCTGATTATCGCCGATCCGCGCCGCATCGATTTGGTCGACGGCCCGCACGTCAAGGCCGATCATCATCTCCAGCTCAAGCCGGGCACCAATGTCGCGCTGATCAATGCGCTCGCCCATGTCGTGGTGACCGAGGGTCTGGTCGCGGAAGACTATGTGCGCGAACGCTGCGACTTGGCCGATTTCGAATTTTGGCGCGCCTTCATCGCGCAGGAGCGCAATTCACCGGAAGCGTCCGAGGCGTTGACCGGCGTGCCGGCGGCCGAGGTGCGCGGTGCGGCGCGGCTTTATGCCAAAGGCGGCAATGGGGCGATTTATTACGGCCTCGGCGTCACCGAGCACAGCCAGGGCTCGACCATGGTGATGGGGATGGCCAATCTCGCCATGGCGACCGGCAATATCGGCCGGCGCGGCGTCGGCGTGAATCCCTTGCGCGGCCAGAACAACGTGCAGGGCGCTTGCGATATGGGTTCATTCCCGCACGAATTCACGGGCTATCGCCATGTCTCGGAGGATGCGACGCGCGAATTGTTCGAGCGCGCCTGGGGCGTCGGCCTCGAAGGCGAGCCCGGGCTTCGCATTCCGAACATGCTGGATGCGGCCGTCGATGGCAGCTTCAAGGGGCTCTACGTCCAGGGCGAGGACATCGCGCAATCCGATCCCAACACCCAGCACGTCACCGCCGGCCTGTTGGCGATGGAATGCATCGTGGTGCAGGATTTGTTTCTGAACGAGACCGCGAATTACGCGCACGTCTTTTTGCCCGGCGCCTCGTTCCTCGAAAAAGACGGCACCTTCACCAATGCCGAGCGCCGCATCAGCCTGGTGCGGAAAGCCATGGCGCCGCTCGCCGGCAAGGCGGATTGGGAAGTGACGGTCGCGCTTTCGAACGCGCTCGGCTATCCGATGAACTATGCGCACCCATCCGAGATCATGGATGAGATCGCGCGCCTGACGCCGACCTTTGCCGGCGTCAGCTATAAGCGCATCGAGGAGCTCGGCAGCATTCAATGGCCGTGCAATGAGAAGGCGCCCGAAGGCACGCCGATCATGCACATCGATCGTTTCGTGCGCGGCAAGGGCCGTTTCATGATCACCGAATTCGTGCCGACCGAGGAACGCACCGGCGCACGCTTCCCCTTGATCCTGACCACCGGGCGCATTCTCTCGCAATATAATGTCGGCGCGCAAACGCGGCGCACCCCGAACGTGACATGGCATGACGAGGACGTTCTCGAAATTCATCCCTTCGACGCCGAGAACAGGGGCATTAAAACCGGCGATCTGGTCGCGCTCGAAAGCCGCGCCGGCGAGACCGCGCTGCATGCCGTGATCACCGATCGCGTGCAGCCGGGCGTGGTTTACACCACGTTCCATTTCGCCGAGACCGGCGCCAATGTGGTGACCACGGAGTATTCCGATTGGGCGACCAACTGCCCGGAATACAAGGTCACCGCCGTGCAGGTTCACCGCGTCAGTCATCTCTCGAATTGGCAGGAAAGCTATAGCGCGCTTCGAGACAAGACACGGCGTATCGCCGGCGTCGGCGAGGCGGCGGAGTAGCGCCGGGGCGCGCGCCTTCATGAACCCGCTCGCGCCCACCGCGGTCGCGCCGGTCGAACGGATCGGCGCCGACGGCGTCTCGACCGCGACCACCGCCTTGATCGCCGAGGAAGTGCCGGTCGCGCTCGTCTATAACGGCATCAGCCACGCCGTGATGATGGCGTCGCCAACCGATCTCGCCGATTTCGGACTCGGCTTTTCCTTGAGCGAAGGCATCATCGCGCACGCGGACGAATTGCTCGATCTGGCGGTCGAACCGGCCCAGGATGGCATCGAGGTGCGTATGGCGATCGCGCTCGAACGCTTCGCCGCGTTGAAGGATCGGCGGCGCAATCTGACCGGGCGCACGGGTTGCGGTCTGTGCGGCGTCGATAGTTTGAAGGAGGCCGTGCGTCATCCCGCGCCGGTCTTGGCCGAAACGCATTTCGCCATCGAGGCGATCAACCGCGCGCTCGCCGAATTGCCGACGCATCAATTGGTCAACCGGGCGACTGGCGCGGTCCATGCCGCGGTTTGGGTCGAGCCGGGCGGCGCCATCGCGCTGGCGCGCGAGGATGTCGGCCGGCACAACGCGCTCGACAAATTGATCGGCGCCTTGGCTCGTCGTGTCGCCAATCCGGCGCAGGGCTTCGCCGTCATCACCAGCCGATGTAGCGTCGAGATGGTCCAGAAGGCGGCGGTGTTCGGCATGCCGCTTCTGGTCGCGATCTCGGCGCCGACCGCGATGGCGAGGCGGCTGGCGGAAGAATGCCGGCTCACGCTGATCGCCTTGGCGCGGCCGGATAGTTTGCTCGTCCTCAGCCATCCCTGGCGCCTCGATCGCCCCTCGACTAGGCTCGCCTCATGAAACCCGATCACATGGTCCACATGGCGAACCAGATCGCCCATTTTTTCTCCGCCTATCCGCGTGAGCAGGCGGTCGAGGGTGTCGCCGATCACCTGAAAAAATTCTGGGAACCGCGCATGCGGAAGGAAATCGAAGCCTATGTCGCCAAGGGCGGCGCGGGCCTCGATGCCCTCGTGGTCGAAGCGGTCAAGAAGCTCCAAAAGCACTGAGCGCCGCGCGGCGAACGTCGAGGCCAGGGCCTTGTCGGCGGCAGTACGCGCGCGTCATAGTGGCGGCCCAACATCACAAGCAGGTACGCGCGTTTAAGGGGGATCGCCGATGAAACTTTCGACCGACCGTATTTTGACCACCCATGTCGGCAGCCTGCCGCGCTCGGATGAGGTCTCTACGCTCTTGCTCGCCAAGGAGGAGGGCCGGCTCGAGTCCGAAGCGCGCTTCGAAACCGTGGTGGCGGCGGCGGTCGAGGAGGCCGTCGCGCGTCAGGTCAAATCCCATGTCGATGTGGTGTCCGATGGCGAAATGGGCAAGATCGGCTATGCCACCTACATCAAGGACCGGCTGACCGGCTTCGAGGGCGACAGCCCGCGCCGCGTGCCCGGTGATATCGAGCGCTTTCCCGATTACATCAAGATGATGTCGGCGAGCGGCCAGACGCCGAAGATCAGGCGCCCGCGCTGCGTCGGCCCGATCGAGATCAAGGACCGCAAACCATTGGAACGCGATCTCGCCAATTTTCGCCGCGCGGTCGACGCCTCGAAGGCCACCGACGCGTTCATGCCGGCGGCGTCGCCCGGCGTCATCTCGGTGTTTCAGCCGAACGAGTATTACAAGAACGATGAGGCCTATCTCGCGCGCCTGAGCGAGGTGATGGCCGAGGAATATGAGGCCATCGTGAAGGCCGGCTTCGTCGTGCAGATCGATTGCCCCGACCTCGCCATGGGCCGGCACATTCTTTACAAGGACGAAAGCGACGATCAGTTCGTGCGCCATGCCGAGGTGCAGATCGAGGCGCTCAACCACGCGCTCAGGAATGTGCCGGCCAATATGGCGCGGCTCCATTTGTGCTGGGGCAATTATGAAGGCCCGCATATTTTCGATATTCCGTTGCGCGCGATCATCAAGACGGTCTTGAAGGCGAAGCCCCAGGCGCTTTCGTTCGAGGCCGCCAATCCACGCCACGCCCATGAATGGGCCGTATTCAAGGACGTCAAATTGCCCGACGATAAAGTGCTGCTGCCCGGCGTGATCGATTCCTGCAGCAATTATATCGAGCATCCCGAGCTGATCGCCGAACGGCTCTGCCGCTTCGCCGATATTGTCGGGCGCGAGCGGGTGATTGCGAGCAGCGATTGCGGCTTCGGCACGTTCGTCGGCTTCGGCAAGATTTTTCCCGAATTCGCCTATATGAAATTCCAGGCCATGGCCGAAGGCGCCGAGATCGCCTCGAAGCGCCTATGGGGAAAACACTGAGACCGTGTAATCCGTGTGCGGTCGCTATAGCCTGACCTCGCCGCCGGAGGCGATGCGGCGGCTCTTCGGGCTCGACACCACGCCCAATCTGCCGCCGCGCTATAATATCGCGCCGACGCAATTGGCGCCTGTCGTGCGGCTGGTATCGGCTGCGACCAAGCGCGAGTTGGTCTCGCTTCGCTGGGGCTTGGTTCCGCCATGGGCGAAGGATCGGTCGATCGGCGCCAGGCTGATCAATGCGCGTGGCGATACGGTGCATGAGAAGCCGTCATTCCGCGCCGCGTTTCGTCAGCGCCGATGCCTGGTCGTGGCCGACGGGTTCTATGAATGGCGCGCCGAGGGCAAGGTCAAGCAACCCATGCGCGTGACGCTCAAGGATGGCGGCCCGTTCGCCTTTGCCGGGCTTTGGGAGCGGTATGAGAAAGGACCGGAAGGGCCGCTTGAGAGTTTCGCCATCATCACGACCGATGCGGCTGCCCTGATCGCGCCGATCCACGATCGCATGCCGGTGATGCTCGATGCGGCCGACCACGAGTCATGGCTTGACCCCGCCGCGCCGCCCGATCGTCTTTCGGCCTTGCTACAGCCGTTTCCGTCCGAGCGGCTTCATGTCTACGCCGTGTCACCGCGCGTCAATGCGGTCCGAAACGACGACGAGGCGTGCGTCGCGCCCCTGGTCCAACAAGCCGATCTGTTCTAAGCATGGACGCCAATTAGGGCACGACGTAGGGATACGCTATGGACGCGGCGAATGCCAAGGAGGCTGCAAGCCTCTTATTGACGGCCTACCGATCACGGAAACCGATTTCTGCACTGCCCGAGGCGCTGCGCCCACGCAACATCAGCGAGGGTTATCAGATTCAGGAGGCCGTGGTCGGCCTTGCCGGTCAAAAGGCGATCGGCTGGAAGATCGGTTGCACGAGTGAGCATGCCCAGGAGCTTTTGCATGTCGATGCGCCGTTCGCCGGTCGCGTATTGGCGAATGCGGTACTCAGTAGTCCCGCGCGGATTAAGGACGGTACCGTCACCATGGGCATTGCCGAGGCCGAGTTCGCCTTCGTGCTGGCGCGCGATTTGCCGTCTCGGCCGCGCGGCTATGCGATCGAGGAGGTGATCGAGGCGATCGGCGAGCTCAGACCCGCGATCGAACTCCCCGATTCGCGCTTCATCGATTGGCAGTCGGTCGGCGCGCCGCAATTGATCGCCGACAATGGCGTCGCCGCGATGCTGGTGCTTGGGGCACCTGCATTGAATTGGCAGGCCAAGGCGTTGCGCGGGCACGGCGTGACGGTATCGGTGAATGGCGCGACGGTGGCGGAGGGGAGCGGCGCCAATGTCCTGGGTGATCCCTGCCGCGCGCTCACCTGGTTGACCAACGAAATGTCGAAGAGCGGCATTGGGCTCAAGGCCGGCGAGGTCGTCTCGACCGGCAGTTGCGCCGATATCGTGCGAATTTCACCAGGCGATCGGATCGTGGCGGATTTCGGACCGATCGGCCGGGTTGAGGTCGTCTTGGCGGCCTAGATCCGAGCCGGGAGCGGCCGCGATCAAGGACTGCTGCGGTGCAGCGTAGGGCTAGACAGCAGGGCTGAAATCCCAGATAATTAGTTTGTTGCGTCGCAACATACTGGGCCCGACCGAGTGGCCGGGCCGTCCTCGACAGAGGAGATGCGGCCATGACCGCGGTTGCTCGCATTCGCCGCTTGATGCCGAGAGACATTGCCGCGCGCAAAGGCGGCACGCCGATCGTTTGCCTGACCGCCTATACCGCGCCGATGGCGCGCCTGCTTGATGACGAGGTCGATCTGATCCTGGTCGGCGATTCGCTCGGCATGGTGCTTTACGGTTTCGACACTACGGTCGGCGTCACGCTCGACATGATGATCGCCCATGGCCGCGCCGTGGTGCGCGCGACCTCGCATGCCTGCGTCATCGTCGACCTGCCATTTGGGACCTACGAAGAGGCGCCGCGTGTCGCCTATCGCGCCGCCGCGCGGGTGATGGCGGAGACCGGTGCCGCCGGCATCAAGCTCGAGGGTGGTGAGACGATGGCGCCAACCATCCGCTTCTTGACTCAACGCGGCATACCGGTGCTTGGCCACGTCGGGCTAATGCCGCAATCGGTCAATGTCGCCGGCGGTTTTCGCGTTCAAGGCAAGACGAGCGAGGAAGCCGAACGCGTGCTTGCCGATGCCCATGCCGTCGCCAAGGCTGGCGCCTTTGGTGTCGTGATCGAGAATACGGTTGAGCCGCTGGCGCGCGCGCTGACCGCCGAGCTCGCCATCCCAACCATCGGGATCGGCGCCTCGGCCGCCTGCGACGGGCAGATCCTCGTGAGCGAGGACATGCTTGGCCTCGGCGGCGATTTCGTGCCGCGCTTCGCCAAGCGCTATGCCGCGCTCGGCGAGGGCATCAGAAGCGCGGTCAAGGCCTATGGCGCCGAGGTCAAGGCGCGGCGGTTCCCTGGGCCTGAGCACGTCTATCCGGCCGGGCCGGGCGAAGCGCCTCCGACCAAGCCGCTTGCCACCGTACGGGAGCGCGCGTCATGAGCGTCGTGCCGGCGAGGAGCGAAGCCATGCCGCGTGTCGTGCATAGCGTCGTGACGCTGCGCAAGGCGGTCGCCGCATTTCACGCCAAAGGCGAGCGCGTCGCGGTGGTGCCGACCATGGGCGCGCTGCATGACGGCCATCTCGCGCTTGTCGAGGCGGGGCGGCGCGAGGCCGAACGAATTGTTGTTACCATCTTCGTCAATCCGAGCCAGTTCGCGCCGAGCGAGGATTTCTCGCGCTATCCGCGCGATTTCGACGGCGACCTGGCAAAGCTCGCCGGCCTTAGGACCGATCTCGTCTTCGCACCCGATGTCGGCACGATGTACCCCAAGGGCTTCGCCACGCGCGTCACGGTCAGCGGCGTGAGCGAAGGATTGTGCGGCGCCATGCGTCCCCATTTCTTCGGCGGTGTCGCGACGGTTGTGACCAAGCTCTTGAACCAATGCGGCGCCGATGTCGCGATGTTCGGCGAGAAGGATTATCAGCAGCTTCTGGTGGTCAAGCGGCTCGCGGCCGACCTCGATATCCCGACCCGTATCACGGGCGTCCCCACCGTGCGCGAAGCGGATGGCGTGGCGATGTCATCGCGCAACGTTTACCTGACGCCCGAGCAGCGCCGCGTTGCGCCCGAACTCTTTGCAACGCTCAATCGGGTCGCGGCCATCGCGTGCGCTGGCGGGAATGTTGCGACCGCGATCACCGAGGGGATTGCGTCGTTGGGCAAAGCGGGTTTCGGTCCGGTCGATTATCTCGCGCTGTGCGATGCCGAGTCATTGGTGCCGGTTGTCCGGCTTGACCGACCGGGTCGCGTGCTCGGCGCCGCTTGGCTCGGTGGCACAAGGCTGATCGACAACGTCCCGGCCTGAGCGCCAAAGAGAAGGGGCCCAGA
>CAMDDO010000043.1 GCA_945892755.1 Rhizobium sp. Q54 | reverse complement strand
CCCGATCAAAAGATCGGCGCGGATCTCGGTCGGCTCGCGCTTGATGATGCGCGAGCCCAGGCACCAGGGCAGGAACTCAGGGTACCGCTCGACATCGGCGACCAGGTCGAAGATCTGTTCGACCGAATAGGGCAGCACGCGCTTCTCGGCATGGCGGGGCATGGTGGACCAGAGCCCCTCGGGCTCAAATCTGCGCGGCCAGCTTCGCGTCGCGTGCCGCACGGAGGCGCCGGAAATCGTCGCCGGCGTGATAGGAGGAACGAGTCAAGGGCGAAGCCGAAACCATCAAGAACCCTTTGGCAAAGGCGAGCCGGCGATATTCCTCGAACTCGTCGGGCGTGACGAAACGGTCGATCGCATGATGGCGCGGCGTGGGCTGGAGATATTGCCCGATCGTGATGAAATCGACGTCCGCGCTACGCAGATCGTCCATCACCTGAAGCACCTCGCGGCGCTCCTCGCCGAGCCCGACCATGATGCCGGACTTGGTGAAGATCGAGGGATCGATCTCCTTCACGCGCGCGAGCAGGCGAAGCGAAAGGAAATAGCGCGCGCCGGGCCGCACCTCGGTATAGAGCCGGGGCACGGTCTCGAGATTGTGGTTGTAGACGTCGGGCCGCGCCTTGGCGACCGCTTCGATGGCGCCCTCCTTGTTGCGGAAGTCGGGCGTCAGCACCTCGATGGTGGTCGAGGGCGCGGTCGCGCGCAGCCTTTGGATGACGCGCACGAAGTGATCCGCGCCGCCGTCGTCGAGATCGTCGCGATCGACCGAGGTGACCACGACATGTTCGAGGCCGAGGCCGGCGATCGCTTTCGCCACTTCGTCGGGCTCGTGCGGGTCGAGCAGATCGGGCGTGCCGGTCTTGATGTTGCAGAACGTGCAGGCGCGCGTGCAGACCGAGCCCAGGATCATCACCGTGGCGTGACCCTTGGCCCAGCACTCGCCGATGTTCGGACAGGCCGCTTCCTCGCACACCGTGTTGAGCTTGTGCTCGCGCATCAGATTGCGCGTCGCGGCAAATTCGGCCGAGTTCGGCGCCTTGACGCGCAGCCAGGGCGGCTTGGGCAGCCGCTCGGGCCGCTTCACGATCGGCGCTACATTATCGTCGCTCATGCGCTCGCTCTCACGTCGAAAACTCGTTCGCCACTACCCCTCACCCGCTCCCCTCGGGCTTTGGCCCGAGGCTCGCCACCCTCTCCCTCAAGGGGAGAGGGTATTGTCCGTGCCCCTCTCCCGCGCCGCGGAAGAGGGAGGGGCCCATCGCGTAGCGATGGGAGGGTGAGGGAGAAACTCGGTCGTTCACGCCGCTTTAGATGTGGAGGGCGCGACCATAGGCGTCAAGCACCGCTTCGTGCATCGTCTCGGAGAGGGTCGGGTGCGGGAAGACCGTGTGCATCAAATCCGCCTCGGTGCCTTCCATCGTGCGGACAATGGCATAACCTTGGATTAACTCGGTCACCTCGGCGCCGATCATGTGGGCGCCCAGGAGCTCGCCGGTCTTGGCGTCGAACACCGTCTTGACCAGCCCTTTCGGCTCGCCCAGCGCGATCGCCTTGCCGTTGCCGATAAAGGGGAAGCGCCCGACCTTGAGCTGGTAGCCCTTGTCCTTGGCGGCCTTCTCGGTCAGCCCGACCGAGGCGACTTGCGGCCGGCAATAGGTGCAACCGGGAATCTTGCTCACGTCCATCGGGTGGAGGCCGGCCACGCCCGCGATCTTCTCGACGCAGACCACGCCCTCGTGCATCGCCTTGTGCGCGAGCCAAGGCGCCCCGGTCAGATCACCGATGGCATAGACGCCGGGCTCGCCCGTGGCGCCCCATGGATCGGTCACGACGTGGCTCTTCTCGACCTTGATCTTGGTGCCTTCGAGGCCGAGGTTCTCGACATTGCCGACGATCCCCACCGCCAGGATCACCCGATCGACGGTCAGGTCGAAGGCCTTGCCGCCCTTGGGCTCGATCGTCGCCGTCACATTGTCGGCGCCTTTTTTGAGCGCGGTCACGGCCGTGTCGGTATGGATCTTCATGCCCTGCTCTTCGAACGCCTTGCGCGCGAAGACGGAGATTTCCTCGTCCTCGACCGGCAGCACGCGCGGCAGCACCTCGACCACGGTGACCTCGGCGCCGAGATCGCGATAGAAGCTCGCGAACTCGATGCCGATCGCGCCCGAGCCGATCACGAGCAATGATTTCGGCATCGCCGCCGGCACCATCGCTTCCTTGTAGGTCCACACCAGTTTTCCATCGGGCTCGAGGCCGGGCAGTGCGCGGGCGCGCGCGCCGGTCGCGAGAATGATGTGCTTCGCGGTCAGGCTTGCGACCGGCTTGCCATCCTTGGTGACCTCGAGCCTGCCCGCTCCGGCGAGCTTGGCCTGGCCGTCGAAGGTCGCGACCTTGTGCTTTTTCAGGAGATAGGAGACGCCTTTCGAGAGCTGGCCCGCGACAGTGCGCGAGCGCTTGACCACCTTGGCGAGATCGACCGTGACGCCGGTCGCGGAGAGGCCGTAATCGCCGAGATGCTCGACAAGGTGCTTGATCTCGGCGGTGCGCAGCAGCGCCTTGGTCGGGATGCAGCCCCAATTCAGACAGATGCCGCCCCAATGCTCGCGCTCGACGCACGCGGTCTTCAGGCCGAGCTGCGCGGCGCGGATCGCGGTGACATAGCCGCCCGGGCCGCCGCCCACGACGACCACGTCGAAACTGGTATCCGCCATCGGACTCTCCTGGAAGCGGCCGTGCTGCCTACAGCAACATGGTCAGCGGGTCCTCGATCAGACCCTTGAACACCTTGAGGAACTCGGCGCCGCCAGCGCCGTCGACGACGCGGTGATCGACCGAGAGCGTGCAACTCATCATCGTCGCGATCGCCAGCGCACCGTCCTTGACGATGGCGCGTTGCTCGCCGGCGCCGACCGCGAGGATGCACGCCTGGGGCGGATTGATGATCGCCTCGAATTGCTTGATGCCATACATGCCGAGGTTCGAGATCGAGAACGTGCCGCCCTGATATTCATGCGGCTGCAGCTTCATCGGCTTTTCGCGCGCGCGCGCGGCGAGGCCCTTCATTTCTTCCGAGAGCGCGGCGAGGCCCTTCTGATCGGCGTTGCGCAGGATCGGCGTGACCAGGCCGTCGTCGATCGCGACCGCGACGGAAATATCGACCGTCTTGTAATAGCGGATCGCGGTGCCGAGCCAGGACGCGTTGACCTTGGGCAATTTGCGCAAGGCAAGCGCGGACGCGCGCACGACAAAATCATTGACCGAAAGCTTGTAGGCCTCCGAGCGCGCGTTGAGCTCCTTCCTGACCTTGAGCAGCGCGTCGATCTCGCAATCGATCGTCAGATAGAAGTGCGGGACCTGCTGCTTCGATTCCTGCAGGCGTTGCGCGACGATGCGGCGCACATTGTTGGCCGGCACGTCCTCATAGGCGACACCCGGCGGTGGCGGTGGCGGCGGCGCGGCGGCAAAGGCTTGGGTCGCCATCGGCTGCGCCATGGGCGCGCGTGCGGGCGCGCCCGAGACCATTGCGGCCTCGATATCGGCCTTGACCACGCGGCCATGCGGCCCGGTGCCTCTGAGCGCGCCTAGATCGAGACCCGATTGCTCGGCCATGCGCCGGGCGAGCGGGCTCGCGAAGACGCGGCCTTGCGCGACCGCCGGCGCCGCGGTCATGGCCGGTGCCGGCGCTTGCGGTGCGGCGACGGTCGGTGCGGGTGCCGGTGCGGCGGGAGCCGGGGCGCTCGCGGCCGGCGCGGGCGCCGCGCCACCGAGGTCGAGCGTCGCGAGCACGGACGCGGCCTCGCCCGCTTCGAGGATCACCGCGATCACGGCGTTGACCTTGACGCCTTGCGTACCGTCGGGCACCACGATCTTGCCGAGCACGCCTTCGTCGACCGCTTCGATCTCCATGGTCGCCTTGTCGGTCTCGATTTCGGCCAGCACGTCGCCCGACTTGACCTTGTCGCCTTCCTTCTTATGCCATTTGGCGATATTGCCTTCCGTCATGGTCGGTGACAGTGCCGGCATCAGCACGCGAACAGGCATCTCAATTCTCCCTGGTCGTTCCCTCGGCGACGCGCCGCTGCGACCTTCAAGCTTTGTAACAAACCGCCTTGGCGGCGGCGATGATATCGTCAACCTGCGGCAGAGCGAGCTTTTCGAGATTGGCCGCATAGGGCAGCGGCACGTCCTTGCCGGTGACGCGCGCGACCGGCGCGTCGAGATGATCGAAGGCGCGTTCCATCACCAGCGCCGCGAGCTCGGCGCCGATGCCGGCGAACGGCCAACCTTCCTCGCATGTCACCATGCGATTGGTCTTCTTGACCGAGGCGAGCACGGTCTCGGTATCGAGCGGGCGGATCGTGCGCAGATCGACGATCTCCGCCTCGATGCCCTGAGCGGCGAGCTTTTCGGCCGCCTGCATGGCCTTCGAGACCATGATCGAGAACGCCACGATGGTCACGTCGCGGCCCTGGCGCACGACATTCGCCTTGCCGATCGGCACGGTGAAGTCGGCGCCCTCCGGTACCTCGAAGCTCTGGCCGTAAAGCAGCTCGTTTTCGAGAAAGACCACCGGATTCGGATCGCGGATGGCGGACTTCAACAGTCCCTTGGCATCGGCCGCCGACCAGGGCGCGATGACGCGAAGGCCCGGCACATGGCCATACCAGCTGGCATAGCATTGCGAGTGTTGCGCGGCGACGCGCGCGGCGGCGCCATTGGGTCCGCGAAACACGATCGGGCAGCGCAGCTCGCCACCCGACATGTAGAGCGTCTTCGCCGCCGAGTTCAGCACATGGTCGATCGCCTGCATGGCGAAGTTGAAGGTCATGAACTCGACGATTGGCCTGAGGCCCATCATGGCCGCGCCCGTGCCGACGCCGGCGAAGCCCATTTCCGTGATCGGCGTATCGATCACCCGCTTCGCGCCGAACTCCTGCAACAGACCTTGGCTGACTTTATAGGCGCCCTGATATTCCGCGACCTCCTCGCCCATCAAGAAGACGTCGGGATTGGCGCGCATCTCCTCCGCCATGGCATCGCGGAGCGCCTCGCGCACGGTCTGAACCGCCATGGTCTTGCCTCTCAGCTCGCGTAGACGTCGGTATAGAGTTCGGCGGCGTCCGGCTCCGGGCTGTTCTGGGCGTATTCCGCAGCCTCGTTGACGATCGCCTTGATCTCCTTCTCGATCTCCTTGAGCGCCTCATCGCCGGCATGCTTGCCCTCGATCAAGCGATCGCGCACCTGCTCGATCGGATCGCGCTCGGCACGCACGCGCGCGACTTCTTCCTTGCTGCGATATTTGGCGGGATCCGACATCGAGTGGCCGCGATAGCGGTAGGTCAAGACCTCGAGCACGATCGGCCCATGGCCGGCGCGACAATGCGCGACCGCTTCATCGGCCGCGGCCCTGACCGCCACCACGTCCATGCCGTCGACCTGCTGGCCCTCAAGCCCAAACGCCTCGCCGCGCCGGTAGAGATCGCGCACCGCGGTCGAGCGCTGCAGCGAGGTGCCCATGGCATATTGATTGTTCTCGATCACGAAAATCGCCGGCAACCTCCAGAGCGCCGCCATGTTGAAGGCCTCGAAGACCTGGCCTTGGTTGGACGCGCCGTCGCCGAAATAAGAGACCGCGACCCGATCATTGCCGCGATACCAATGCGCCAAAGCGAGGCCGGCGCCAAGCGGCACCTGGGCGCCGACGATGCCGTGGCCACCGAAGAAATCGCCCTTCTTGGTGAACATGTGCATCGAGCCGCCCTTGCCCTTCGAGACGCCGCCGGCGCGTCCGGCCAGTTCGGCCATGACCGCCTTGGGGTCGGCGCCGGCTAGAAGCATATGGGCGTGGCAGCGATAGCCGGTGACCACCGAATCGCCCGGCCCGAGCGCCCGCTGGATGCCGGTCGCGACCGCTTCCTGGCCGATATAGAGGTGACAGAAGCCGCCGATCAGACCCATGCCATACATCTGGCCGGCCTTTTCCTCGAAGCGGCGGAGCAGAAGCATCTGCCGGTAATAGCCCAGCAATTCCTCGCCGGTTGCCTCGGGAACGCCGCCGGGTTTGTCCTTTTTCTTCGCGACTGCCATCGCTTCACCCCTCCCCGCGGTCGACGCCGCGAGCGTCGGCGCCAAGCCACACGCTACAAGGAAACCCTTGGGCCGGCAAGCAAACCGCCGGTCCAGAGTTAGCATGGCAAGGTTAGCGAGGGCTTACCCCGGCCCGCGCGGGATAGAGCGCGGGATCAGCGGTCGTTCTGGGGCTCGATGATGACGATTTCGTCTGGCGCCGAGAGGTTCAGAACCGCCCGGGCCCGTTCGTCGAGCAGATCGAGATCGAGACTCTCCGGGCGGAGCCTCTCGACCTTGTGCTCAAGCGCCTCGCGCTCGACCCGAAGCGCGGCGACGCGCGCCCTGGCATCCTCCGCCTCGTTCGATTTGGCGACCCAGGCCGTGAGGCCCCGATCGCCCTCGACGGCGTGATAGCCGAAATAGACGATCGCCAGACTGCCGAACAACGGCAGAATGAGGTGCCGCGCGCGCAGACGAATTTCTCGAACCAGACCCGACATGAGCGCAACGAATCACACTCGATTCGCTGCTGTCAATGCCGAGTCGCATCAAGATTTCCGCGGAGTCGCCCTAACGCCGCAAGCCGGCGAGATCGCTGCGCTGTTCCCCTGGGCGTCATTGCCGGGCTTGACCCGGCAATCCATGGTGATGCGGGCGCGGGTCTTGACGGAAGATTCACCACAAAGACACCAAGGCACAAAGAGACATCCCGTTTGTGTTTTCGTGCCTTTGTGGTGAGTAAGACTGGATGGCCGGGTCAAGCCCGGCCATGACGACCATAGAAGAGCGCCGGCCTCGAGAAGGCGGCGGACTACAATCCTTTAGGGCGCATCGGCGAACCCGACGACATCGCGGACGTGATCGTGTTCCTCTGCTCGAAGGGCGCCCGCTACATCTCGGGCCAGACGATCAACGTCGGTGGCGGCCTGATGGTAGGGAGATATTGAGCCGTATAGCCACAGGGCGGCGTCAGACCCAGCCGAGTTCGGCGAGCGCGTAGCTGTCGTTCCAGATCTTGGTCATCTGCGCGACCTTGCCCTCACCGTTCATCTTCACCGCGTAGACATAGTGACTGTTGGTAGCTTTGTTGGTGGGCGGAACGGGGCCCCCGGCGCCTTTGTGCGTGCCATGGAAGGTGGCAACGAATGAAGCGGTGTTTGTGTTCGCGTCCCAGGCGCTGGAATGCAAGGTGTATCGGCCGTCCGGTAGCGGGCCGTCGACCAGACCTTTCATCCAGTCGCAGTAGGCTTGCACTGTCTTGACGTTGGCGAGCGCCCCCGCCTGGCTCGAAAACGCGGCACCGTCGGCGACATATGATTTGCAGCCGTTCCATCCTTTCGGCGCTTCGCAGGCTTCAAAGAACTTCTTGGCGTTTTCGAAAGCAGACATGAAACCCTCGCCCATCCAAATCGACATACCCCAGATGACCCTCTGGAATGAGGCGGACGCTAACACTCTGCCTGGTTAGCAGGAAGCCATGATCGGCGGATAAGGTTTCCGCCGCCCTTTTCACCGCACACGACGCCCAAGTCGACATTCTCCAGATGAAAGGCAGACGGCCTTCATGCTGGAACCATGAATCACGTTACCGCATAGAAGGCGGATTTTTAACTGCTAGGCGCGGTCGAGCACGCTCCGGCCGGCATAGAGCGCGCGCGGGCCGAGCGCCTCCTCGATGCGGATGAGCTGATTGTATTTTGCCGTGCGGTCGGAGCGCGCGAGCGAGCCGGTTTTGATTCGCCCGCAATTGGTTGCGACCGCGAGGTCGGCGATGGTCGAATCCTCGGTCTCGCCCGAGCGGTGCGACATGATGGCGGCATAGGAGGCGCGCTGCGCCCGCTCGACCGCGTCGAGCGTTTCGCTCAGCGTGCCGATCTGGTTGACCTTGACGAGGATGGCATTGGCCGCGCCGGCGGCGATGCCGCGCTCGAGCCTGACCACATTGGTGACAAAGAGATCATCCCCGACCAGACGCAGCTTCGAGCCGAGCGCCTTGGTCATGGCGACCCAGCCATCCCAATCGTCTTCCGCCAGGCCGTCTTCGATCGAGACGATGGGATAGCGCGCCGCGAGCCCCTCATAGAGCTTGATCAGGCCGGCGGCATCGAGCTTCTTACCTTCGCCCTCAAGGACATAGCGGCCGTCCTTGAATAATTCCGTGGCCGCGACGTCAAGCGCGATGGCGACGTCCTCGCCGGGCCGGTAACCCGCCTTCTCGATCGCGCGCATGACGAACCCGAGCGGCTCCTCGGTTCCTTTTAGGTTGGGCGCGAAGCCACCTTCATCGCCTACATTCGTGTTGTAGCCGGCGTCCTTCAGAAGCTGCTTTAGCGCGTGAAAGACCTCGGCGCCGATCCTGATCGCTTCAACCAGGCTCGGCGCGCCGACCGGCATGATCATGAATTCCTGCACGTCGATCGCGTTATCGGCATGCGCCCCGCCATTCAGGATGTTCATCATCGGCACGGGCAGCACGTGCGCGTTGACGCCACCGACATGGCGATAGAGCGGCAGGCCAAGGCTGCTCGCCGCCGCGTGAGCCACGGCCAAACTAACGCCAAGCGTGGCGTTAGCGCCGAGCCGGCTCTTGTTGGGCGTTCCATCGAGCGTGATGAGCGCCGCGTCGATCGCCCGCTGATCGAGCGCGGAGAGGCCGGAGAGCGCCGGAAAGATCTCGTGCTCGACCGCGCGGCAGGCGCGTTTGACGCCTTTGCCCAAATAACGCGCCTCGCCGTCCCGGAGTTCGACCGCCTCGTGCGCGCCGGTCGAGGCACCGGAGGGCACCGCCGCCCGCCCGCGCGCGCCGCCGGACAGGAGCGCCTCGACCTCGACGGTCGGGTTGCCGCGACTATCGAGGATTTCGCGGGCGTGAAGATCGACGATGGCGTGGCGCTCGATGCTCATGGCTCGCTCTTGAGGGCTCGGGGCCGACGGAAGCGCGGTCAGCTATAGGGTGGTTGCGGCCCAGCGACAACGGAAAATCGGGCGCCCGGTTCTTGCGCCGTGAAACAGGTTGCGAGCTGCCCTTGACAGGTTCACGAAAATACATACCGTCCGGTTGGTATGGAAACCCGCCCTGCCCGATCCGACACCCGCGAAGCACTGCTCTCTGCCGCGCGCACGCTCTTTCTGCGCCAGGGCTATAAGGCGACCGGGATCGATGAGATTTGCGTCCTGGCGGGCATCACCAAGGGCGCGCTCTTCCACTATTTCGAGAGCAAAGAGGCCTTGGGCCAAGCCGCGCTCGAGCGCTGGGTGAGCGATGGCATGCGCGCCTTCGGCTCGGGGACCTATTTGCAGGAGCCCGATGCGCTGAAGCGCGCGCTCGGCTTTATCGATTTCGCGATCCAGCTCACCCAGATGGGACCGCCCGGTTGCATCGCGGGCATCTTCGCGCAGGAATTGGCGCCGACCAATGAGGCCTTGCGCGCCAAGGTCGCGGAGGCCTTTCTGAATTGGAGCGGCGGTTTCGAAGCGTTGATCGCCGAGGCCAAGGCAGCCTATGCGCCGGATGCGGCGATCGACCCGAAAGGCCTGGCGCAATACACCCTCGCGGTCTTTCAGGGTTCGCTGGTCTTGGCGCGCGCCTATCAAAACTCGACGGTCATCGCCGAGAATTTGCTTCAGGTGCGCGCCCATATCGAGGCGCAGTTCGAAGCCGCGCGCAACGCGCCGAAGCCGGCCAAACGCGCCGACCCGAACGCCAATTAGTCGTTTTCAACCCGCCGGCTCATCACGAGCCGGCCGGTCAACCAGGGAGCGTGGAGGACATCATGGCAATGGAACTTTATTGGGGCAGTGGCAGTCCGTTCGCGTGGCGCGCGCTTTTGGCGCTCGAATGGAAGAAGATTCCGTACACCTCGAAGCTGATCACGTTCTCGAAGGGTGAGCACAAGGCGCCTTCATTCCTCGCGATGAACCCGCGCGGCAAGGTGCCGGTGCTGAAGGACGGCGACGTCGCGCTCTACGAGACGCTTGCGATCATGAACTATCTCGAAAAGAAGCAACCCGAGCCGGCGTTGTTCGGCCGGACCCCGACCGAAACCGCCGCGATCTGGCGCGAGATTTCCGAGTGCCAATATTATTTCGAGAACCAGGCCTTCGCGGTGATCGCGCCGGTGTTCTTCGGCGGCGTCGATCAAAAGACCACCGAGATGAAGGCGGCCGCGGAAGCGATGCACGCGGAATTCGCGCGCCTCGAGAACATCCTCGGCGGCCACGATTGGCTGGTCAATAACAAGCCCTCGGCCGCCGACATCTGGTGGTCCCCGGAGATCATGCTGGTCGAGCGCGCCGGCAGCGCGGATGTCGCGAAGCCGCTCAATCTCGATCTCGCCTCGATCTCGAAGCGCTATCCGGCGCTCGGGCGCTGGCGCACCCGCGTCGAAACCCAGCCCGGCTATGAGCGCACCTATCCGCCGCACTGGAAGCAAGCGGCGTAAGGCACGGCGGTTTGCGATCAGACCGGCTGGCGCTTCGCCAGCCGGTCGAACGCGAGCAGCGTGTCCAAGAGCGCCGGAAGCTCCCTGAGCGGCACCATGTTGGGACCATCGGACGGCGCCTTGTCGGGATCCGGGTGGGTTTCCATAAAGACGAGCGCGACGCCGATCGCGACCGCCGCGCGCGCGAGCACCGGCACGAACTCGCGCTGACCGCCGCTTGAGGTGCCCTGCCCGCCCGGTTGCTGCACCGAGTGCGTGGCGTCGAACACGATCGGGCAGCCGGTCGCCGCCATGATCGGGATCGAGCGCATGTCGGAGACCAGCGTGTTGTAGCCGAAGCTCGCGCCGCGCTCGCAGAGCAAGGTATTCCGATTGCCGCAGGCATCGAGCTTGGCGACCACGTTCGCCATGTCCCACGGCGCGAGGAATTGGCCCTTTTTCACGTTGACCGGCTTGCCGGTCTCGGCCGCGGCCACGATCAGATCGGTCTGCCGGCAGAGGAACGCCGGGATTTGCAAAACATCGACCGCCTGCGCCGCGCGCGCGCATTGCTCGGGCGAATGAACGTCGGTCAACACCGGGCAGCCATGGGTCTCGCGCACCTCGGCCAAAATCGGCAGGCCTTCGTCGATGCCAAGCCCGCGCTCGGCTTTCAAGCTGGTGCGGTTCGCCTTGTCGTACGAGCTCTTGTAAATCAAATTCAGGCCGCGCTGCGCGGTCATCTCGACCAAAGCATGGGCGACCTCGAGCGCGTGATTGCGGCCCTCGATCGCGCACGGCCCCGCGATCAGCGCGAGCGGCAGATCGTTGCCGACCTCGAACGCGCCGATGCGAACGTGACGCGGTTTCGTCATCAAACCAGACGCGACTGCTCGACCGCGGCCCGGATGAAGGACGCGAACAGCGGGTGCGGCTCGAACGGCTTCGATTTCAGCTCGGGATGAAACTGCACGCCGACGAACCAGGGATGATCGTCACGCTCGATGATCTCGGGCAATGCGCCATCGGGCGAAACGCCGACGACGCGAAGACCGGCGCCTTCCAAAATGTCGCGGTAATTGACGTTGACCTCGTAGCGATGGCGATGGCGCTCACTGATGCGCTCGCGGCCGTAGATTTCGCGCACCTGGCTGCCGGGGCTGAGCAGCGCGTCATAGGCGCCGAGCCGCATCGTGCCGCCGAGATTGTCGCCGGCGGCGCGCCGCTCGAGCGCATTACCCTGCATCCATTCGGTCATCAGGCCGACCACGGGATCCTGGCACGGGCCGAACTCGGTCGAGTTCGCGCCCGGCAGGCCGGCCAGATTGCGCGCGGTCTCGATCACCGCCATCTGCATGCCGAAGCAGATGCCGAAATAGGGCACGCCGCGCGTGCGGGCGAAGCGCACCGCCTCGATCTTGCCGCTGACGCCGCGCCCGCCGAAGCCGCCCGGTACCAGAATGCCATGGACGTTCTCGAGATGCTCGGCCGTGGTCTCGCTCTCGAACACCTGCGAGTCGATCCACTGCATGTCGACCCGCACATTGTTGGCGATGCCGCCATGGGTCAGCGCCTCGGCAAGCGACTTATAGGCGTCCCGCAGCCCGGTGTATTTGCCGACCACGGCGATCGAAACCTCGCCTTCGGGGTGGCGCACGCGGCGCACGATCTCGATCCAGCGCGCCAGATCGGGCTCGCGCCGGTCGGCCATGTTGAAATGCTTGAGCACCTGGGTATCGAAACCCTGCTCGTGATAGGCGATCGGCACCTGATAGATCGTGTCGACGTCGATCGCGGGGATCACCTGCTCGACCGCGACATTGCAGAAGAGCGCGATCTTGCGCCGATCGGACGCGGGGATCGGCCGGTCGGAGCGGCACAGAATGAGGTCGGGCTGAATGCCGATGCTGCGCAGTTCCTTGACCGAATGCTGGGTCGGCTTGGTTTTGATTTCTCCAGCGGACGGAATGTAGGGCACCAGCGTCAAATGAATGAACATGGTGCGCTCCGGCCCGAGCTCGTAGCCGAGCTGGCGGATCGCCTCGAAGAACGGCAGACCCTCGATATCGCCGACCGTGCCGCCGATCTCGACCAGCACGAAATCGGCGCCGTCGGTATCGGCCATCACCGCCTCGCGGATCGCGTCGGTGACATGGGGGATCACCTGCACGGTACCGCCGAGATAATCGCCGCGCCGCTCGCGCGCGATCACGGTTTGGTAGATGCGCCCGGCGGTGGTCGAATCGCTGCGCCGCGCCGGCACGCCGGTGAAGCGCTCATAGTGGCCGAGATCGAGATCGGTCTCGGCGCCGTCGTCGGTGACATAGACCTCGCCGTGCTGATACGGGCTCATCGTGCCCGGATCGACGTTGAGATAGGGATCGAACTTGCGCAGGCGAACGGTGAAGCCGCGCGATTGCAACAACGCGCCGAGCGCCGCCGACGAAAGCCCCTTGCCGAGGGAGGAGACCACGCCGCCGGTAATGAAAATGAAGCGCGCCATGGAACTCCACGCTATCAGAGTTGACGGTGCGGCAGAAGCGACACGCCGCCGCGGCCGGTCGAGCCCGCGGCGAGCCTCGGTCCTGAACCGATTGTCACTCGCTCTGAGGGACGACGGGTTGGGGATCGCTCGGTACGGCGGCGCCCGACTCGGGCGCCGTCGGGCTCGGCGCGGCAGCCGTGCCATCACTCTCGGGCGTTGCCGGAAGATCGCCGGCGTCGGCCGGTAGCACGTCGCTTTCTTCGGCCGGCGCGACGGCATCCATGACCGAACGCGAGCGCCGGTCGCCGCCTTCGAGAATCACCAGCACCAGGCTCAAGATCATGAACGCCGCGGCCAAACCGGCCGTGATCCGGGTCAGCAGATTGCCCGAGCCGCGCGCCGAGAACAGCCCGCCCTGGCCGCCGCCGATGCCGAGCGCGCCGCCCTCGCTGCGCTGCACCAGCACGACCGCGATCAGCGCAAGGGCGAGAATGATTAGAATGACGAGAAGAATGGTCTCCACGATCCGCCCTCATCGACCGGGCGCGGCGGCGACGTGCCGACCGGCCGCTTCACAAATTGTCCAGAATCCCACGGCGTCAAGGCTGGCGCCGCCGACCAGCGCGCCATTGACGCCATCGAGCGCGAGGATCTCCGCCGCGTTCCGCGCGTTGACCGAGCCGCCATATAGCACGCGGAGCGCCGCCGTGCCGCCAGAAAAACGCGCCGCGCAAGCCTCGCGAATCATGGCATGAAGCGCAACGATTTCGCCCGCCTGGGGCGTGCGCCCTGTGCCGATCGCCCAGATCGGCTCATAGGCGATCACCAGCGCATCCGCCGCCACGCCCTCGGGCAGCGCGCGATCAAGCTGACCCCGCACCACCTTGACGCCGTCGCCCCGCCCCCGCTCGGCCTCGCTTTCGCCGACGCAGACGATCGGAACCAGCCCGGCCCGCAACGCCGCCAGGGCCTTGCTACGCACCGCCTCGTCGGTCTCGCCATGGCCGGCGCGGCGCTCCGAATGCCCGACGATGACGTAGCGGCAGCCGACATCGGCCAGCATCGGCGCGGCGAGATCGCCGGTATGGGCGCCGCTTTCGGTCGCGTGACAATCCTGCGCGCCGAGCGCGATTTCGCTGCCGTCGAGCGCGGCGCGGAGCTCGACCAGCAAGGTCGCCGGCGGACAAAGGGCGATATCGCATGGGCCGTGCCCTTTGGCGCGCGCCAACCCGGCCAGCGCGCGCGCGCGGTCGATGCCGTCGCGGCGCAGCCCGTTCATCTTCCAGTTCGCCACGACCAAAGGCCGCGGCACGCCTGATGCCGCCATCGCTGCTACGATATTCATGTTGGACCGGTCGTGCGGGCCCGGTTCTATCATGGCCGGCGCCGCGCGCGCCAGCCAGGCACGGGGTGGTTTCCCGGTTGCCGTGCGGCGCGCCGTCGCCTTAAGATCGCGCGCCTTCGCCCCGATTTAGGGCCATTCACGTCAAGAGGTTAGACGGTGAGGTTTCAAGATTTCCTGCGCTCGTGGACGAGCAAGGGCGTGCTGCTGGTGCTGGTCATCGCGTTCGCGTCGTGGGGCATCAGCGACGTTTTTCAGTCCGGCAGCGGCGGGCAAAACGACATTGTCGTGGTCGGCGAGGAGACCATTTCGGCCCAGCAGCTGCAAAGCGAATTCCGCCGCGACCTCACGCGCCTGCAAGCGCGCAACCCAAGCCTCACCAGCGAACAGGCGCAGCAGCAGCGGCTCTATATCCAGACCCTGCTGCGTCTGGTCGGGCAATCGCTGATCAAGCAAGAGGCCGAACAGCTCGGTCTCACCGTCTCGAACGATCAGGTGCGCGCCGAAGTGGCGGCGCAGGCCTCTTTCCAGAACGAGAAGGGCCAGTTCGACAAGGCGCTCTACGAGCGTCAATTGCGCAGCAACAACATGAGCCCCGAGCGCTACGAAGATCTCGTGCGCGGCGACATGACGCGCGACCAGGTGCTCGGCACCGTAGCCTCGGGCCGGCCGGTGCCCAAGGCGCTCGCCGAGGCGCTCTACCGCGTGCGCCAGGAGCGCCGCAACGCGCAATCGGCCATCATCGCGCGCGACGACGCGCTCGAACTGCCCGAGCCGGACGCGGCGACGCTCGAAGCCTTCCACAAGGACAATGCCGCGCAATTCACCGCGCCCGAATATCGCACGATCACGCTGCTCCGAATGGCGCCCGAGGCGTTGACCAGCACGATCGAGCTCAGCGAGGACGATCTGCAAGCCGAGTACGACACGCGCATCAACGAGTTCAATCTGCCGGAGCGGCGCACGGTCGAGCAGGTGCTGGCCAAGGACGAGGCGACGATCAAGGAGGGCGTCGGGCTGCTCGACCAGGGCCAGAGCTTCGAGCAGATGAGCCAGGCGCTGACCGCCAAGGGCGCGACCGCGACCGTTCTGAACGACGTCGCCAGGGACAAGCTGCCGGCCCAGGTCGCCGATGTCGTCTTCGCGCTCGAGCGCGACAAGCCTAGCGCGCCGGTCGAGACCGCGTTCGGCTTCAGCCTCTACCGCGTCAAGGCGATCAAGCCGGCCGGCACGCGCGGCTATGAAGAGGTGCGCGACGAGATCAAGGCCGAGATGTCGCTCCGGCTTGCGGCCGATAGCCTGGTCCGCTTGTCGAAGACCATCGAGGACGAGCTCGCGGGCGGCGCCAATGTCGAACAGGCGGCCACGGCGGTCGGTCTCGACACGACGAAGCTGACCATCGATGCCGCCGGATTCGAAAAGGCCGGAACCGAGGCGCTGGCCGGCTATGGCGACCGCGAAGATATCATCGGCGCGGTCTTCGAGCTCGAGAAGGACGCCGATACGGGCTTGCGCGAAAGCCGGGCGGACAGCGCCTTCGTCGCGCGGCTCGATGCGGTCGAGCCGGCGGCCTTGCGCCCGCTGGCCGAGATTCGCGACAAGGTGCAGGCGATCTGGAAGCTGACCGAGCGGATGAAGCGCGCCGGAACGGCGGCGGACGCGCTGGCGGCGGCGGTCAAGGCGGGCAAGAAGCTGGCCGACGCGGCGAAGGAAGCCGGGTACGAAATCGTCGAACTCGATGGCCTGGTGCGCAACCGGCCGAGCCAGGCGCGCGGCTCGACCTCGAGCCTCGAGCGTGCCTTGTTCGAGCAGGACCCGAACGCGCCGACGCCGATCATCGACGCGATTCCGGAGGGCTACGCGGTCGCCATCTTGAAAAGCCGCGAGACGCCCGATCCGGCCGCCGCGGCCGAAGACGTCGCGCGTCTGGCCGAAGGTCTCGGTCGACTGCGCGATGAGGACCTTGCGATCGCCTATCAGGCGACGCTCGAAACCAAGCTCGGCGTCGGCATCAATCAGACTCGCCTCAGCGAATTGTTTGGCACGAGCCAGACGCAATAATTCGCCGCGTCACGATTGACCGCATCACGCCGCGCCGTGACGGATCGGCTGTCCGTCGGACCTGCCGCCCTTGACGCCGCCGCCGCTGCCCGGTTTGCTGCGCTCCAACCGAACGAGGCCATGACCGGACGATGAGCGAGCTCGACGACATGAAATCCGTGCTCCGGCTGGTCGCGGCGGGCGAGCGGCTGGCCGTCGCGGAGGCGCGTCATGCCTTCGGCCTGATGATGGCGGGCGAGGCGACGCCGGCGCAGATGGGCGCGTTCCTGATGGGCCTCAGGGTGCGCGGCGAGACGGTCGATGAGATCACCGGCGGCGCGCTCGCGCTGCGCGCGCGCGTCGTGAAAGTTTCCGCGCCGTCGAACGCGATCGATACCTGCGGCACCGGCGGCGATACCAGCGGCAGCTTCAATATTTCGACCGCGGCGGCGCTGGTCGTGGCCGGCGCCGGCGTGCCGGTCGCCAAGCACGGCAATCGCGCGCTGTCCTCGCGCTCGGGCTCGGCCGATCTGTTCGCGGCGCTCGGCGTCAATCTCGATGCCGACGTGCCGCTGATCGAAGAAGCGCTGCGCATGGCCAATATCGGCTTCATGATGGCGCCGCGCCATCATGGTGCGACACGCCATGTCGCGCCGGCGCGCGTCGAGCTTGGCGTGCGCACGATCTTCAACTTGCTCGGGCCGCTCTCCAACCCGGCGGGCGCCAAGCGCCAATTGCTGGGCGTCTACGCGCCCGAGTGGCTCGACCCCATGGCGCTGGTGATGCGCAATTTGGGTGCCGAGCGCGTCTGGGTCGTGCATGGCGCGGACGGCCTCGATGAGCTGAGCACGACCGGGCCGAGCCGCATCGCCGAGCTCAAGGGCGGCATCGTGCGCCGCTTCGAGATCACACCCGAGGAGGTCGGCCTGCCGCGCGCCAGGCTGGCCGATTTGCGCGGCGGCGATGGCGAGGAGAACGCGCGATTGCTGCGCGAACTGCTCGACGGCGCCAAGGGGCCCTTGCGCGACATCGTGCTGCTCAATGCCGCCGCCGCGCTGGTCATCGCCGACAAGGCGCCCGACCTCAAAGGTGGGTTGGTCCTGGCCGCGCGCGCGGTCGACACCGGCCGCGCCCGCGCCGCGCTCGAGGCGCTGATCGCGATCACCAACCGGCCGCCGGCCGAGGAAACATGAGCGATACCCTGGCCCGCATCGTCGCCGATAAATGGCGGCACATTCAGCGCCAGAAAGCCCTGGCTCCGCTCGCGAGCCTCCGCGCCAAGGCCGAGGCAGCGAGCGCGCCGCGCGGCTTTGCCGTGGCGCTCGCGCGGCAGGCGACCGGGAGCGGCTTCGCGCTGATCGCCGAACTGAAGAAGGCCTCGCCGAGCAAGGGCCTGATCCGCGCCGATTTCGACCCGGCCGCCCTCGCCCGCGCCTATCAAACGGGCGGCGCCACCTGTCTTTCGGTGCTGACCGACGCGCCCTATTTTCAGGGCGAGGATGAATTCCTCGCCCTCGCCCGTGACGTCGTCGCGCTGCCGGTTCTGCGCAAGGATTTCATGCTCGATCCCTACCAGGTGATCGAGGCGCGCGCGCTCGGCGCCGATTGCATCCTGCTCATCATGGCGGCGCTGGCCGACGATCAGGCCGCCGAGCTCGAGGCCGCCGCGACCGAGCTTGGCATGGATGTCCTGGTCGAAGTGCACGACGAGGCTGAACTCGAGCGCGCGCTGAAACTGAAGGCGCGCCTGATCGGCATCAACAACCGCGACCTGAAATCCTTGAAGGTCGATCTCGCGACCAGCGAGCGTCTGGCGCCGCGCGTACCGGCCGGACGTGACGTGGTGTGCGAGAGCGGGCTCGAGACGCATGCCGATCTGGCGCGCATGGCAGCGATCGGCGTGCGGCGTTTTCTGGTCGGCGAAGCGCTGATGCGCCACGCCGATGTCGCGGCCGCGACGCGCGCGCTGCTCGGCGCCGGCGCGCCGTCGTCGGGCGGGCTCAGTCATTTCGACGCGGAGGGACGCGCGCGCATGGTCGATGTCTCGGCCAAGGCGACCACCGAGCGCAGCGCGAGCGCCGCCGCCAGCGTGCTGATGCAGCCCGAGACCCTCACGCGCATCATGGCGGGTGGCATCGAGAAGGGCGACGTGCTGGCGGTGGCGCGGCTCGCGGGCATCATGGCGGCGAAGAAGACGCCCGAATTGATCCCGCTCTGCCACCCGCTCGCGCTCGATGCGGTGACGCTCGATCTGACCTGCGATCCGGCGCGGAGCGCGGTCGATATCGTGGCGACGTGCAAGATCACCGCGCGCACCGGGGTCGAGATGGAAGCACTGACCGCCGCCTCGGTCGCCGCGCTCACGGTCTATGACATGTGCAAGGCGATCGACCGGGCCATGCGCATCACCGATCTCCGCTTGATCCACAAGGCGGGCGGCAAGTCCGGCGAGTTTCGGGCGGGCTAGACAATGCTCAGCGTCGCCGAAGCGAAAGCCCGCATCCTCGAGGCGCTGACGCGCCTGCCCGCCGAGACGACCAGCCTGGCCGATGCCGATGGCCGGGTGCTGGCCGAGGATGCCCGGGCGCGCGTGACCCAACCACCTTGGCCGGTCTCAGCGATGGACGGCTATGCGGCACGCGGCGCCGACGTGGCGCACGCGCCCACGACCTTGCGCCAGATCGGTCTGGTTCATGCCGGCGGGCATTACCAAGGCCGCGTCGGCGCGGGCGAGACGGTGCGTATTTTCACCGGCGCGCCGATGCCGGAGGGCGCCGACACCGTCGTCATCCAGGAGAACGTCGAGGCCGAGGGCGAGCGCGTGCGCGTGCTGCACGACACCGCGCCCGGGCGCAATGTGCGGCCCGCCGGGCTCGATTTCAAAGCCGGTCAGGTCGGTCTCGAAGCCGGGCGCCGGCTCGATGCGCGCGCCATCGGTTTCGCCGCCGCGATGAACCTGCCCTGGCTTCGGGTCACCAGGAAGCCGCGCGTCGCCGTGCTCGCGACCGGCGACGAGATCGTCATGCCGGGCGAGCCGATCGGCGCCAGCCAGATCGTCAGCTCGAACGCGCTCGCGCTGCTCGCGGCGATCCGCCGCTTCGGCGGCGAGCCGATCAATCTCGGCATCGCGCTCGACAACGAGGCCTCGCTCAAGGCCCTCGCCGCAGGCGCGCGCGGCACCGATCTTCTGGTCACCACGGGCGGCGCCTCGGTCGGCGAACATGATTTGGTGCGCGACGTGCTCGGCGGCGCCGGCCTCGAGCTCGATTTCTGGAAGATCGCGATGCGCCCCGGCAAGCCGCTGATGTTCGGCCGGCTCGGCGAGACGCGCCTCTTGGGCCTGCCCGGCAATCCGGTCTCGACGCTGGTCTGTGCGATCCTTTTCTTGAAGCCCGCGATCGGCCGCCTGCTCGGCCTCGCGCGCGACGGCGAGACGAGCGAGAGCGCCGTGCTAGAAGTCGATCTCGCGGCCAATGACGAGCGCCAAGACTATGTGCGCGCCGCGCTCCGAGCCCGACCCGACGGCAATGCGGTCACGGCGCCGTTTGCCAAGCAGGACAGCTCGATGATGTCGCTGATGGCGAACGCCGGCTGCCTGATCGTGCGCCCGCCCCTTGCGCCGGCCGCCAAGGCCGGCGAGCGCGTGCCGATCATCCGCCTTGATGATCTCTGAAACCGTCGCCGACTCTGGCTCTTGACAGCGGCGAGGAACCAACCTAGAACGCCTAACGAACGTTTCTTGTTTGTTCGACCCCGTGCGGAGGATCATCGCGTGCTGACCAAAAAGCAGCTTGAGCTTCTCCTGTTCATCGACTCGCATATGAAGTCGAACCACACGGCGCCCTCCTTCGAGGAAATGAAGGAAGCGGTGAAGCTGCGCTCGAAATCGGGCATTCACCGCCTGGTCACGGCGCTCGAGGAGCGCGGTTTCCTGCGCCGCTTGCCGCACCGCGCGCGCGCGCTCGAAGTGGTCAAGGTGCCGCAACAGCGTGGCGCGGAGGAGCGCCCGTATCTGGTGCCGGCGAGCGGGGGGCTGCGCGGCAACGTCATTCCGGGCGATTTCGGCCAGCAGGAGCGGGCCAACAACGCGGCGGCCCGGCCGCGCGTCGTCTCGGTGCCGCTTTACGGCCGGATCGCGGCCGGCGCGCCGATCGAGGCGCTGCGCGACGAGGCGACCAGGCTCGACCTGCCCGCCAGCCTGCTCGGCTCGGGCGAGCACTATGCGCTCGAGGTCGAAGGCGATTCGATGATCAACGCCGGTATTTTCGACGGCGATACGGCGCTGATCCAGCGCTGCGACAGCGCCGAGAACGGCGCCATCGTGGTCGCCCTGGTCGATGACAGCGAGGTCACATTGAAGCGGCTCCGGCGCAAGGGCGAATCGATCGCGCTCGAGCCCGCCAACCCGGCCTATGAAACGCGTATCTTCGGCCCAAGCCGGGTGTGCGTGCAGGGCCGGCTGGTCGGTCTGCTCCGGCGCTACTGAGCGCGCCCCGGCGCCGGACCGTCACTGGGCCTCCCGATCGAGGGCGCGTTGCCGGGCGGAGCGACGCGCCGGTGCCCAGGGCCGCTCGCCCCGCGTTTGCCGTACCGTCTTCACGCGCTGATCGTTTGGCTCGATCCAGATCGCATGAGCGCCTTCGCGCCAAAGGTCGAAACGGTCGATCGTGAGGTCGGGCCCCTGACAGGACGCGCGCAAGGGAAAGAGCGCGATCAGGAGATCGGCGCGCCGGCATTCCTCGGCGAGTCCGCCGCGCCCTTTGACGATCGAGAGCGCGCGTCCCGCCACGACGAAGACGCAGGCCTCGGCGTCGCAATGTGGGTCGCGCGCCGCTGCCTCGCTCGGCGCCGGCGCCTCTTGTGTGTCCTCACCGGCCTCACCGGGCCCGCCGATCGGCCATGGCCCGGCTTCGGACCGTCCGGCCTGGCGCAACCATGATTCGGCAAGGAAGCGCGCCTCGCGCCGCGACGAAAGCCAGAGGCTGTCATCGGTGGTGGCGCGCACCGCGAACAACCGGGCCTCGCCATCGACCAGAAGATCGGGCGGCCGTTCGAGCGCGATCGCGACCAACGCGCCGGCCATCGGCAGCAGGCCGAGCAGCCGCGCGCGCCGGCGCCAGAGGCAAAGCCAGAGCCCACCAAGCACGATCAAGAAAAGCGCCAGCCCCGGCATGGCCGGCACGAGCGAGACCGCGCCGGGCCACGCCGCCACCATGCGCGCGGTCGCGGCGATGCCATCGAGCCCGAGCGACATCGGGGCGAGCGCCAGCCACTCGGCGCCGAACGGCATCAGCAGCAGCGCGACCAGCCCCCAGGGCATGACCCAGAGACCGGTCAGCGGCACCGCGATCAAGTTCGCGACCAAGCCATAATCGGCGAAGCGATTGAAGTGATAGAGCGCGAATGGGCCGGTCGCGATGCCGGCGACCAGCGAGGTGAAGCCGACCGCCGCGATATAGAGCGCCGGGCGCTGCCAGAACGGCGCTCGGCCGGCGAGCGCGGCGAGCGGCCCGCGCACGGCTTCATAGGCGGCGATCAGCGCAACGGTCGCGCCGAACGACATTTGGAAGCTCGGACCGAGCACGGCCTCGGGCGCGCTCAGCACGACGACGAGCGCCGCCCACATCAAGAGGCGCATCGAGAGGCTGGTGCGATCGAGCATGACCGCGAGCAAGACCAGCGCCGTCATCAGAAAGGCGCGCTCGGTCGGCACGCTGCCGCCCGAGAGCAGAAAATAGCCGAAGGACGCAACCAGAGCCGCGGCCGCCGCCCACTTCTTGACCGGGTAACGCAGCGCGAGCGACGGCACGAGCGCGAACGCCGCGCGCAAGCTGACAAACACGAAGCCCGCGACGAGGCCGAGATTTAGGCCCGAGATCGCGATCAGGTGCGCGAGTCCGGAATCACGCATCGCCGCCATCAGGTCTTCGGGTATCGCGCTCCGGTCGCCGATCAGGAGCGCGGCGCCGAATGGGCCGGCCTCGCCCGGCAGCCCGCCCATCAGGCGACGGCTGACAAGGCCGCGCACGCGCTCGACCCGCGTCCAAAAACCGCCCCCCTTGGCCGGTTCGATCAGTTCGGGCGCGGCCACCGCATAGCCGATCGCGCCGATCCGCTCGAAATAGGCTTGCCGGCCGAAATCCCAGGCCTCGGGCGCGGTCGGCCCCGGTGGTGGACGCAGATGGGCGCGCACGCGAATGCGCGCGCCCGGCTCGAGCGCGCCACCGTCCGACGTGGCGGCCTTGCCGCGCAAGCTGAGCCGCACGCGCTCCGGCGTCAGCCGAGGCTCGAGACCGTCGATCTCGACGCGCTCCAAGATCACGCGCCGTTCGCGCTCGCCGCTCCCCGCTTCCATCACGGCGCCGGTTATCCAGGCCGGACCAATGGGCGCCTCGAGGATGGGCGCGTCGACCGCCTGCGTGCGGAGGCTCGCGACCCCGAAGCCAAGCGCGACCGCGGCCCAGGCGACCAGCAGGAGCGCGAGCAGGCCCGAACGACGGAGCAGCGCGAGTGCAGCCAAAGCAAGGCCCGCCGCGAGCGCCAGCGCCGGCCAAGACGGCGGCTCGACCGGCAATTCGAAATAGACCAGCACGCCAAATGCGATGAAGACCGGCAGCCAGAGCACCCAGCGGTCGCGCTCGGCGGCGAACCAGCCAAGCGCGGCGGCGGCGGCGCGCGCCCCTCGCCCGCCAGCGCGCTCGGCCGCGTCGTCAAGACCCGGCCAATCAATGGGTGCCGTCGGTTCCGCCATGGCGGGCGATATGCTACACCGCCGCGACCTCAAACCGGGCGTCGTCCCGAACCACCGAGCGCCGCTTATGACCGTCGTCACCCGTTTCGCGCCCTCGCCGACCGGCTATCTCCATATCGGCGGCGCGCGCACCGCGCTGTTCAACTGGCTGTTCGCGCGGCACCACCAGGGCAAATTCCTGCTTCGCATCGAGGACACCGATCGCGAACGCTCGACCGAGGATGCGGTGCGCGCGATTCTCGAGGGCTTGCGCTGGCTCGAGCTCGATTGGGACGGCGAGCCGGTCTTCCAATTCGCGCGCGCCGCGCGTCACGCCCAGGTGGCGCGCGATCTGCTCGCCGAGGGCAAGGCCTATCACTGCTATTGCTCGCCGGCCGAACTCACGGAGATGCGCGAACGGGCGCGGGCCGAGGGCCGCTCGCCGCGCTATGACGGACGCTGGCGCGAGCGCGACCCGAAGGACGCGCCGCCCGGCATCAAGCCGGTGATCCGCTTCAAGGCGCCACAGACCGGCGAAACCATCGTCGAGGATCTGGTGCAAGGCCGCGTCGCGGTCGCCAATGCCGAGCTCGACGACATGGTGCTGCTGCGCGCCGACGGCACGCCGACCTACATGCTATCGGTGGTGGTCGACGATCATGACATGGACGTGACGCATGCGATTCGTGGCGATGACCATTTGACCAACGCCTTTCGTCAGACCCAGCTCTTTCTCGCCTGCGGCTGGCAGCCGCCACGCTACGCCCACATCCCGCTGATCCATGGCGCCGACGGCGCCAAGCTTTCCAAGCGTCACGGCGCGGTCGCGCTCGATGCCTATGCCACGATGGGGCTGCTGCCCGAGGCGATGCGGAACTATTTGCTCAGGCTCGGCTGGAGCCATGGCGACGACGAGATCATCTCGACCGCGCTGGCGATCGACTGGTTCGGGCTCGAGGCCGTCGGCCGCTCGCCCGCGCGTTTCGACATGGAAAAGCTGCTCAGCCTGAACGCGCACTACATCAAGGACGCCGCGCCCGAGCGCTTGATCCCGCCCGTCGTCGCGCGCCTCGAAGCGAGCCTCGGCCGTGCCCTGAGCCCGACCGAGCGCGCCCGGCTCGATGCCGTGTTGCCCGGGCTGCGGCCGCGCGCGCGTAGCCTGATCGAGCTCGCCGACGGTGCCTTGTTCCTGTTCCGCGCGCGCCCGCTGCCGCTCGATGCCGCCGCGTCGAAGCTGATGAGCGACGACGCGCGGCGCCTGCTCGGGGCGCTCAAGGCGAAGCTTGCCGTCCTTCCGGCCTGGGACGCGGCCGCGCTCGAAGCCTGCGTGCGCCTCCATGTCGAGGGCGCCGGGATCAAGCTCGGCGCGGTCGCGCAACCGCTCCGCGCCGCGCTCACCGGCTCGACCGTGTCGCCCGGCATTTTCGACGTGATGGTCGCGCTCGGCCGCGACGAAGTGCTTGGCCGGATTGGCGATCTTGCCGGGCCCTGAGGGCCGCGCCGGTTTCGCGCGGCGGCCGAACCGGCTCAATTGAAAACTTGGCGCGGCGGCCCTATCATCCGGCGCCTCAAACCGACACGGGATTCGGTCGGCGAGTGGACCGCCGGGCCGCGTGCTGTCGTCTCGTCTTCGCCGCGGATGGGCGGCCGTTCTGATCACGATAAGGGGGATTCATGCCAGCCAAGACGGTCAAGGAACTGACGCCGTCGCGGACGGTCACGCTGTCGGACGGCGCCACCGGCAAGACGGTCGAGTTCCCCGTTTATGACGGCACGCTCGGGCCGTCGGTGGTCGACGTGCGCGGGCTCTACAAGGATTCGGGCGTCTTCACTTACGACCCCGGCTACATGTCGACCGGCAGTTGCCAGTCGGGCATCACCTACATCGACGGTGAAAAGGGCATCCTCCTGCATCGCGGCTATCCGATCGATCAGCTGGCCGAGAACAGCGGCTTCCTCGAGGTCGCCTATTTGCTGCTCAATGGCGATCTGCCGACCGCGGCGCAGAGGCGCGAGTTCGATATCGCGATCACGCGCCACACCATGGTGCACGAGCAGATTCAACTGCTCTATCGCGGCTTCCGGCGCGACTCGCACCCGATGGCGGTGATGATCGGCGTGGTCGGGGCGCTCGCCGCGTTCTACCACGAGGACACCAACATCAGGAACGCGACGCACCGCATGATCGCGTCGCACCGGCTGATCGCGAAGATGCCGACCATCGCCGCGATGGCCTATAAATATTCGATCGGCCAGCCGTTCATCTATCCGCGCAATGACCTGAGCTACGCCGAGAACTTCCTGAATATGACCTTCGCGGTGCCGTGCGAGGAGTACAAGATCAATCCGATCCACGCGCGGGCGATCGATCGACTGCTCATTCTGCACGCCGATCACGAGCAGAACGCCTCGACCTCGACGGTGCGCCTCGCGGGCTCGTCGGGCGCCAATCCCTATGCCTGCATCGCGGCCGGCATCGCGACGCTCTGGGGGCCGGCGCATGGCGGCGCCAACGAAGCGGTGCTCAAGATGCTGAAGGAGATCGGCGACAAGAGCCGCATTCCCGAATTCGTCAAGCGCGCCAAGGACAAGGACGACAACTTCAAGCTCATGGGCTTTGGCCACCGGGTCTACAAGAACTTCGACCCGCGCGCGCGCGTCATGCGCGAGACCTGCCACGAGGTCTTGAGCGATCTCGGCATCAAGGACGAGCCGCTGCTCGAGATCGCCCTGGAGCTCGAGCGCATCGCGCTCGAGGACGACTATTTCCACAAGCGCAAGCTCTACCCGAACGTCGATTTCTATTCGGGCATCATTTTGAAGGCGCTCGGCTTCCCGACCAAGCTATTCACCGTGCTGTTCGCGGTGGCGCGCACGGTCGGCTGGGTCGCGCAATGGAAGGAAATGATCGAGGATCCCGAGCAGAAGATCGGCCGGCCCCGCCAGCTTTATACCGGCTCGCCCGAGCGCGCCTACGTGCCGCTCGATAAGCGTGGCTAAGAAGGCCGAGACCGGCCGGCGCGCGCGCAAGCCGCGTGCCCCGGCGCCGCTGCGCCGGCGCCTCGCGACCGAACCGGTCGAGGAGGCCGCCGGCCGCGTGCGCCGGATCGCGCTGAATGCGGCGAACGACAATCAGCGGTCGCCCCGATTTGCCGCGATCGGCCGGCCGGCCCTGCTTGCGCTGGTCTCCGCCGCGCTCGGCGGCCTGATCGCCGGGCTGCTGCTGAATTAGAACGGTTTCAATCTAACCGGAAGCACCCCCCCCCCTTCCCTCCCCCGCAAGGAGGGAGGGAAATAAGATTTGAACGGCGGGCGTACTTTCCTATTTTTCCCTCCCCCTCGAGGGGGGAGGTCGGCGCGAAGCGCCGGGTGGGGGTGAGATCAATAATTCCTCGTAAGCTTATTCCTCGTAAGCCGAAATCGCTCTGCTTCGCTCAGCGCGCGATCAGTTCGACCTTGTAGCCGTCGGGATCCTCGGCGAAGGCGATCACGGTGGTGCCGTGCTTCATCGGACCGGGCGGGCGCGGGATCTTGACGCCGGCGGCCTCGAGCCCTTTGCAGGTGCCGTAAATATCGGTGACGCCGATCGCGACGTGGCCGAAGCCCGAGCCGATATCATAGGGCTCGGCCTGATCCCAATTGTGCGTCAGCTCGAGCACCGCGCTCGACGCCTCGTCGCCGAAGCCGACGAAGGCAAGCGTGAAACGGCCTCCGGGATAGTCGTTCCGGCGCAACAGCCTCATGCCGAGGAGCCGGGTGTAAAAATCGAGCGAGCGATCGAGATCCTTGACCCGGATCATGGTGTGGAGGATTCGCGCGCCCTCGTTGCTCGCCGCAGCCGCATTCGCCATCGTTGTCTCCCTTTCTCTTTCAACCGGTCGGCGCCGCGCCGATCGCACCCAGGATGATATCGGCGGCCCGTTCGCTGGGCGCGATGTCACCCGCTTTCAGCCGCCCCGCAGCCTCCTTGAAGCCCTCGATTTGAGCACGCCGGGCCGCGCCGTCAACCAAAAGCTCGGCCAGCGCCGGGGCCAAACGCTCGGGCCGGCAGGCCTCAAGCAGGAATTCGGGCACCAAGCCGCGCTTGAGCACAAGGTTGATCATGGCGACATGCGGCACGCGCACGAGGCGCCGCGCGATCGCGGCGGTGAGCGGGTTCATGCGATAGGCCACCACCATGGGCAGACCGGCAAGGCCGAGCTCGAGCGTGACCGTGCCCGACGCCGCCAAGGCGGCGCGCCCGGCGGCGAAGGCTCCAAGCTTGTCCGCGCGCCCCTCGACCACCAGCGCCTCGAGCCCAAGGCGGGCGAGCTCGGCCCGCACGAACGGCACGAGATGGGAGACGCTTGGCACGATCACGACAAAGTCCGGAATGCTTTGCCGGAGCAGCGCGGCGGTCGCGGCGAAGACCGGCAACATGCGGCCTACTTCGCTGCGCCGGCTGCCCGGCAGCAGGAGCAGGATCGGCCGCGCGGGCGCGATGCCGTGGCGCACGCGGAACGCCGCGCCATCGCCCCGGTCGAGCCCTTCCTCGATCGCCGGATGGCCGATGAAGCTGCAGGCCAGGCCATAGCGCTCGAAGAACGGCGGCTCGAATGGCAACAGCACCAGCAGGCGATCGAGAAACGCCGAGAGCTTGGCGGCACGCCCCGGCCGATAGGCCCAGACTTGCGGCGCCACGACGTGAATCCGTTTGGCTTGCGTGCCGGCCAAGCGCTTCTGGACACGGAAGCTGAAATCAGGCGAATCGATCGTCACCACGGCGGCGGGCCGGGCCCGCGTCGCGGCGTCGGCCACCTCGCGAATGCGCCGCAACAGGCGCGGGATATGCGGCACGACCTCGGCGAGGCCCATCACCGCCAACTCGGCAATCGGAAACCGACTGACCAGCCCTTCGGCCGCCATGCGCGGCCCGCCGACCCCGGCGAAGCGGATCGCGCCGCCTGTCTTGCGCTTGAGCGCCGCCATCAAATGTCCGCCGATCACGTCGCCCGAGGCTTCGCCCGCCACCAAAAAGACCAGCGGCGCGTCCTCCGTCTCCCGACTCACGGCGGCGCGATCCCGATCACGAAAATGCCGCGCCGGTCGGCCGCCTCGAGCACCGCGCGACGGTCGACGATCAGCGAAGCGCCGGCCTCGAGCGCGACACCGCGCAGGCCCGCCGCCGCCATGCCCTCGATCGTGCGCGGCCCGATCGTCGGCAGATCGGCGCGCGCCTCCTGGCCCGGTTTCTTGAGCTTGATCAGCACGCCGCCCGGCCCGTCGCGCCTGAGCGTGGCGCAGCGTGCGATCAGCGCATCGGTGCCCTCGATCGCCTCGACGCCAAGCACGACGCCTTGCTGCACGATGACGGCTTGGCCGATATCCACGATGCCGAGTTGTCGCGCGGCGCGGCACGCGATATCGATGTCGCGGCGCGCGAGCTCATCGGGCGCGATCTTGCCGAGCACGCCGATCGGCGTCGTCGCATCGTCAAGCAGGTCGTCAGCGCCAATCACCTTGAAGCCCTCGCGCTCGAGCTCGCCGATCACGATCTCGAGCAGGGCATTGTCGCCCTGCGCCGCGGCCTTGCCGATTTTCGCCAAGAGCCCGATTCCACGCAGATCGAGTTTGAGCGCGCTGAATGACGGTCGCGCGATCGGGCCGATCATGACCACTTCGATGCAGCGTTCGGCCTTCAACGCCTTCAGAAGCGCACCGACCGCACCGAGCCGGAGCCAGACATGGGGCACGCCGTCGCACGTCTTCGGTTCGGTGTGGCCCTCGATCGCGACGACGAAAACCGGCCGGCCGCTTGCCTGGCAGCGCTCGACCACGCCGCGCGGTAAAGCCCCGCCGCCGGCGATAATGCCGAGCTTTGCCGCGGCGCCTGCCATGCCGGTTGCCCTGGCGCTCAGGCCGCGTTGCGTCGCGGCTGACAGATCGCCCGCTCGCTGGCCGATTGGATAAAGCGCACGATGTCCATCACCGGCTCGTTGTCGGGGAACAGTTCGGCCACGTCGGTGAGCCGCTCGGCCATCGTGCCTTCGTCGGCGAACAGCAGGCGAAAGGCGCGCCGAATGTCGTGCAGCGCGTCGCGATCGAAGCCGCGCCGCTTCAGGCCGACCACATTCAGGCCGGCGAGCCGGGCGCGGTCGCCCATGACGGAGCCATAGGGGATCACGTCGTTCTCGACGCCCGACATGCCGCCGATGATGGCGTGCTTGCCGATCCGCACGAACTGATGGATCGCCGCGAGCCCACCAAGAATCACCCAATCGTCGAGCACGACATGGCCGCCGATGGTCGCGTTGTTGGCCAACACGACATGATTGCCGACCCGGCAATCATGGGCGACGTGCGAGGCCACCATGAACAGGCAATGATCGCCGACCGAGGTCAGCAAACCGCCGCCGGCGGTGCCCGGGTTCATGGTGACGTGCTCGCGGATCACGTTGTCGGCGCCGATCACGAGGCGCGACGGCTCGCCTTTGTATTTCAGGTCCTGCGGCGGATGGCCGATCGAGGCAAACGGATAAATGCGCGTGCGCGGCCCGATCCGGGTGCGCCCCGCG
>CAMDDO010000042.1 GCA_945892755.1 Rhizobium sp. Q54 | reverse complement strand
GCCCGCTGCAAGGCCAGATACATCGGCACCGGGTGGGTCTTGCGCTTAAAAGTCAGGCGCCCGACGAACAGCACCACGATGTCGTCGTCACCGACACCGAGTTGCGCGCGCGTTCGCGAACGCACATCAGCAGCCGCGTCGCCTCGGTCGAACCTGGCGCAATCGATCGCCAGCGGAATGATTGGCAAAGTGAGGTTGATCGCAGGTCGGGCATTGAGGCGCTGAGCGAGATACTCCGCCCAATTGCCGAGCAGCGTGGTGACCGCGTCCTTTCCGGCCTTGGAGGTGCAGATCAGTGCGTCCCAGGGCTGGAACGGCGCGACGACCAGATTGCCGATCGCCGCCATGCTGGGCTGCGAGCTGATCGAATGGATGATCCCGGCCACGCTGTAGAGGCGCTGATCGACGAACCGGCGTTGCCATAGATGCGACGCCATAAAGGGATCGTAACGGTGCAGCACGCCGGCGCGCGCGAGGCCCGCCTGATCGCCAAACGGAATGAAGGAAAGCGTCGTCGAAGGCGGCCTGAGCCGATCGACCTGGGAACGAAAGTCCTCGAAGTCCTTCCGCTCCGGTGCGTAGCAGCTAAGGTCGTCGACCGCTTCGTCGCGCGCCAGGGCCTCGAGGAAATTCCGATTGGCGGCCTGCAGGCCGACCAGTTGTGGGCCGCCGGTATCAAAAGAGCCTTTGCGATAGACGATGGCCGGCATCGACCCGAGACCCATGGCTGGATGGTTTGGCGCCCGCGCACGACCGGCTCGGAGGCGCGCCAACGCTTCGAATCCATGCGCGCTATTTGGCAGGTGTTGGCTGCGATGGCAAACTGCGCGTTTCGCAATGGCAAAGGAGTCCGGACATGGCATTGACGCTTGAAGAGGCCAATCGCATCGCCGAGGGCGCGCTGGCCAAAGCCAAGGAGCTCAAGATCAAGGTCAGCGCCGCGGTCTGCGACGCTGGCGGCCGGTTGCTCGCGTTTCAGCGCATGGATGGTGCGATCTGGGCCAGCGCCTATGGTTGTCAGGGCAAGGCGATCGCCTCGGCTGCGTTCGGCCGCCCGAGCGGCGATCTGACCGAACGCGCCGATCATCCGACCTTTCGCGGCATCGTCGCGGCCGAGGGCGGGCACATGATCCTCGGCCGGGGCGGCGTGCCGATCGTCCGGAACGGGGTGGTCGAGGGCGGCTGCGGTGTCGGCGGCGGCACCGGCGAGGAGGATGAAATTTGCGCCCGCGCCGGAGCCGAGCGGCTCTGATCGATCGCTCAGTCGGTCGCGCTGGGGGGATCGCGTCGGGCGGCGAGCTTGGCCAATGCCTCCTGGCGTGCCGTCGCGCGCTGGCGATCCGGCACGTGGATCAAGCCGGCGACGCGGCGGACGAGCATGTCCTCGTGCGGGTCGAGCGTGCCGTCGGAATAGGCGACTTTCCATAGCATCTCGACGACCAGAGCGCGTGCCTCGGGGTCCATCCGCTTGCAGACCTCGCGCGTGAACGGAAACAACTGCGTCGCGTTTTGAACCGCGTGCTCGGCGCTCGCGATCAGTTGCTCCGTGGCCTCCGGGCTAAGCTCGAACCTGGCAGCCAGAAGACGGCGAATGGTCGCGCGCTCCGCCGCATCGAAATCGCTGTCCATGCGCGCGGCCTCGACCAACAGAGCGGCCACGGCAAGCTGCACGTCGCCCGCGCCGTTCGACCGGCTTGGCGCGACACGACCGCCGAGCAAGTCCATCACCTGTTTGAGCATGGCGTCTCCGGCCTATTGCGGGCCTCCGGCCCCCCTCTGTGACGCCGGCCGATATCGGGGTCGAGGAATGGGCACCGGGGTGCCATGTGTCAAACCTGTGTCTTGCCCGGCCGGCGCGGCATTAACCCGGTCTGGCAAGGAAACCAATACCACGTTCTGACAGTCTCGGAGGCGCTGAGTCGTTCGGCCGCGGCCATTTTGGAGACCGGCCATTATGCTTGATTTGGCACCGGACATTGATGTTCCATCGCTCGCCGTCTCGGCGCTTGATCTGGGCTGGCCTGGCCCCCTGATCGGCCTCGCCTTGGGAGTGACGGCTTGGCGCGAACAGCGTTTGTTCGGCGCCGTGGTTGGGGCCTTCCTTGGGCTTTCGGTATGGGCCGCGATCGACGTCACGCTGTTCTGAGCGTTCGCGCGCCTTTCATTCCGCCTCGGCGAGGGCTCGCAGGAGTTCGAGCGCGGCGTCGACCGTTGCCTGGCGCACCGCCGCGCGGTCGCCGGGGAAGACACGACGCTCATGCCTGGTCATGGCGCCGCGCCGGGCGCATGCGAAAAAAACCAGGCCGACCGGCTTTTCCGTCGTCGCGCCACCCGGCCCGGCGATGCCGGTGACCGCGACCGCGAGGTCGGCGTTCGAGCGGGCGAGGGCGCCCTCCGCCATGGCGCGTGCGACGCTCGCGCTGACCGCGCCGTCGCGTGCGAGCAAGCCCGAAGGCACGCCAATCATTTCGGTCTTTGCCGCGTTCGAATAAGTGACAAAACCGCGATCGACGACATCCGACGAGCCGGCGATATCGGTCAGGCAGCCGATGATCAGGCCGCCCGTGCATGACTCGGCGGTCGCGAGCTTGAGCCGACGGGCGCGGCAAAGCGCGAGGAGGGCCGTCGCCTTTTCATTGATCGAACCGTCGCGGCTCATGGCCCAATCCAGATCCAGGCGTTCCAAAGCAGGATGGCGGCGATGGCGCCGGCGAACAAGTCGTCAAGCATGACGCCGAAGCCGCCCTTGACCCGGCGGTCGAGCGCGCTGATCGGCCAAGGCTTGATCACATCGAAGGCGCGGAATAGCGCGAAGCCAATCGCATAGGCGATCGGATCCGGCGGCACAAGGACGAGTGCCAGCCATTGCCCGGCGACCTCGTCGACCACGATCGAGCCGGGATCGGCGACGCCGCGCGCGCGGGCATAGCGGCCGGCGGCCCAGACGCCCGCGACGAACACGATGGCGATCGCGATGGCAAGGCCAAGCAAGCCGAGATAGGTCGCGATCGCCCAGGCGAACGGCAGCGCCGCGAGCGAGCCGAACGTGCCCGGCGCGCCGGGCAGCAGGCCGACGCCGAACCAGGTCGCGATCAGAGCCGCGAGCGAGGTGTCGGAGGCGCGTCGGAAGGGCCGGCGCCGCGCCATGATCAAGTCTTGTGCGCCGTGGGCACGAGCAGTGTGGCGACCGCCTGCGCCGCCACGCCCTCGCGTCGCCCGGTGAAGCCGAGTTGTTCCGTCGTGGTCGCCTTGACGCTGACGCGGTCGGCCGTGATCGAGAGCAGATCGGCCAGGCGCCCCACCATCGCCGCGCGGTGCGGGCCAACTTTCGGCCGCTCGCAGATCAACGTCACATCGACATGCGAGATCGTCGCGCCACGCCGGCGCGCCAGAGTCGCGGCATGTCGAACGAAGAGCGCGGAATCGGCGTTGCGCCAGGTCGGATCGCTGGGCGGAAAATGGCTGCCGATATCGCCAGCCGCGAGCGCGCCCAATATGGCGTCGACCAACGCATGCAACCCAACATCGCCATCCGAATGCGCCAAGACGCCCGAATCATGGGGCACGCGCACGCCGCACAGCATCAGGTGATCGCCCGGGCCGAAACGATGCACGTCGAAGCCCGTGCCGGTGCGCGGCTCGAAGGCGATCATGGCCGTTCCCTCATCGAAGGCGCCGAGCACGCGCTCGGCGCGGCGAAAATCGTCCGGCGTGGTGATCTTGAGGTTGTTCTCCTCGCCCTCGACCAGCACGACGCCGAGGCCGGCACGCTCGGCGACTTGCGCGTCGTCGGTCAGTTCGGGACCTTCGGCCGCGGCGCGGTGCGCGGCGAGGATGGCCGCAAAGCGAAAGCCTTGCGGCGTTTGCGCGCGCCACAGACCCTGGCGGTCGAGCGTCGCCTGAACGCGCCCGCGTTCGCCCTCACGTTTCAGCGTGTCGGTCACTCTGAGCGCGGCGATCGCGCCGTCGGACGCGGCCAGCGCGGCAAGCGTCCGATCGATGACCGCGCCCGAGACCAACGGTCGAGCGCCGTCATGGATCAGAACAAAGTCGGGCGTGAAAGAGGCCAGGCTTTCGAGACCGTGTCGAACCGATTCCTGGCGCAGCGCGCCCCCCGACACCGGCGGCTTCAGCTTCGCATTGATCGTCTCGGGCAGGCCGCTGATCGAGCGCCGATAGAGCGCCGCATCGTCCGGATGGATCGCGACCCTCACCAGATCGACGCTCGGGTGGCCGCCCAGCGCGCGCAGCGTGTGATGCAGCACCGGGCGGCCGGCCAAATCCTGATACTGCTTGGGCAGAGCACCGCCAACGCGATGGCCTCGGCCAGCGGCAACGATCAGGGCGGCGACGCCTGGCATCGTGACGGGATACCTTGGTTCGGGAATCGGATGTCGAGGCGAAGCTACAGGCGGTCTGGCGGATTGCCAATGCCGTGCCGAACGCGTCCTGCTAGCATTGCGCCATGAATAACGCCAACTCAGGACCACCTTCCATGCCGCCGGCCGGATGGTTCGCGCGGCTCGACGAGACGCTCGCCAAAATCGCGGCGCGTGGCGGCAAGCCGAAACCCTTCGAAGTGGTGCTGACTCACGGCAGCGCGCGGATCGGCGTCTATGCGCCGCGCGGCGCCGATCCTCAGGTGCCGCACGATCAAGACGAGGCCTACATCGTCGCGCGCGGCACCGGGGTATTCTTGAACGGCAGCGAGCGACGCCCCTTCAACCCCGGCGACATGCTGTTCGTGCCGGCCGGCGTGCCGCACCGCTTCGAGTCCTTCAGTGATGATTTCGCGGTTTGGGTCGTTTTCTACGGTGCGGCGGGGGGCGAGGTCGCAACATAAATCCTTGCGAGCATCAGGTGCGGCGGGTAGTCTATGCCTAATTTTTGGGCAGTGAGTTCCGGTGCTTAATTCATGACCAAGGGCCAAAGCCTGCTTAATTTTGTTCGTGAGCTGCCAGCGCCGCTTTCGCCAGAGATTCTGACGGAGCCGATCCTGGCCGCGCTGCCGTTTGCCGTGGTGCGGATCGATCGTGACGACATCGCGAGCTACGTCAATCCCGCGGCCGAGGAATTGCTAGGCGCCGGCGCTGCCTATCTCACCCAGGGTTTGAAGCGTGTGCTTTTGCCCGACAGCCCCGTCTTCGCCCTGATCGAGCGCACCCGAAAACTGCGCCAGCCGGTTCGCGAGCATGCGGTCCGCTTGGTCCTGCCGCGCCGTGGGCTGAGCTTCGAGGTCGATCTCGACGTCACGCCGCTCGGCCCGGACGGCGGCGGCGAGGGCTCCGTGCTGCTATGTCTGCGCGAGCGCGCCATTCTGCTCCGGCTCGACCGCCAGCATCAGCAGCGCGAATCGGCGCGAATCGGCGCGGGCGGTCGTGGCGCTCGCGGCCATGCTGGCCCACGAAGTGAAGAATCCGCTTTCCGGAATACGCGGCGCGGCGCAATTGCTTGAGGATGGCGCGTCCGACGCCGATCGCGATTTGGCGCGTATGATTCGCGACGAGGTCGACCGCATCGCCGCCCTGATCACGCGCATGGAAGCGTTCGGCGATATACCCCGGCTCAGGCGCGAGGCGGTTAACATCCACGAGGTGCTCGACCGCGTGCGAACCGTGGCGGCCAACGGCTTTGCCCGCAACGCGCGCATTATCGAGGCCTACGATCCCTCGCTACCGCCGGTCCTCGGCAATCGTGACGAGCTCGTGCAGCTGTTCCTCAATCTCGTCAAGAACGCGGCCGAAGCCTTGCCCGAAACCGGCGGCGAAATCGTGCTCGGCACCGCCTATGAGACCGGCCTCATGGTCACGGCATCGGATGGCACGCATCGGCACCAGGCGCCGATCCGCGTCATGGTGCGCGACAACGGCGTCGGCATCGCGGATGCGGTACGCGACAATCTGTTTGATCCCTATGTCACGACCAAATCCTGTGGTTCGGGTCTCGGTCTGGCGCTGGTGGCCAAATTGGTGCGCGACCACGGCGGCGCGCTTGAGTTCGAAAGCGCGCCGCGTCGCACCGAGTTCCGCGTCTTCCTCCCGACCGCGCCCGAAGTCGCCGCGCCATGACCGACGCGCTCACAAGGCCGCCTGCCCATATTCTCGTGGCCGACGACGACCAGAGCATCCGGACCGTGCTGCATCGCGCACTTGGTCGCCTCGGGCACGAGGTCGAGACGGTATCGAGCGCGACCGCGCTCTGGCGCCGGGTCACGGGCGAGCCGGTCGATCTTCTGGTGACCGACGTCGTATTCCCCGATGGCGACGCGCTCGAGCTTTTGCCGCGTGTCCGTCAAGCGCGGCCCGAGCTGCCGGTGATCGTGATGAGCGCGCGCTCGACACTGCTGACCGCGATCCGCGCGAGCGAGCGCGGCGCCTTCGACTATCTGCCGAAGCCATTCGATTTGAATGTGCTGGTCAGTGCGGTGCAACGCGCGCTCGAGCCCAGGCCGTCGCCGGGGCGAGACGCCGGTGACGGCCTCGAAAGCGCGGGCGAGGCCCTGCCGATGATCGGTCAATCAGCCGCCATGCAGGAAGTATTCCGTGTCATCGCGCGCCTGACCGGCAACGATCTCACGGTCCTGATCACCGGCGAATCGGGCACCGGCAAGGAACTGATCGCGCGCGCCCTGCATAGCTACGGCAAGCGACGCGGCAAGCCGTTCATCGCGGTCAACATGGCGGCGATCCCGCGCGAGCTGATTGAATCCGAGCTGTTCGGCCACGAAAAAGGTGCCTTCACTGGCGCGGTCGCGCGCAAGGTTGGGCGCTTCGAAGAGGCCGATGACGGCACGCTCTTCCTCGATGAAGTCGGCGACATGCCGATCGAGGCGCAGACGCGCCTCCTGCGCGTCCTCCAGGATGGTGAGTTCACCACGGTTGGCGGGCGCCAGCCGATCAAGGTCGATGTCCGCATCATCGCGGCGACGCATCGAAACCTGCGCCAGTTTGTTTCGCGAGGGTTGTTCCGCGAGGACCTGTTCTATCGGCTCAACGTCGTGCCGATCAACGTGCCGCCGCTGCGCGAGCGCAAGACCGACATTCCGCTTCTGATGCGGACGTTCCTGGCGCGCGCGGCGGCCGATGGATTGCCGCACAAGACCGTTTCGGCCGAGGCCATGGCGCGCCTGAACGCCCATGCTTGGCCCGGCAATGTGCGCGAACTCGACAATCTCGCGCGTCGGCTCGCCGCGCTGCATGGCGCGGACGAGATCGGGCCCGAGGCGATCGATGCGGCGTTCACCGAGCCGGCGGCGCCGACGCTCGCTGGGGCGATCGCGTCCCGCGACGGTGATCCCGACAATCTCGGCTACGCGCTCGAGCAGCACCTCTGCCGCTATTTCGCCGCGCATGGCGACGAACTGCCACCCAACGGTCTCTATGACCGTATTCTACGCGAGATGGAGCGACCGCTACTGTCGATCGCGCTCGCCGCGACGCGCGGCAATCAAGTGCAGCCCGCCAAACTGCTAGGGTTGAACCGTAACACGTTGCGCAAAAAGATCCGCGAGCTCGAACTCCATGTCGTCCGTGACCTCTGATCGCGCCAGCGACGCATTGCAGGTTCCGCCACTCAAGCTGATTGGCCGGCTGAACCGTTGGTTTACCCGTGCCGGTGTGGCGCGTCGCCTCGCGATTGCGCTGGCCGTCGCCGCACTCGCCTGCGGTATTTCGACCTACCTCGCGATGTCGGGCTCGGCGCCGTTCGAATCGAGCCCGCGCATCGTGCTGATCCTGCTCAATATCGACCTCGTGCTCCTGCTGCTGCTGGGCTCGGTGGTCGCCCATCGCCTGGTGCGGCTCTGGCTCGAGCGCCGGCGCGGCTCGGCGGGCTCGCGCCTGCAAAGTCAGCTGGTGACGTTGTTCGGCGTCGTCGCGGTGACGCCCGCGATCCTGGTTTCGATTTTCTCGGCACTGTTTCTTGATCTCGGGCTGCAGGCCTGGTTCAGCCAGCAGGTCCGCACCGCGCTCGACGAATCCTCGGCGGTCGCCGCGGCCTATTTGAAAGAACACCGCGAGGGAATTCGCGCCGACGTCTTGGCGATGGCGACCGATCTCAATCGGCAAGCGCCTCAATTGAACGACAATCCCGTCCTGCTGTCCCAATTGGTCGACCGCTTGGCCGAACTTCGAAATCTGAGCGAGGCCCTCGTGCTCAGCCGCGATGGCAGGGTGATCGCGCAAGATGGCCTGACGTTCTCGCTCGGCCTCGAACGAATTCCCGAAGCCGCGATGCAACAGGCTGAAGCCGGCGAAACGGTCGTGCTTGGCTCGGAGGCCGAGGATCGGGTGCGCGCCGTCGTTCGGCTCGACCGCTTCGTCGATGGCTATTTGTTCGTCGGCCGTTTTATTGAATCGGGTGTGCTGAATCACGTTCGAAAGGTCGAAAGCACCGTTTCGAACTACAAGAAACTCGAGCTACAGCGTTCGGGCATCGAGATCACCTTCGTGCTGATCTTCGTCGTGGTCGCGTTGCTGATCCTGCTCGCCTCGATTTGGGTTGGGTTGGTGTTCGCCAACAAGATGGTCAAGCCGATCAGCTCGCTGATCGCGGCGGCCGAACGGGTGCGCGAGGGCGATCTGAGTGCGCGCGTCGACGAAGGCGCGCCCGGCGATGAAATCGGCAGTCTGAGCCGCGCCTTCAACCGAATGACGGGTCAGCTCGAAAGCCAGCGCTCCGAGCTGATCGCCGCCAATCGACAGTTCGACGAGCGCCGTCGCTTTTCCGAGGCGGTGCTCGAGGGCGTTTCGGCCGGCGTGCTCGGTCTCGACGCCCACGGCGTGATCACGTTGCCGAACCGCTCGGCGCTTGGCCTCTTGGGCGTCGGCGCGGACGACCTGATCGGGCAACCCCTCGACCGCGCGATTCCCGAGATGGCCGCGCTGCTCGGCGACGCGCGCGGCCGGCCAGAGCGGGTCGCTCAGGCTCAGGTCGAAATCAAGCGCGATGGGCGAACACGCACCTTGATCGTGCGTATCGTCAGCGAGGCCGCCGGCACCGAGGTCAATGGTTTCGTTGTCACTTTCGATGACATCACCGCCCTGGTCGCCGCCCAGCGCACCGCGGCGTGGGCCGACGTGGCGCGGCGCATCGCGCACGAAATCAAGAACCCGTTGACGCCGATCCAGTTGTCAGCGGAACGCCTCAAACGCAAATACCTGCGCGAAATCAAGACCGAACCAGAAGTCTTTACCGCCTGCACCGACACCATCGTGCGCCAGGTCGGCGATATTCGGCAGATGGTCGACGAATTCTCCGCGTTCGCCCGCATGCCGGCGCCGGTCATGCGCGGCGAAGACCTTGCCGCCCTGGCACGCCAGGCCATTCTGTTGCAGCGCATGGCCAATCCGGACATCGGCTATGAGCCGATCAAATTGGACGAGCCGGCGCGCGTCGAATGCGATTCGCGTCAGATCGGCCAGGCGATCACCAATCTGCTCAAGAACGCGGCCGAGGCGATTCGGAGCCGCGGCGCCGATGGCGCGCCCGGGGCGCCGCTCGGCCATATCTGGACACGCATCGAGCGGCAGGGCGAGCGCATCATGCTGACGGTCGAGGATGACGGGCCGGGCTTGCCCGGCGAAAGCCGCGATCGACTGACCGAGCCCTATGTCACGACGCGCGAAAAAGGCACGGGGCTCGGCCTCGCGATCGTCAAGAAAATCATGGAGGATCATGGCGGCGAGCTGATCCTCGGCGATCGAGAAGGCGGGGGGGCACGCATCGGTCTTGCATTCACCGCGCGCGGGGATAACGCTTCGCGAACTGCACGAATCGCCACAAAGCAAAGCGCCTGATGGCATCCGACATTCTCATTGTCGACGATGAGCCCGATATCCGCTCATTGATCGCTGACATACTGGGCGACGAGGGCTATGCGGCCCGTACCGCTGGCGACAGCGGCGCCGCGCTTGCGTTGATCGACAGCATGCCGCCGCCGGCGCTCGCGATCCTCGACATCTGGCTCGAAGGCAGCCCGATGGACGGCATGGAATTGCTCGAACAGGTCCGCCTGAAGCATCCGGATCTGCCGGTCCTGATGATCAGCGGCCACGGCAACATCGAAACCGCGGTCGCGGCGATCAAGCGTGGCGCCTATGATTTCATCGAGAAGCCGTTCAAGACCGATCGGCTCCTCGTCATGGTCTCGCGGGCGCTCGAGGCCGCGCGGCTCAGGCGCGAGAATGCCGAGCTTCGCCTTCGTCTCGGACCCGAGACCGCGTTGGTCGGGCGCAGCGCGGTCATCAACGCGCTGCGTGCCTCAGCCGAAAAAGTCGCACCGACTGGCAGCCGCGTCTTCATTACCGGGCCGGCGGGCTCCGGCAAGGAGACGCTGGCCCGCTACGTCCACGCCCGCTCGCGCCGCGGTGATGGCCCGCTCGTCGTGGTCAACGCCGCTCTCATGGGTCCGGAAGGGCTGGAAATCCAGCTGTTCGGCACGGAGGGCGGCTACCCCGATGGCGCCAGCCCGCGCCGCATCGGCATGTTCGAGCGGGCCCATGGCGGCACGCTCTTTTTCGACGAAATCGCTGACATGCCGCTCGAGACGCAGGCCAAGATCGTCCGCGTTTTGCAGGAGCAGACCTTCGAGCGCGTCGGCGGCGGCCATCGCGTTCAGATCGATGTGCGGGTCATGGCGGCGACCAATCGCGATCTCAAGGCCGAGATCGAAGCCGGTCGGTTCCGCGAGGACCTGTTCTACCGCCTGAACGTCGTACCGATGCGCATGCCCGCGCTGGCCGAGCGCCGTGAAGATATCCCCGACCTGGTCACCCACTTTCTGGCGCGCGCGGCCGAATCCTCGGGTCTGCCGCGCCGCACCATCGGGCCCGATGCGCTCGCGGTGCTGCAGGCGCACGATTGGCTTGGCAATGTGCGCCAGCTTCGGAACGTGATCGAGTGGGTCATGATCATGTCGACCGGCGAGGTCGGGGCGCCGATTCGCGCCGACATGCTGTCCCCCGAGCTGACCGCCGCCGCCGTACCGCTAGCACGTGCCGATGGCTCGTCGGAAATCATGGGCCTGCCCTTGCGCGAAGCGCGCGAGGTGTTCGAGCGCAATTATTTGATGGCGCAAATCGGCCGCTTCGGGGGCAATATCTCGCGCACCGCCCAGTTCGTCGGCATGGAACGCTCCGCGCTTCACCGCAAGCTGAAATCGCTCGGCATCGGCGCGACGAAGACCGCACGCGTGACCGCGCGTCCTGAGCCGCACGACCGAGGCCCACGGAAGCAGAAAGCCAATCCATGAAAGTACTGGTTTGCGGGGCGGGCCAAGTCGGCTCGAGCATCGCCCGCCATTTGGCTGGCGAGGGCAATAATGTCACCATCATCGACAACCGCCCCGAAGTGGTACGCAAGGTCGCCGACACGATCGAAGTCACCACCATCATCGGCAACGCCGCGCATCCCGATATCTTGAACCGCGCCGGCGCGCGCGATGCCGACATGCTGGTCGCGGTGACCCAATTCGACGAGGTCAATATGGTGGCTTGCCAGGTCGCGCATTCGCTTTTCGAGGTCCCCGTGAAGATCGCGCGAATTCGGGCGCAGACCTATCTCGACCCGACCTGGGCCGACCTCTATCGTCGCGAACACTTGCCGATCGATCTCGTGATTTCGCCCGAGATAGAAGTCGCGCGCGCGATCGCCAGGCGGCTCCAAGTGCCCGGCGCCTTCGACATGATCCCGTTCGGACACGGGCGGCTCCGCGTCATTGGCGTGCGCTGCGACGAGCGCTGTCCGCTGATCAACACGCCGCTCCGTCAGTTGACTGAAATATTTCCGCGCCTCAACATCGTGGTACTCGGCATCGTGCGCAATGACCGCATCATCGTACCGCGCGGCGAGGACCAGATGTTGGCCGGCGACGAGGTCTATTTCGTGACCGAGTCCGGCCATCTCGAACGCTCGATGGCGGCCTTCGGTCACGAGGAGAAAGAGGCCCGCCGCATGGTGATCGTCGGCGGCGGCAATGTCGGCCTGTTTCTGGCTGATGACCTGGAACGCACCCATAGCGGCCTTAACCTCAAGCTGATCGAGATCGACCCGGAGCGCGCGCGCTTCCTCACCGAGCGCTTGGGCCGCACCGTAGTGATCGCCGGCGACGCGCTCGAGAAGGAAATCCTCGAGGAGGCCAACATTGCCGAGTGCGAGGCCATTATCGCGGTCTCGAACGACGACGAAGTCAATATCCTGACCTCCTTGCTCGCCAAGCGCGCCGGCTGCCAGCGCGCCCTCGCGCTGATCAACAATGCAAGCTACGCCTCGCTGGTCGGCCCGCTCGGCATCGATGCCTCAGTCAGCCCACGCGAATCAACGGTCTCGACCATCCTGCAACGGATCAGGCGCGGCCGCATTCACGGCATTCATTCGGTGCGCGACGGCATGGCCGAAATCGTCGAGGCCGAGGCGCTGGAAACCTCACCCCTGGTCGGCAATCCGCTGCGCGAAATCAAACTGCCGGCCGGTCTCTTGCTCGGCGCCGTGGTCCGAGGCGAGGAGGTGATCATTCCGCGCGGTGACACGGTGATCAAGCCGCGCGACCGCGTAGTCACTTTCGTGGCGCGCACGGCGATCAAGCGCTTCGAGCAATTGTTCGCCGTGCGCATGGAATTTTTCTAGACCCGGGCAGGGCGCATAAGGGATTTTCTCAATCATGTCTCGCATTGCCTACGTCAACGGTCGTTATCAGCTGCACGGCGCGGCGTCGGTCGCGATCGACGATCGTGGCTATCAGTTCGCCGATGGCGTCTATGAGGTCGCCCCGGTTCAGGCCGGCCGGATCATCGACCTCAAAGCCCATTTCGATCGGCTCGGCAATTCACTCGGCACGCTGCGCATCGAGACCCCGGCGCCATGGCCGGCGCTCGAACTGATCTGTCGAGAGACGCTGGCGCGCAACCGGGTGGCGGACGGCATCGTCTACATGCAGGTAACGCGCGGTGTCGCGCCGCGCGATCACGGCTTTCCCAAGACCCCGACCAAACCTGCCTTGGTGGTCAGCGCCAAACCTATGGCTTGGCCGACCGACCCCGCGCAAGATCAAGGCGCCGCCATTGTCACGACGCCCGACGTCCGTTGGGGTCGCTGCGACATCAAGGCGATCGGGCTTTTGCCGAACGTGTTGGCCAAGCAGCAGGCGCGCGAGGCAGGGGCGTTCGAGGCCTGGTTCGTCCGCGCCGACCGTACGATTGCCGAAGGCGCCTCGACCAATGCCTGGATCGTCGATCGCGGCGGCCGACTAGTGACCCGCCCGCTCGGTCCCGAGATCCTGCCCGGCATCACGCGCGCCACCGTGCTCCGCCTCGCGCGCGCGGCCGGGCTGGAGGTGGTCGAACGGCCCTTCGGCGTCGAGGAACTGCTCACGGCGCACGAGGCGTTCTTGACCAGCACGACGGCGCTGGTGCGCGCGGTGGTCGCGGTCGACGGCAAGCCGATCGCCAATGGCCATCCTGGCGAGATCACGCGCCAGCTTCGCGGGCTTTGCCTCGCGCATTATCGCGACGCCGGCAGCGCATGACCGCGCCTTCGGCGCCACGCGCCGTCGTCTTCGACTGGGACAACACGCTGGTCGACAGCTGGCATATCATCCACGAGGCGCTGCACGAAACATTTGTCGCCTTTGACCGGACGCCCTGGACGATCGACGAGACGAAGGCCTGGGTGCGCCATTCGATGCGCGAGGCGTTTCCACGGTTGTTCGGGGCACACGCCGAGGCCGCCGTCGAGCGTTTCTCAGGTGCCTACCGACGGGTTCACCTCGCACGCATTCGGCCCATGGTGGGCGCCACGGAAGTACTGGATGATTTGGTCGGGGAGGGGGTCTACCTCGCGGTTCTGAGCAGTAAGAACGGCGATGTGCTGCGCGCCGAGGCCAATCATTTGGGCCTTGCCCGCTATTTCAGCCGCTTGGTCGGCGCGACCGATACCGCGGTCGACAAGCCCTCGCCGGTCGCCCTGAACCATGCGCTGGAACCCAGCGGCGTCCCCGCCGGGGCTGAGGTCTGGTATGTTGGCGACACCGGGATCGACGTGGTCTGCGCCCGACGATCCGATTGTATCGCCGTGATCGTTGGCCCGACGCCGGCGCTCGACGGCGATGAACCGCACGAGCCCGACTTCCATTTTTCATCTCTTGAAGATTTGAGGGGCTTTCTGAGTGGGTTTCGCCGTACCATATGAAAGGATGGCCGTCTGGGACTGCCTTCCGTGGCCCGCCATTGCGATTCAATGGCGCTCCGGGAGCCGGCCTTACGGGCGCGCCAACCTTCGCCCCGACAACGAAACAACAGGGGATCTGACAACATGACAGGCGAGAAGACCCAAAATCTGCAGGACACGTTTCTCAACCACCTGCGCAAGGGCAAGTTGCCGGTCACTATTTTTCTCGTGAACGGCGTCAAGCTGCAAGGCGTGGTCACTTGGTTCGACAATTTCTGCGTGCTGCTCCGTCGCGACAACCATTCGCAGCTTGTCTATAAGCACGCCATCTCGACGGTTATGCCGGGTCAGCCGATTCAGCTCTTCGACGGTGGCAAGGACGAAGCCGACGTCTGAAGTAAGATCGACCGCTTCGACGGGTGGGTCTGGCGCGTCGACCGGCCGCGCCGGCGTCGTGCACGTCACGTTGCCGCGCCGCTTGCGCCGACCCGGCGTGTCGCCTGAGCGCGGCCTGTCTTCCGGCGGTGGCGCCGGGCGCGACCTTGAGGCCCGGCTGGGCGAAGCGATCAGCCTGACGCGTGCGATCGGGCTAGTGGTCGTGCATGGCGAGGCGCTCGAGCTGGTAAAGCCGCGTCCGGCGACGCTGCTCGGCTCGGGCAAGGTCGATGCCCTAAAAGAAATCGTCGCCGAGCGCGAGATCGTCGTCATGGTGGTCGATGCGGTGCTCTCGCCGATTCAGCAACGCAATCTCGAACGCACGCTCGGCTGCAAGGTGATCGATCGTACCGGGCTGATCCTGGAAATCTTCGGCGCCCGCGCCCGCACCAGGGAAGGCCGCTTGCAGGTCGAACTGGCCAGCCTCAATTACCGGAAAAGCCGGCTGGTGCGGAGTTGGACGCACCTCGAGCGCCAGCGCGGGGGCTTCGGCTTCCTGGGCGGCCCGGGCGAAACCCAAATCGAGGCCGACCGGCGCCAAATCCGCGAGCGCATCGCCAAGCTGAAGCTCGAGCTCGAAACCGTGGTCAAGACCCGCGCGTTGCATCGTCAGGCGCGCCGGCGCGTGCCCTATCCAATTGTCGCCTTGGTCGGCTACACCAACGCAGGCAAATCGACCCTGTTCAATCGCCTGACCGGCGCCACCGTCGACGCGCGCGATGCCTTGTTCGCGACGCTCGACCCGACCATGCGCGGCGTCGATCTGCCCTCGGGCCGGCGCATCATCCTCTCCGATACGGTCGGCTTCGTGTCGGACCTGCCGCACGATCTGGTCGCTGCCTTCCGCGCCACGCTCGAGGAGGTCATCGAGGCCGACGTCATTCTCCATGTCCGCGATATCGCGCACCCCGACAGCGCCGCGCAGCTCATCGACGTCGAGACCGTATTGGGCGAGCTTGGGCTCGGCGAGCGTCTCGATGCGGTGATGATCGAGGTCCTGAACAAGATCGACCAGCTCGCCCCCGAGCGGCGCGCGGCGCTGCTGAGCCCAAAGCCGAACCCGGTGCCGAAACGCGTCGCGATCTCGGCCTTGACCGGGGAGGGGCTCGCGGCCCTGCTAGCCGAAATCGACGCCATGCTCGCGGCCGGTCGCGCATCGATCGTGCTGGGCGTCGCGCCCGCCGACGGGGCCTCCTTGGCCTGGCTCTATCGCAATGGCGAGGTGCTCGCCCGGAGCGAAGGCGAAGAGGTGATCGCGCTCACCATGCGTCTGGCGCCCGACTTGTTGGAGCGCGCCTTGAGCCGACCGGGAATCAGGCGGTTGCCCGATTCCACCGCCGCCGATCGTGCGGCCGAGTAGGGCTCAAACGTCCGATTTCCGCAGAGTCGCGCCCGGCTTCGATTGACAGCCTCGGGCCCGATCCTATATACCGTCAGCACTCAAAGCAGGCGAGTGCTAACAGCCTGAGGAAATCCATCCAACCTTCTGATTAAGAAGGATAATCCCTTAGCACGGACGGAGCGATTGCATGAAGATAAAGCCATTGCATGACCGCATCGTGGTCAAGCGCATCGAGCAGGATCAGAAGACCAAGGGCGGCATCATCATCCCCGATTCAGCGCAAGAGAAGCCGCAGGAAGGCGAAGTCGTCGCCGTCGGCTCGGGCGCGCGCGACGAGTCCGGCAAGGTTCAGCCGCTCGACGTCAAGAAAGGCGATCGGGTGCTGTTCGGCAAATGGTCGGGCTCCGAGGTCAAGCTCAGCGGCGACGAGCTGCTGATCATGAAAGAGTCCGACATCATGGGAATCATTGGGCGCTAAAGGAGCATCTGATCATGGCGGCTAAAGAAATCAAATACGGGCCGGATGCCCGCGCGCGCATGCTGCGCGGCGTGGACATTCTGGCCGACGCGGTGAAAATCACGCTGGGTCCGAAGGGCCGCAACGTCGTGCTCGACAAGTCCTATGGCGCGCCACGCATCACCAAGGACGGTGTGACTGTCGCGAAGGAGATCGAGCTTTCCGACAAGTTCGAGAACATGGGCGCCCAGATGGTGCGCGAAGTGGCCTCGAAGACCAATGACGTCGCGGGCGACGGCACCACGACCGCGACCGTTTTGGCCCAGGCGATCGTGCGCGAGGGCGCCAAGGCGGCCGCCGCCGGCATGAACCCGATGGACCTGAAGCGCGGCGTCGATCTGGCCACCACCGCGGTGCTCGCGGATATCCAGAAGCGCTCGAAAAAGGTTTCGACCCATGAGGAGGTGGCCCAGGTCGGCACCATCGCGGCGAACGGCGATACCTCGGTCGGCAAGTTGATCGCGCAAGCGATGCAAAAGGTCGGCAAGGAAGGCGTCATTACGGTCGAGGAGGCCAAGGCGCTCGAGACCGAGCTCGACGTGGTCGAGGGCATGCAGTTCGATCGCGGTTACCTCTCGCCCTATTTCATCACCAACGCCGAGAAGATGACCTGCGATTTGGACAACCCGTATATCCTGATCCACGAGAAGAAATTGGCGAACCTGCAGCCGCTCATTCCGGTGTTGGAAGCGGTGGTTCAGTCGGGCCGCCCGCTCCTGATCATCGCGGAAGAGGTCGAGGGCGAGGCCTTGGCCACGCTCGTGGTCAACAAGCTGCGCGGCGGCTTGAAGGTTTCGGCGGTCAAGGCGCCGGGCTTCGGCGATCGCCGCAAGGCCATGCTCGAGGACATCGCGACGCTGACCGGCGGCGAGATGATCAGCGAAGAGCTCGGCATCAAACTTGAGAACGTCACGCTCGCCATGCTCGGCAAGGCCAAGCGCGTCTCGATCACCAAGGAAAACTCCACGATCATCGAGGGCGGCGGCAAGAAGGTCGATATCACGGCGCGTTGCGGCCAGATCCGGGCGCAGATCGACGAGACGACGTCCGACTATGACCGTGAAAAGCTGCAAGAACGGCTGGCGAAATTGGCCGGCGGTGTCGCGGTCTTGAAGGTCGGCGGCGCGACCGAGGTCGAAGTGAAGGAACGCAAGGACCTAGTGGAAGATGCCCTCAACGCGACCCGCGCAGCGGTCGAAGAGGGCGTGGTGCCGGGCGGTGGCGTGGCGCTGCTTTACGCGGTTCGAGCGCTTGACAAGCTGAAGGGCGAAAACGCCGATCAGGACGTCGGCATCAACATCATCCGCAAGGCGCTGCAAGCGCCAGTGCGGCAGATCGTCGAGAACTCGGGCGTCGATGGCTCGCTCGTGGTCGGCAAGCTTCTTGAGCAGAAGAATGTCAATTATGGCTTCGACGCGCAGAAAGAAGAGTATTGCGACATGATCAAGGCCGGCATCATCGACCCGGCCAAGGTCGTGCGCACGGCGCTGCAAGACGCGGCCTCGGTCGCCGGCCTTCTGATCACGACCGAAGCGATGATCGCCGAGAGGAAAGAACCGAAGTCGGGCGGCGACGATCACGCCGGCCATAGCCATGGCGGCATGCCCGGCATGGGCATGTAGGCCAGCGCGCGTCATCGGCGCCTTCGCGCCGCCGACAAGCGTTTACGATCGGGCCGCGGCTCCTCTCACCTGAGGGCCGCGGCCTTTCCTTTTCCGAGTTCGGCGGAAAATAGGTGAGGGGGCTTGCCCCCTACTCGGCCTCGGTGCTTTTGGCGTCCTGCCAAAGCGCTTCCATCTCATCGAGGGTCGCATCCGACGGTGAGCGGCCGGCTTTGGCGAGCGCATCCTCGATAAAGCGAAAGCGGCGCTCGAATTTGGCGTTGGTGCCGCGTAGCGCCTCTTCCGGATCAACCTTCAAATGACGCGCCAGATTGGCGCAGGCGAAGAGAAGGTCGCCAAGCTCGTCCTTTAGCTTGGCCGCGCGCGCGGCTGGGTTTGCATTGGGCTGATCGATCGCCTGACGAATCTCGGCCAATTCCTCGTCGATCTTGTCGAACACCTGGGCGACATTCGGCCAATCGAAGCCGACGCGCGCGGCGCGCTTTTGCAGCTTCTCGGCGCGCAACAACGCCGGCAGCGCGAGCGCGACGCCACTGAGCACCGAGGACGGCGCGCCGCCGGTGCCCGTCGTCGCCTTGGCGCGCCGCTCGCTCGCTTTCTGCTCCTCCCAGGCAAGCGTTTGGGCGCCGGCGCTCTCGATCTTGGCGTCGGCGAAGACATGCGGGTGGCGGCGGATCATTTTGTCGGCGATTGCACCGGCGACCGCCTCGAAATCGAACGCGCCGCGTTCCTTCGCCATCTGGGCGTGATAGGCGACCTGGAGCAGGAGGTCGCCAAGTTCTTCCTTGAGCGCCGGCAGGTCGCCGAGCCGGATCGCTTCGGCGACCTCATAGGCTTCCTCGATGGTATAGGGCGCGATGGTCGCGAAATCCTGCGCGAGGTCCCAGGGGCAACCGCCGCTTGGATCGCGTAGGCGCGCCATGACCGCGATCAACCGATCCGTGTTCGATGACATGCGTCGGGGCGCTCCTTGGTAGCCGCGTGAGGGCGAACGCGGGGGCCGGCATGGTGCCGCTCTGGCCGGCCTGACTCAAGGCGTCCATAACGCGCATAATATGTATTATGGAAAATGGACGGGCGGCAGCGAAGCTGGCGCCGGCCTTGGCCCTCTATAGCGTGCTGGTCTCGATCACGAGGCCGTCCTGGCCCGGCACGACGCCCGCCGGTAGTTCGCCGCTCAGCCTCGCGTAATCGAATTGATGCGACATGTGCGTGAGCACCGCGAGCCCGGGCTTCACGCGCTCGATCCAGCCCAGCGTGATCTCCAGGTGTGCGTGGCTTGGATGTGGCTTATAGCCGAGGCAATCGACCACCCAGAGCCTCACGCCACGCAGCGCCTCGATTGCCTCGTCGCCAAGGGCGTTGACATCGGTCGAATACGCCGCCTCGCGTTCGCCAAACACAAAACCGATCGTCGTGCCGCGACCGTGGATCTGTTCGAATGGCGTGACCTTCAACGCACCGACCTCGAACGGCCCGGAAATCACTTTGGGCCTCAAGGATGGGCTGTGCCACCAGCTTCGCGGTTCGCCAAACGCATAGGAAAAGCGGCCCTGGAGCGAGCGCAAGGTCTCATCCGTGCCAAAGGTATCAAGCGCGGCATTCATGTGGTAATTGACTGGCCGAAGGTCGTCGATGCCATGGCTATGGCCGGCGTGACCGTGGGTATAAAGCACCGCGCTCAAGCGGCTGACATTGGCCGATAAAAGCTGCTCACGAAGGTCTGGCGAGGTATCGACCAGCACCACCGCGCCATCGTGCTCGACCAGGATTGAGACCCGCCGGCGTCGGTTTCTCGGATCGTCCGACCGGCACACCTCGCAGTCACAGCCGACCATGGGAACGCCACTCGACGTGCCGCATCCTAGAACGGTAATTTTCATTGGGTATCAGAGGCTTGTCGACGGGCCTTGGAAAACAGCCTGAAAAAATTATCGCTCGTTGCCTGGGCCACTTGCTCCGCTGTTATGCCCTTTAGCGCAGCGAGCGCCGCCGCGACTTGAGGCACGAAGGCCGGTTCATTGCGTTTGCCCCGGTGCGGCACCGGTGCGAGATAGGGCGAATCGGTCTCGACCAATAACCGATCGAGCGGCAGGCCGCGCACGACCTCGCGCAGATCGCCCGCGTTCTTGAAAGTCAGGATCCCGGCGAGCGAGACATAAAGCCCAAACTCCAGCGCGCAATCGGCGACCTCGCGACCGGCGGTGAAGCAATGGATGACGCCCGGGAAGCGCCCCCGCTCCGCCTCCTCCCGCATGATCCGGATGGTCTCGGTATCGGCGGTGCGGGTGTGGACGATGATCGGCAGGCCGCTTCGCCGCGCCGCCTCGATATGGGCGCGAAAGCTCGCTTCTTGTTGGCCGCGCGGGCTCTGTTCGTAATAGAAATCGAGCCCGGTTTCGCCGAGCCCTATCACCTTGGGGTGTTTGGCCCGCGCGAGCAGCGCCTCGGGCGTGACTGGCTCGGGCTCCTCGGCGACATGATGCGGATGGACCCCGACCGAGCAGAAAAGCCGCTCGCTCCGCTCCGCGAGCGCGATCACGCCGTCAAGCGAGCGCAGCCTCGTGCAGATCGTCTGCATATAGCCGACACCAGCGGTCGCGGCGCGCGCTAGAACGCCGTCGAGATCACCGACGAAATCCGGGAAATCCAAATGGCAATGGCTATCGACCAACATGTGGTCTAGGCCGCCGGGTCGACGAACCGCGGGAACACGCCGGTCGGTGCGGGTAGGGCCGAACCGGGCGTCAAGCCAGCGCCCTCGGCAAAGGCCCGGGCAAAATCGCGCGCGTTCGACGCAACGCCGAGCTGATCGAGAATCTTGGCCGATGACTCCGGCATGAAGGGCTGGCTCAGCACCGCCAGGCGTCGAATGATTTCGGCCAGCACATAGAGAACGGTCTCCATGCGCTTCGGATCGGTCTTTTTGAGACCCCAGGGCGCCTGCTCGTCGACATAGCGATTGGCCGCGCCAACGACCTCGCCATGGCGCTCGAGCGCGACGTGGAATTGCTGCCGGGCCATGGCATCGCGCATTGCGGGCAATAAGCGCTCGGAGGCACTGATCAAGCCTTCATCGGCCGGAGCGTAGGCGCCCGGCGTCGGCATGCGCGCGGCGCAGTTCTTGTTGATCATCGAGAGCACGCGCTGCACCAGATTGCCATAGTCATTGGCGAGCTCGGCGTTCATCCGCCGCATCATGGCGCCGTGCGAGAAATCGCCGTCATTGCCGAACGGCACTTCGCGCAACAGGAAATAGCGCACCTGATCGAGGCCGTATCGCTCGACCAGCGCCACGGGATCGATCACATTGCCGAGCGACTTCGAGATTTTCTGGCCCTCATTGGTCCACCAGCCATGGGCAAAGACGCGCTTGGGCGGCGCGACGCCGGCGGCCATCAGGAAGGCCGGCCAATAGACCGCGTGGAAGCGCACGATGTCCTTGCCGACCATGTGCAGATCGGCGGGCCAGAAGGAGCGATAGGTTTCGCTCGCCGTGTCGGGATAGCCGGCGGCGGTGATGTAATTGGTCAGCGCGTCGAGCCAGACATACATGATGTGCGCGGGATCATCCGGCACCGGCACGCCCCATTTGAAGCTGGTGCGCGAGACCGAAAGATCCTGCAGCCCGCCCTTGACGAAGCTCAGCACCTCGTTGCGCCGGCTCTCGGGCGCGATGAAGTCGGGGTTCTCATCGTAGAAGCGCAGCAGCTTGTCTTGCCACTTCGAGAGATCGAAGAAATAGCTCGGCTCCTCGACCCATTCGGCCGGCGCGCCCGACGGCGCGATCTTCTGGCCGCCCGGCCCCGGCTTCAATTCGTCCTCGGCGTAGAACGCCTCGTCGCGCACCGAATACCAGCCGGCGTATTTGCCGAGATAGATATGGCCGTTCGCCTTGATCGCTTGCCAAAGCTGCTGGCACGCCTCGATGTGGCGCGGCTCGGTGGTGCGGATGAAATCGTCGTTGCTATAGCCCATGGTTTGGGCGAGCGCCCGGAAGCGCTGCGAGACTTCGTCGACGAATTCCTTGGGCGGACGGCCGGCCGCCGCCGCCGCCTTCTCGACCTTCTGGCCGTGCTCGTCGGTGCCGGTCAGGAAATGAACGCGATGGCCATCGAGCCGCATGAAACGCGCCAGCACGTCACACGCGAGCGAGGTGTAGGCATGCCCGATATGCGGCGAATCGTTGACGTAGTAGATCGGCGTCGTGAGGTAGTAGGCCGGCGCGCCGGGCGACATGAAACCTTACTCCTGAATTATTCCCGCCTGGACCGGCGGCGGCGGGGTCATGCCCGCGCCGCGCGCTCCAGCGCGCCGAATGCGCTGATCAGGGTTTGTCGCGGTTCGAGGTCGATCGCATCGGCCCGGACGAACAAGCGGCGCAGGTTGTCCCACACCTCGATCCATTGTTCAAGACCGCCGCGGGCGGCGCCGAGGCGCTTCTGAAGCGCGGCTTCGCTTGCCTCGAAGCCCGCGGTCGCCGCGCCGCCGCTTATGCCCCGTACCAGGCGCGCCATCATGGCAAGCAGGAGCTCGCCGAGCAGGCGGTAGCGCTCCCTGCCCTCGCCCGCCTGCGCCCGATCGGCCAACGCATGAAGCCGCATCGCGTCGAGCGCCGGCAGGGTCGCGAGCAAGGCAAGCAGGTCGCGATAGAGCGCGATCCCGCCGGCCTCATGCAGCGCGAGCGCGCGTCCCGGACTGCCTTCGGCCAGCGCGCAAAGCAGCGCGGCGTCCTCGGCCGGCAGCGTTGCGAGGAGCGGCTGGAGCACGTTGCGCAGCGCCGCGTCATCGAGCGGTCGCAAGGGCAGAAACCGGCAGCGCGAGCGAATGGTCGGCAAGAGACGCCCCGGGGCATGGCTGACCAGGATCAAGAGGGCCCGCGCGGGCGGTTCCTCGAGCACTTTCAGAAGCGCGTTGGCGGCGCTCCGGTTCATCTCCTCGGCGCCATCGACGATCGCGACGCGCCACTCGCCCTCGCCCGGCGTCAGCGCCAGAAACCCGCAAAGCTCGCGCGCGTCAGCGACAATGATTTCGCCTCGTCGCCTTCCGGTCTTTTCGTTGATCTGGCGCGCGAGATGGAAAAGATCGCTGTGTCCGCCGGCGGCGATGCGGCGAAACATGGGCGCCACGGGATCGGGCGCGAGTGTTTCTGCCATACCACCGGCGAGCACGAAACGAGCAATGCGAAACGCCAACGTCTCCTTGCCGATGCCCCGCGGGCCGCTCAACAACCAGCCATGGGCCAGCCGCCCACTGCGCCAGGCCGAGAGAAAGGCCTGCTCGGCGTCCTCCCGGCCGATCAACGCGGGGTTGGCGCGCGGCTCGGGCAGCAACGCGAGGTCGCTTTCCGTCTCAGCCATGGAGCGCTGCGCCCAGATGTTGGCGAACCGCGCGCTCGACCGCGGCGGCGACGTCGTCGGGCCCGAGGCTCGCGTCGAGCACGACGCAGCGCCCGGGCTCGCTTCGCGCGATCGCGAGAAAGCCTTCGCGCAGTCGCCGGTGCATCGCGACATCCATGCGCTCATAGCGACCCGAGCCCCCCGCATCGCGCTCTCCCGCGCGGGCCAACCCGAGCGCGACCGGCAGATCGAGCACGAGCGTGAGATCGGGCACGAACTCGCCCACGACCAGGCGATGGAGCGCCGCAAGCGTCGCGCGGTCGGCACCCTGGCCGTATCCCTGATAGGCCATCGTCGAATCCGCGAAGCGGTCGGAGATCACCCATTGCCCGCGCTCGAGGGCCGGCCACACCGTGCACACGACGTGCTCGCGCCGCGCCGCGATGTGCAGCAAGGCTTCGGTCAATGGCTCCCAGCGCGAGGCCGGGCCATCAACCAACAACTTGCGGATCAATTCGGCGCCGGGTGCGCCGCCCGGCTCGCGCGTGGCGACCGCCTCGATGCCGCGACGCGCGAGGGTCTCGACCAGGCGGCGGACCTGGGTCGATTTGCCCGCGCCCTCGCCGCCCTCAAAGGTGATGAACCGACCGCGCGCCATGCGCGACTATAGAGCGCCGCTCACCCGCCGGAGAACAGGCGTTTTACCACCGGCACGATGCGGTCGAAGCCGGAGGCCTTCTCGACTGGCGCGCCGGCGACCAGATTGAGCTCGATCGGTCCGAAATCAGAGGCCGTGATCACCAGCTTGGCGATCGGCGCATCCTTGGCGAGCGGGGCCAGCGCCGGGCCCGGCGCGATCACACGCATCGCAATGTCCTTGCCGGCATTGCGCGGCAGGGTGACGACGAGATCGCTGGGCGCGACCGCGGCCACGGTCTCCTGCGCGCCGAGCCAAACCGGCATGTCGAAGACCAATTCGCCGGCCGAGAACAGTTTCAGATTCTTGAAATCGGCGAAGCCGTGATCAAGCAGTCGCTCGGCTTCGTTAGCGCGTTCATTCACATCGGACAACCCGTTGGTGACCACGATGAGGCGCCGTCCGTCACGCGCCGCCGAGGCGGTGAGACCGTAGCCGGCCTCCTCGGCATGACCGGTCTTCAGGCCATCGGCCCCCGGATAGCTGTAGAGCAGCGGGTTGCGATTGCCCTGCTTGATGTCGTTGTAGGTAAAGGTCTTCTCGGCGAACATCGGATAGAACTGCGGAAAATCGTGGATGATACGATAGGACAGCTTCGCCAGGTCTCGCGCGGTCATGTATTGATTGGGATCGGGCCAGCCGGTCGAATTGACGAAATGGCTGCCTTTTAGGCCGATCTCGCTCGCGCGCTTGTTGAGTAGCTCGGCGAAGGCTTCCTCGCTGCTCGAAATACCTTCGGCCAGTACCACGCAGGCGTCATTGCCGGACTGGATGATGATGCCCTTCAGGAGCTCGTCGACCGTCACCTTGGCATCGAGCGGCAGGAACATCTTGGAGCCGCCGGTGCGCCAGGCGCGTTCGCTGACGCGGAACGAATCCTCGAGCCTGAGCTTGCCATCGCGCAGCAACTCAAAGGTGATGAAGAGCGTCATCAACTTGCTCATCGACGATGGCGGCATTCGCTCGTCGGCGTTTCGCTCCGCAAGCACGGTGCCGGTCGTGGCATCGACCAGAATCATCTCGCGCGCGACGGTGTCGATCGCACCGGCCGGTTGTACGCCGCCCAGCAGCAGTGCGAGCGCGGCAAAAATGGCGAGCCAGCCAGCCCGCCGGTTTCGGCGCGCGAAGGCGCCGATCACGAGTCGCGTCATGACTATCCGGTTCATCGGCGAAATGCGTCCTCTTGGTGGTTCAACCACGGCCGCGCTAAGGGCTGCTACTCGGTCTCGACGATCAGTTTCGCGCTGGTGTAGCCCGATTTGATCACACGATCCAACAATGAGTCGGCGTCTTCGAGCGAGGCAATCGGACCGAACCGCACGCGATAGAGGATCTGACCGTTGCGATTGGTCTGATCGACCTTCGGGCGGCCCAAGGAGCCAAGCTGCCCCCTGAGGCGATCGGCATTATCGCGGCTGGCGAAGGCGCCGATCTGGACGAACATATCGCTCCGCCCCGCGGGTTCGGCGAGCATGACGGCGTCGCTCTCCGCAGCCTGGGCCGAGGCCACCAATTCGAACTTGCGCTTCCGCGGCGGATTCGGTGCCTTGTCCGCCGCGCGCGAGGCGACGCCGACCCGCTCGACCTCAATGGTCGATGGCGCCGCCGCGCTGGCGGCCTCGAGCCGGCCCGCGTCCGCGGCTTTCTTGCGGCGCGGCGGCGGGGTGGGCACGGCCTCGTCCGCCCGGCGCGCGATGGCGGTGGTCGCGGCATAAAGCGGCGCGAAGTCGACGAACTCGACGCGCACCTTCGCGGTTCCACCGCCATAGACGCCGAGCAACTGGGCCGAGCGGCGCGACAAATCGATGACCCGCCCATTGACGAACGGGCCGCGATCATTGACCCGAACCAGGAGCGATCGGCCGTTCTCCAAATTGGTCACGCGCGCCGTGCTTGGCAGCGGTAGCGTTTTGTGCGCCGCGCTCAGCGCGTTCATGTCGAACGGCTCGCCGCTTGCGGTCTTGCGACCGTGAAACTCGGCGCCGTACCAGGACGCGATGCCCTGCTCCGCGAAGGCCGGATCGTGGTAGGGATAGTAGGTGACGCCAAACACCTCATAGGGACCGCCGAGCTTATAGCCCTCGGGCACTGGTACTTTCGAGGTCGGGGCGGTTTCACGCCCAATCACCTTGGCGGTATGGGTGACCAGCTCGGTTTCCGCGCAACCAGCCAGGAGCGCGCCGAGGCCCGCCACTACCAGCACATGCCGAAGTCTTGGCCTACGCCACATCTTGGGCCGCATCTTCCCGAATCGCCAAAGACTTGGTCGCGAGTCTAACGATTGCGGATTCGGTCGGCAAGCTGGCCGACGGCCAGCGCGAAATAGTTCGAGCGATTCCAGTGCAGGATGACGCGGAAATTGTCGTAGGCGAGATAGGCCGAACCCTTGACCCCATCGGGCAGAACCAGCGTGGCGAGCTTGCGATCCTCGCTCCGTGGCAGGGCCGAGCCGTCGCTATCCGTTAGCCCTGCCGCGCGCCAAGCCGAGACAGGCTTTGGCTTCTTTTCCGCCGCCGCCGCCTCCAGGTCGAAGCCAATCGGCACGAGCACGCGACGGCCCCAGCCCTCGCCATGCTTCCAGCCGATCGTCGACAGATAATTGGCGGCCGAGGCGAACACGTCGCCGCGCGTGCCCCAAATGTCGCGCCGCCCATCGCCATTGTGATCGACCGCGTAGTTGAGGAAGCTCGAGGGCATGAACTGGGCCTGCCCCATCGCGCCGGCCCAACTGCCGAGCATCGCGTCCGGCTCGATATGACCCTGATCGAGGATGGTCAGGGCATCGAGCAGCTCGGCCCTGAAATACTCGCTGCGCCGGCCGTCATAGGCCAGCGTGGCCAGCGCGTGAATGACCGGGAAGTTGCCCATGTGCGCGCCGAAGTCGCTCTCGATGCCCCATAGCGCGACAACGAACTCCGGCTCGACCCCGAAACGCTTTTGGACCGCCTCGAGCAGGCCATAGTTCTCCACCAGTCGGAGGCGAGCGAGCATCACGCGCGAATCGGGGATCACGCGCTCGACGTACTCGGTGAAACTCAGCGTGGTTTCGGGCTGCTTGCGGTCGAGCTCGATGACGCGCTCGATCGGCTGAACATCCTTGAGCGCGGCATCGAGCGTTTTGGCCTTGATCCCGCGTTTCGCCGCATCATCCCTCAGCCCTTTGAGCCACTGGCCGAACTGGCCGCCCGCGGCGGGCGCGATCTCGCTCGGAGCCGAGGCACTCGCCGCCTTGGCGGCAGGCTTGTCGGAAGCGCAGGCGACCGCAGCGATCGCGATCGCGCACAAGATCGGGGCAATGGCAAAACGGCGAAGTCGGTCGGAGCGAATCAAATCTGTCATGACCTCAAGGACGCAACGCTTCGGGATTGACGACATAGGCGGCATCAAGCCGTCCGTCGATGGCGTCGAGCGCGTTCCGCGCGCAACGGATCGACGTACGCCGATTACATTCGCGCGTCAACGCGGCCGCGTGCGGCGTGATTACGGTACGCGGGTGCGCGACGAGCGGGTGCGCAGTGCCCGGCGGCTCGGGCTCGAACACGTCGAACCCGGCGGCGAACAGGCGGCCGCTCGACAACGCCTCGGCGACCGCCGCATTGTCGGCGATCTCGCCGCGCGCCGTGTTGATGAAGACGGCCCCGTCCTTCATGCGCGCCAATGTGGCACGATCGAACATGTGACGTGTGTCGTCCTTCAGCGGCGTGTGCACGGTGACGAAATCCATCGCTGGCAATGAAGCGCGGAAATCCTTCACCGGCACATAGCCAGCGGCACGGATCACATTGTCAGAGACATAGGGGTCGCAGACATGGACCTCCATGCCGAACGCAGCACAGCGCGGTGCGACGCGCGTGCCGATTCGACCGAAGCCGACAATCAGCACCTTCTTCTCGAATAGTTCGATCGTTGGAACTTCCTCGCGGCTCTTCCATTCGCCGGCGCGCGTCATGCGGTCAAGCACGAGCCCCTGCTTGGCGGCCGCCAACATGAAATAAAACGTGAGCTCGGCCACCGTGACCGAATTGGCCTCACCAACCGTCGCAACCGGAATGCGATGCTCGGTCGCGGCGGCGACATCGACCCGGTCATAGCCGACGCCATGGCGCTGAATCACCTTGAGCCGCTTGCCGGCCGCGACCGCCGCCCGATTGAACGGATAATAACGTAGGATCGCGGCTTCGGCCTCGGGCAGCGCGACCATCAGGCGCTCGGTGTCATTGGCCGGAACGGTGACGACTTTGAGGTCGGCCCTGGCCTTCAGGACGTCGAGTCCCGCCGGGTCGATCGAATCGTAAATCAGGACGATTGCCATGGTGCCGCGCTATATCATGGCGAGCGCATAAATTTCGTGAAGATAGCCCTCAAGGTAAAGGCCGGTGGCGCCCACGGTCGTCCAGGCGGGCCCCTTGCCAGGCTTGAAGACCTCCTTGCCAACCTCCATCACGATCTCCCAGGCGCGCGGGTCCTTATGGAATGAGGTGATCTCGACCACGTTCTCGAGCGAGCCGCCGAGCTTTTCCAGCACGCCGTTGATCTGGCCGAAGCAATAGCGCGCCTGGGCCGCGGTATCGCCGCGCGCGATGATGTTTTTCTGGCCATCGGAGGCGACCTGCCCGGCAATGCCGACCAGCCGACCGTTCTTCTTCTTCGAGGCCCCCCCGATGCGCTGTTCGTGCCAATGCACGGAGGGAATGTTGGCGGCGACTCTTGGGCTCGGATTGAAATCCGCGATGGCGCGATAAGCCCCAACATGGCCCAACCGATAGAGCCCCGTGGTCGCGATCGCGGTATAGGCAGTCACGGTATTGATCGGCTTCTCCGGAATGATCTCGTTGCACCAGATATCAACCGAAGCATCCATGCCGCGCGCGTCCTGGTTGAACGCGATCATGTCAACAATGTCATCCAGACTACCGCCGCCCGCCGACAAGATTTCCTTGAGGCGTGCATAAGCGGTGCGTGCCTGTTTGTCGTGCTGGCTCGGGTCGAGCACCTTGCCGGCCGCATCCGATGAAAGGATACCAGAGACGAACATATAGTCGCCCTTGCGACAGCCGGCCGAGATCGGCTGTGCACGCAACCACGCCATCGAGTCGGGCGTCACGCATTTCTTATCGCCTTTGCCGAGATGCGCGATGGCCCGAATGCTTACCAGAAGGTCCGGATGCTGCAGACCGGTCGAACCGAACGCGGTCCAAGCCGGGTAGCGCCCGGCCGGCAGCCATTCGCGCGCGACCTCGAGCACGGCGTCGATGGTGCGCGGGTCGGTATGGAACGACATGATGTCGAGGACATCATCCATCGTGCCGCCTTCGGCCTCGACAATTGCGCGAAGCTTGGCGAAGGCAAGTCGTGTCTGAGCCTTCACGTCGCCACGCGCCTCGGGGTTGAGATTGGCATCGGTCGCGGTTTGCCCCGCGATGAACAAGAGATCGCCGCAGCGCACCGCCGCCGATGCACGCCGACCAGCCAGCCATTTATGGGATTCCGGGGTAATGAAGCTGCGATCCGATGCCGCCACGTCTAGCCTCCCAGCCTTATGAACTCTGCGCGAAACGCCGGCTGCCATAGTGGGCCATTCCGACACCGACGACAATCACCGGTATTGTTTAGTCTCGCCTTCTAACGCGGCGTCGCGGCGATCAGCCCGCCATCGACCACGAGGTCAGCGCCGGTCACATAACGCGCCTCGTCGGAGGCAAGATAAAGCGCTGCATAGGCGACATCCCAACTATCGCCCATGCGCCCCATCGGCACTTGGCGATGGCGCCGCTCGATCAGCGCCGCGAGATCATTCGCGCTGTATTGCCGCGCCAGGCGTTGCTCGACCAAGGGCGTGTGCATCAGGCCAGGGCTGATCACGTTGAGCCTGATGCCCTTGGCGGCATATT
>CAMDDO010000041.1 GCA_945892755.1 Rhizobium sp. Q54 | reverse complement strand
TGCACGTCCGGGTCATGTAGTTTCTGTGGTGCGCGATATTTTCGTCTATCTCATTGTTTTTATTTGGTTATTTGGTGAGCCCGGATGGGATCGAACCATCGGCCCTCTGATTAAAAGTCAGATGCTCTACCGCTGAGCTACGGGCTCGTGCGCCGCCTTGGGCGAACGCGCCGTTTAGCACGAGCGCGCACTGCCGGAAAGGGCCGCGCTGCAATTAGGTGATGCCGGTCAGCCGCCGACGGCGGGAGGCTCGGTTTCCTTGCCGCCTGCCCGGTAGCGCGCCAGGAACGCCGTCCCCTCGTCGCTCAACCGCCGCTCGCCGATGGCGCGCCGAAGCCGCGCCATCAGGCCCTGATAGAAATAGAGGTTATGCAGCGTGAGCAGAATGGGCCCGAGCATTTCCTCGCAGCGAAAGAGATGATGCAGATAGGCGCGGGCATAATGCGCGCAGACCGGGCAGGCGCAATCCGCATCGAGCGGCCCGGCATCGTCCTGATGGCGCGCGTTCCTCAAGTTCAACGTACCGTCATGGGTATAGGCGCGACCGGTCCGGCCCGAGCGGGTCGGCAGCACGCAATCGAACATGTCGATGCCGCGTATCACCGCCTCGATGATGTCGTCCGGCGTGCCGACGCCCATCAAATAGCGTGGTCGCTCGGTCGGCAAATGACTGTCCAAGGCGTCAAGTACGCCGAGCATTTGCGCCTGCCCCTCGCCGACCGCGAGCCCGCCGATCGCATAGCCGTCGAAGCCGATCGCCCTCAGGGCGGAGGCCGATTCATGGCGGAGCGCAGCGTAGACCCCGCCCTGCACGATGCCGAACACGCCATGGCCCGGCGGCGCCTTGAACGCGGCGCGGCTTCGTTCGGCCCAGCGCATCGAGCGGCGCATCGAAGCCGCCGCCTCCGCCTCGCTCGCTGGAAAGGGCGTGCACTCGTCGAGCACCATCTGGATATCCGAGCCGAGCGACGCCTGGATGCCCATCGCGTCCTCGGGCGTCAAGCGCCAGCGCGAGCCATCGAGGTGCGATTGAAAGGTGATGCCGTCCTCGTCGATGGTGCGCAGCTTGGCCAGCGACATGGCTTGGAAGCCGCCTGAATCGGTCAGAATTGGGCTCGGCCAGTTCATGAATTTGTGCAGGCCACCGAGGCGCGCCAGGCGCTCGGCGCCGGGTCGAAGCATGAGATGGTAGGTGTTGCCGAGAATGATCTCGGCGCCGGTCGCCGCGACCTGCTCGGGCAGCAGGCCCTTCACCGTTCCGGCCGTGCCGACCGTCATGAAGGCCGGCGTATGGACCACGCCGTGCGCGGTCTCGAGCTGGCCGAGGCGGGCGCGGCCGTCGCTCGCTTGAAGCGTAAAGCCGATCATCGGCTCACCGGGTGGATCAGACAGGCATCGCCATAGGAGTAGAAGCGATAGCCGGCCGCGATGGCGTGCGTATAGGCGCGTTTCATCCGGTCGAGCCCGCCAAAGGCCGCGACCAGCATGAACAGTGTCGAGCGCGGCAGATGGAAATTGGTCAGCATCAGATCGACCCGCTTGAAGCGATAACCGGGCACGACGAAGAGGTCGATCGAGCCGTCGAACGGCTCGACCCGGCCATCGTCGCGCGCGGCGCTCTCAAGCACGCGAAGGCTGGTCGAGCCGACCGCGACGATGCGGCCGCCCGCCTTGACCGCCGCATTGATCCGATCGGCGGTCGGCGCATCGAGCGTGCCGCGCTCGGCGTGCATGCGGTGTTCGGCGGTGTCCTCGACCGTGACGGGCAGGAACGTGCCGGGGCCGACATGCAGCGTGACGAAAACCAAGCCGATGCCGCGTGCCGTCATGCGCTCGATCAAATTTTCGGTGAAATGGAGGCCGGCGGTCGGCGCGGCGATGGCGCCCTCGTGGCGCCCGAAGATCGTCTGATAATCGACCTTGTCACGCGCATCGGCGCCGCTCGGCCGCAGGATATAGGGCGGCAGCGGCATCGCGCCGTGGCGCTCGATCGCAACGCGCAAGGGCGCGCCGGCCAGGTCGAAACGTAGGCGAATCGTGCCGCCATCGCGACCTTCGACCTTGGCCTCGAAGCCATCGCCAAAGCGAATGACATCGCCCGGCCGGAGCCGCTTGGCCGGCCGGGCCAGCGCCGCCCAATGGTCGGCGTCGAGCTCTTGGGTCAGCGTGACCTCGATCGCCGCCGCCCCGCGCCGACCGGCAAGGCGCGCCGGGATCACCTTGGTGTCGTTCAACACAAGAAGGTCGCCCGGCGCGAGCAGGTCCGGCAAATCGCGGACCACGCGATCATCGAGCTCATCGTCGATCACCAAGAGCCGCGCCGCATCGCGCGGGATCGCCGGTCGCACCGCGATCAGCGTACGCGGCAACTCGAAATCGAACAGATCGACTTTCAACGCAGCGCGCGTTCAACGCTTCTTGGAGCGCGCGGATCGTGCTGGACCGAAATGCCGGGTCAGGCGCGTCACGACCTCTTCGGGCACGAAGCTCGAGACGTCGCCGCCGAGCTGCGCGATCTCCTTGACGAAGCGCGAGGCGATGAACTGGTGATGCTCGGACGCCATGAGGAACACCGTCTCGACGTCGGGATTGAGGCGCGTATTCATGCCGGCCATCTGGAACTCGTACTCGAAGTCCGACACGGCACGCAAGCCGCGGATGATGACATGCGCGCCGACCGAGACCGCGAAGTGCATCAGGAGCGAATCGAAGCTCCGGACCTCGACCTCTTTTCCGTTGGTCGAGAATGGCGAGAGACAGTGATTGACGAGCTGAACCCGCTCGTCGAGTCCGAACAGCGGCCCCTTGCCCGCGTTCACCGCGACGCCGACGACCAGACGATCGACGATCGTGAGCGAACGCTTGACGATATCCACATGCCCGAAGGTGATCGGATCGAAGGTGCCGGGATAAACGCCGATGCGCGCGGTGCCGCTCATGCCGCACCACCTTCGCTGGCCGTGCCGCCGGCCTCCTCGGCCGAGCCGGTTTCGCCGTCCTCGGCGAGGCGGGCGACCGAGACGACACGCGCGATGTCCGGCAGGCGGAAGACGCGCACGCCGCGCGTGTTTCGCCCCGCGATTCGAATGTCATCGACCGGGCAGCGAATGAGCTGTCCGTTGCCGGTCACAAGCATGATCTGATCGGTGGCGATGATCGGGAACGCCGCCACCACCTCGGCGCCGCGACTGGTATCGATGTTGATCAGGCCTTTGCCGCCGCGCCGCGTGATGCGGTATTCATAGGCCGAAGTGCGCTTGCCGAAGCCGTCTGAGGTGATCGAAAGCACGAACTGCTCGCCCTCACCCATCATCTCGAACGCCGCGACATCGCGCGGCGGCTCGGTCGGTTCGCCGCGCCGGCGCGCGCTCGCCCACTTGAGATAGGTGTCGCGCTCCTCAATCTCGATGTCGGTGTGGCGGATGATGGTCATCGAGATGACGCGATCCTGATCGGCCAGTTCCATGCCGCGCACACCCTGCGAGCTGCGCCCCTTGAACTCGCGCACCTCATCGACCGGAAAACGGATGCAAAGGCCGCGCGCCGCCGCCAGCAGCACGTCGTCGTCCTCGACCTTGCAGAGCGCGACGCCGACGATGCGGTCGCCCTCCTCCAGCTTCATGGCAATCTTGCCATTCGAGGGGACGTTGGCGAAATCGGCCGCGCTGTTGCGCCGGACATAGCCCGAGCTGGTCGCGAACATCATTTGCAGCCCGCCCCACGTGCTTTCGTCCTCAGGCATGGGCAGCAGCGTCGAAATCGTTTCGCCCGGCGAGAGCGGCAGAAGATTGACCAGCGCCTTGCCGCGCGCCTGGGGCGCCGCCGCCGGCAAGCGATAGACCTTGAGCCGGTAGACCTTGCCCGCGGTCGAGAAGAATAGCACCGGCGTGTGCGTGTTGAGCACAAACACCTGGGAGACGAAATCTTCCTCGCGCGTGCTCATGCCGGCCCGACCCTTGCCGCCGCGGCGTTGCGCTCGGTAGGCCGAGAGCGGCACGCGCTTGACGTAGCCGGCGTGGCTGACCGTGACGACCATCTCCTCGCGCTGGATCAGATCTTCGACGTCAGATTCGAACTCGAGCTCGACGATCTCGGTGCGGCGCGGCGTGGCAAACTCGCCACGCACTTTCTTTAGCTCTTCGGCCAGCACTTCGCGCATTCGCAGCGGGTCCTGCAGAATGCGGATGTACTGTTTGATCTGCTCCATGATCTGATTGAGCTCATCGGCGATCTTGGTGCGCTCGAGCGCGGTCAGGCGCTGGAGACGCAGATCGAGGATCGCGCGGGCCTGCTCGTCAGTCAGGCGGCAGGTGCCATCAACTGCGACGATCTGGTGCGGGTCGCCGATCAGATCGATCAGCGGCTTCACGTCGTGCACCGGCCAATCCGTCGCGGTCAGGGCGGCGCGTGCCTCGGCCACGTCGCGCGACCGGCGAATCAGCGCAATCACAGCGTCGATATTGGCGACCGCGACCGCAAGCCCGGCCAAGATATGCGCGCGCTCGCGCGCCTTGGCGAGCTCGAAGCGGGTGCGCCGCGTGATCACGGTCTCGCGGAACGCGACGAACGCGCCGATGACGTCCTTCAGATTCATCAGCTCGGGTCGGCCGCTGTTCAGCGCCAGCATGTTGACGCCGAAGCTGGTCTGCAGCTGCGAATAGCGATAGAGCTGATTGAGCACGATATCGGCCTGGGCATCGCGCTTGAGCTCGATCACGACGCGCACGCCGTCGCGATCCGATTCGTCGCGCAGTTCCGAGATGCCCTCGATGCGCTTCTCGCGCACCAGCTCGGCGATGCGCTCGATCATCTTGGCCTTGTTGACCTGGAACGGAATTTCGGTGGCGATGATCGCCTCGCGATCCTTGCGGATCGTCTCGATCATGGTCTTGGCGCGCATCACGATCGAGCCGCGCCCGGTGTGATAGGCTGAGCGGATGCCGGACTGGCCGAGGATCAGCGCCCCGGTCGGAAAATCCGGGCCCTTGACGAATTCGATCAGCTCTTCGATCGAGATGCTCGGCTGCGCCAAATAGGCCAGGCAGGCATCGATCACCTCGCCAACATTGTGCGGCGGGATTTTGGTCGCCATGCCGACCGCGATGCCGTCGGCACCATTGACCAAAAGATTTGGAAACTCCGCCGGAAGGACGGTCGGCTCTCTCAGCGTGTCGTCGTAGTTCGCCTGAAAGTCGACGGTATCCTTGTCGATGTCGGTCAGGAGCGCGTGTGCCGAACGCGCCATGCGCACTTCGGTGTAGCGCATGGCGGCGGCCGCATCGCCATCCATCGAGCCGTAATTGCCCTGGCCATCCAGGAGCGGCAGGCGCATGGAGAAGTCCTGCACCATGCGCACCATGGTGTCATAGATCGCGGAATCGCCGTGCGGATGGTATTTGCCCATCACGTCGCCGACCACGCGGGCCGATTTGCGATAGGGTTTGTTGAACTCGTAGCCCGCCTCGTTCATCGCGTAGAGGATGCGGCGATGCACCGGCTTGAGGCCGTCGCGCACGTCGGGCAGCGCGCGCGACACGATCACGCTCATCGCGTAATCTAGGTAGGAGCGGCGCATCTCCTCTTCGATCGCGATGGGCGAAATGTCACGGCCTGCCGAAGGCGGCTCGGCGGGCGGCCGCAGCGGGGGAGCGGTGCTCAAGGACGATCTTTAGTTGATTGAAACAAAAGGAAAATTCCGTCGGTTAAGCCGACTCGTGGTGGGCCCGACAATGTACCCCAGAATGGGGGGTGTCACAATGCCGCCAAAGGCCGACGGAAGCGCGTTCTAGAACGGGATGTCGTCGTCGAGGTCAGCCCCGCCTCGACCGCTACTTCGGCCGCCTGAAGACGCCGGTTGGCGGCCGCCCATTTCGTCCGACGGCCCAGCCATGTCGGAAGGCGCCCCACCGCCCGTGCCACGGGCTCCATCCAGCATCGTGAGTTCGCCCCGGAAGCCGCTGAGCACCACTTCGGTGCTGTATTTTTCCGCTCCGCTCTGATCGGTCCACTTGCGGGTGCGCAGTTGGCCCTCGACATAGACCTTGGCGCCCTTCTTCAGATATTTCTCGGCGACCTCGGCGATTCGCTCGTTGAAGATGACCACGCGGTGCCACTCGGTCTGCTCCTTGCGCTCGCCGGTCGCCTTGTCGCGCCAACTTTCCGAGGTCGCGACCGAGAGATTGACCACCGGCTTGCCGTCTTGCATCCGGCGCACTTCTGGGTCGCGCCCGAGATTGCCGATCAAAATCACCTTGTTGACGCTTCCCGCCATGGCCGCCGAGCTCCCTTGGTCTCATTTCGTTCACGGCACTTTATGACGAAGCGGCAAGCGCCACAACAGGCCTGGCAGCGCTCGAAATCCGCCGGCCCTCGGCCTATAGTCCTGTTCCAACCAGCGCCCATATCGCCCCGCCCATGCAAAAAGACATCAAGGTCCGTGGCGCCCGCGAGCACAACCTCAAGGGCATCGACGTCGATATCCCGCGCGACAGCCTGACGGTGATCACCGGGCTGTCCGGTTCGGGCAAGTCCTCGCTCGCCTTCGACACCATCTATGCCGAGGGCCAGCGCCGCTATGTCGAAAGCCTCTCGGCCTATGCGCGGCAATTTCTCGAACTGATGCAAAAGCCCGACGTCGAATCGATCGAGGGCCTGTCACCGGCGATCTCGATCGAGCAGAAGACGACCTCGCGCAATCCACGCTCCACCGTCGGCACGGTGACCGAGATTTACGACTATCTGCGCCTGCTCTTTGCGCGCGTCGGCATTCCCTATTCGCCGGCAACGGGTCTGCCGATCGAGGCACAAACGGTCAGCCAGATGGTCGATCGCATCAGGGCGATGCCCGAAGGCGCACGCTTGCTGCTGCTTGCCCCCGTGGTGCGCGGTCGCAAGGGCGAATATCGCAAAGACCTTCTCGACCTGATGAAGCGCGGCTTCACTCGCGTCAAGATCGACGGCAAGCTTTACGATATCGACGGCGCGCCCGCGCTCGACAAGAAAAAGAAACACGATATCGAAGTCGTGGTCGACCGCATCGTGGTCAAACCCGATCTCGGCAATCGCCTTGCCGATAGCCTGGAGACGGCACTCGGCCTGGCCGATGGCATCGCCATTGCCGAAAACGCCGACGGCGGCGAACGAACGATTTTCTCATCCAAATTTGCCTGCCCGGTCTCGGGCTTCACGATCGCCGAGATCGAACCGCGTCTCTTCTCGTTCAACAACCCGTTTGGCGCCTGCCCGTCTTGCGACGGGCTTGGCGCCAAGCTTTATTTCGATCCCGCCCTCGTGGTGCCCGACGAGGATGTCAGCTTGCGCGACGGCGCGGTGGCGCCTTGGGCCGGTTCGTCCTCGCCCTATTACAACCAGACGCTCGATTCGATCGCGCGGCACTTCAAGAAGAGCACGGAGACGCCGTGGCGCGATCTGCCCGAGCGCATGCGCCAGGTGATTCTCCAGGGCTCAGGCGATGAACCGATCCGTTTCTCTTATGACGATGGTCTGAAGGAATATGCGACACAGAAGCCGTTCGAAGGCGTCATTCCCAATCTCGAACGGCGCTTCCGCGAATCCGACAGCGCGTGGCTCAAGGACGAGCTCAGTCGCTTCCAGGGCAGCCGGCCATGCGAGGCGTGCACAGGTTATCGGCTGAAGCCCGAGGCGCTGGCGGTCAAGATCAACGGCTTGCACGCCGGCGAAGTCAGCGAGTTCTCGATCCGCGCCGCGGCCAAATGGTTCACGGCACTTGACACCAAGCTCAGTGCCAAGCACCGGGAGATTGCCCGCCGCATTCTCAAGGAAATCAACAGCCGCCTCAGCTTCCTCGTCGATGTCGGGCTTGAATACCTCACCTTGTCGCGCGGTTCGGGCACGCTCTCGGGCGGCGAGAGCCAACGCATTCGGCTTGCCTCGCAGATCGGCTCGGGCCTGACCGGGGTGCTCTATGTGTTGGACGAACCCTCGATCGGTTTGCACCAGCGCGACAATGCGCGCCTCCTCGGCACGCTCAAGAATTTGCGCGATCTCGGCAATACGGTGCTCGTGGTCGAGCACGATGAAGAAGCCATCCGCACCGCCGATCATGTGATCGATATGGGTCCGGGTGCCGGCAAATTGGGTGGCTATGTGATTGCCTCCGGCACACCGGACGAGGTCATGGCCTCACCCGATAGCCTGACCGGCAAGTATCTGACCGGTGTCGAGCAGATCGCCGTGCCGGCGAAGCGCCGACCGACCGACAAGGCGCGCGCGATCACAATCATCGGTGCCACCGCCAACAATCTGAAGAAGGTCGATGCGCGCATTCCGCTCGGTACCTTCACGTGCGTAACCGGGGTCTCGGGCTCGGGCAAATCGACGCTGATCATCGACACGCTCTATCAAGCCCTCGCTCGTCGGTTGAACGGGGCACGCGCCCAGGCGGGGGCCCATGAGCGCATCGACGGTCTCGAATTCCTCGACAAGGTGATCGATATCGATCAGTCGCCGATCGGCCGCACGCCACGCTCGAACCCGGCGACCTATACCGGCGCGTTCGGCCCGATCCGCGACTGGTATGCCGGCCTGCCCGAAGCCAAGGCGCGCGGCTATAAGCCCGGACGCTTCTCGTTCAACGTTAAGGGTGGGCGCTGCGAGGCCTGCCAGGGCGACGGCCTGATCAAGATCGAGATGCACTTCTTGCCCGACATCTATGTCCAGTGCGAGGAGTGCAAAGGCAAGCGCTATAACCGCGAAACGCTCGAAGTGCTTTATCGCGACCGCTCGATCGCCGACGTGCTCGAAATGACGGTCGACGACGGCGCGGCATTTTTCAAAGCCGTGCCCTCGATCCGCGACAAGCTGGAGACGCTGCAACGCGTCGGCCTCGGCTACATCCATGTCGGCCAGCAGGCGACGACGCTCTCGGGTGGCGAGGCGCAGCGCGTCAAGCTCGCCAAGGAACTTTCGCGCCGTGCTACCGGCCGCACGCTCTACATTCTCGATGAGCCGACCACCGGCCTCCATTATGGCGATGTCAGGAAATTGCTCGAAGTCCTCCATGCCCTCGTGCAAACCGGCAATACGGTGGTGGTGATCGAGCACAATCTCGAGGTGATCAAGACCGCCGATTGGATTCTCGATCTGGGGCCGGAGGGCGGCGATGGCGGGGGTAGCATTATTGGCGCCGGCACGCCCGAGGCGATCGCGGCCCTGCCCCAGAGCTATACCGGGCAATATCTCGCCCAGGTACTGAACCCGCGCCGCTTCGCCAAAGCCGCGGCCCGCAAGGGTCGCCGGCAGGTGGCATGAGCCGGTTCACGGATTGGTAAGGCGCGGCGGCGGAAAATAGCGGCCCTCCCCTTGAGGCGCCGCGCCATGAGCCGCCGTCCGACCAAGTCCGCCTCATCACCTGCGCCGCGCTCCGCCGCGGCATCGCCTGCGCCGCGCTCCGCCGCGGCCTCACGTGTTGCGGCTGGCGACCGGACGGATATCGGGGCGCTGCTCGACAGCGCGGCGGCACACCGAGCGGCCGGTCGGCTCGACGCGGCGCTCCGTCACTTCCGTCTGGCCTATGCCCATGCGCCAGCCCACCCGGCAGTCGCCGGCGGCCTAGGCACATTGCTTCGCGATCTTGGGCGCGCGCCCGAAGCGGTCAGAATTCTGAGCGATGCGGTTCGAGATCATCCGGGCTCGGCTGCCCTTATCGCGACCCTCGCCAGTGCGCTCCAAGCCTCGGGTGATCTAAAGGAAGCCGTTAATCGCTACCGCGAGGCGCTCAAGCTCGATCCATCGCTGCTTCCGGCGCGCGCCAATCTCGGCCTGGCGCTGACCGAGCTCGGCGCGTTGGATGAGGCGATCGCGGCCTATCGCGCCGTGCTCGCCAAATTGCCCGACAACGCCGAGCTTCACTGCAATCTCGGCTGGGCGCTGTTCGCCTCGGGTGAGGTCGAGAACGCGCGCCGGTATTTCGAGCGCGCCGTCCTGCTCAACCCCGGCGTCGCGCTGGCGCAGGAAAAACTCGGTCTTGTCCGCCTCGCCGAGAGAGACCTGAAGGGCGCGGCCGAAGCCCTCGCGCGCGACGCCGAGGCATCGCGCGGCCCGGGCTGGACGGCGGCCGAGCGTGAGGCCGGCCGCCCCATCAACGATCGAACGTCGACGCCGGGTCTCGGCATGGTCTCGGCCTACAAGCTCGCTCATGAGGCGGACCAGCTCCGGCATCTGCACGCCATGGGCATGATCGGGGCCGAGGGCAACGCCCTGGCCTCGCACTATGACGCGCTCGCCGCCGAATTTGAGTCGAGGCTTGGCCGCGATGCGGTGATCCCGGTCGAAGGCCAGATCGCAGCGAGGCTCGGACCTGCCTATGGCGCGCCCTATTACATGCCGCCGTGCCCAACGTTGTCGCGCGGCGCGCTGAATACGCAGCTCGATTTCGATGCGATCGAATCAGCCTATCTCGCCGGGCGCCCCGAGGCCGTCACCATCGATGGGCTGCTCCGTGGCGAGGCGCTCGAAGCGCTGCGCGCCTTTTGCCACACCGCCACAATGTGGAACGACGTCAAGCGCGGCTATATGGGGGCCTATTTGCGTCACGGCTTTGGCGCGCCGCTGTTGCTTCAGATCGCCGCCGAGTTGCGCGATGCCTTGCCGGGCGTGTTGGGGCCGTATCCCCTGATCGAAATGTGGGCCTACAAATACGATCAGGCACTGAACGGCATCGAAACTCACGCCGATTGCGCGGCGGTAAATGTCAATTTCTGGCTGGCGCCCGACGACGCCAATCTCGACCCGGCTTCCGGTGGGCTCGAGGTTTTTCTTGCCGAGGCGCCCGCAAGCTGGGACTTTCATCGCTACAACACCGACGGTGAAGCGATCGATCTCTTCCTTGAAGCCTCGGGCCATCGCTCGCAGGTCGTGCCGCACCGGAGCAACCGCGCGGTGCTGTTCAATTCCAACCTGTTCCACCGCACCCACGACCCGCGCTTCAAGCCCGGCTATACCAATCGGCGCATCAACGTCACCATGTTGTTCGGCTTCCGCAAGACGAACGCCGCGTGACGTAGCGGTCGGCGCGCTTTAGATTGGGCGCATGGCTTCGCCCACGGAAAAATTCGTTACCATCATCGGCGGCGGACTAGCGGGCTCCGAGGCCGCCTGGCAGCTCGCGCGCTCGGGCGTCGCGGTCAGGCTGGTCGAGATGCGCCCCGTGCGCCGCACCGAGGCGCATGAGACCGGCCGGTTGGCCGAACTCGTGTGCTCCAACTCGTTCCGCTCCGACAACGTGAATGCCAATGCCGTCGGCCTGCTGCACGAGGAAATGCGCCGCGCGGGCTCGCTCGTCCTGCGTACCGCCGACGCCCACAAAGTGCCGGCTGGCGATGCGCTCGCGGTCGATCGCGAGGGCTTCTCGGCCGCGGTTGAAGCGGCGCTGGAGGCGGAACCTCTTATCACCGTCGTGCGCGAGGAGCGGCGCGGCCTGCCCTCTCCCGCTGATGGACCGACGATCATCGCGACCGGCCCCCTCACCTCGCCCGATCTCGCGGAAGCGATTCGCGCCCTGACCGGCGAAGACGCGCTGGCGTTCTTCGACGCGATCGCGCCCATCGTCCATGCGGAGACGATCGACATGGGCATCGCTTGGCGCCAATCGCGCTATGACAAGGCGGGGCCCGGCGGCGACACGGCCGCCTATATCAATTGCCCACTCGATCAAGCGCAGTACGTGACCTTCATCGAGGGTCTGCGTGCGGGCGCCAAGACCGAGTTCAAGGAATGGGAGAAATCGACGCCCTATTTCGAGGGCTGCCTGCCGATCGAGGTCATGGCCGAGCGCGGACTCGACACTTTGCGCTATGGACCGATGAAACCCGTCGGCTTGACCGACCCGCGCACCGGCCGGCGCGCGCACGCCGTGGTGCAGCTTCGCCAGGATAACGCGCTCGGCACGCTCTACAACATCGTCGGCTTCCAGACCAAATTGAAGCACGCCGAACAGGCCCGCCTGTTCCGCACCATCCCCGGGCTTGAGCGCGCCGAGTTCGCCCGGCTCGGCGGCATTCACCGCAACACTTTCATCAACAGTCCAAAGCTCTTGGATGGCGCGCTTCGGCTCAGGGCGCAGCCCAATGTGCGTTTCGCGGGGCAGATCACGGGCGTCGAAGGTTATGTCGAGAGCGCCGCCATTGGGCTCCTCGCCGGGCGCTTCGCGGCGACCGAGATACGTGGCGAGGCGATCACGCCACCACCGCCAACCACCGCGCTCGGTGCGTTGCTGGCCCATATCACGGTCGGGCATCTCGACGGCAAAGACACGTTTCAGCCGATGAACGTGAATTTCGGCCTGTTCCCGCCGCTCGACGTGCATGAAAAAAAGCGGGAGCGCAAGCCGGCCTACAGCCGCCGAGCCCTCGCCGATCTCGACCGCTGGCTGGGTCGCGAGACCGACGCCGCCGCGTAATTCAAACACGACCGATCAGGCTCGCGGTCCAGAGCCGAAGCTGACGCCCGAGCGGCCCGATGCTTAATCGCGGATCGTAGGGGTCATGGTCGAGCGCTCGAAGACGCGCCGCATATATGGTTGCCAGTGTCGCCGGCAATAGGGCGGCGCGCACCGAGCGCAGAACGTTACTGCTCGATCGACGAACGTCAGCCACATAGGTGTCCACGTGGATCAACACCTCGCCGATCACCGCACCAAGGGGCGCGACAAATCGACCGGCTAAGACATCGGCCGGGCTCAGACCATGCGCGGCGAGCCGGTCGGCGGGTATATAAAGCCTCGATTGGCGCGCATGAAAGGGCACGGCGCGCATCAACCCGACCAGCGCGAACGCAACCGCCGCATGGCGCGCCGCCGTCACCGCCGCTTCCACTGCGCCCGCCCCGAGCGCCTCGGCCATGAGCGCGCCGAGCGGCCCGCCGGTTGCCTCGGCATAGGCCTCGAGCGCGGCCATGTCGGGTGGCGGCTGATCGTCGAGGTCGCGTTCGCGCGCGTCGATCAGCGCATCGAAATGGCGCCGGCTGAGCGCGTGACACTCGAGCGCAAGCGCCAGCGCCGTCACGACCTCATGCCGTCGCGGCGTGCCGTCATAGAGTTCTTGAATCGCCTCGCGCCACCATTGCAGGCGGATCCGGCCGAGCAAGGGCTCGCTGACGGTCTCGCGCACGCGCGCGATCTCGTGATTGAAGGCAATCAAGGCGAACAGGGCGGCCCGCCGATCGCGCGGCGCGAACAGGGCGCACAGGAAGCGGTCATGGTCGACCCGGCGGACCAGATCGACCAAGGCGCGATCGTCGGCGGAAGTCATGTTCATTGCGCGCTAAATGGCACGGGTAGCCTCGGTTTGCCAGTCCGGGGCGGGCTCGGCTATACCGAGCCGATGACGCACTTCTGCATCGCGGCGGATCGCGGATGATCCGCACCATTCATATCGTGGGCGCCGGCATGGCCGGCCTCGCTTGCGCGGCGGAGTTGGCGAGTCGGGGTCATCGTCTTGTCGTGTACGAGGCCGCCGGGCGTGCCGGGGGGCGCTGCCGCTCCTACCATGACGAACTGCTCGGCCGTCTGATCGACAATGGCAACCACTTGATCCTTGGCGCCAACCCGGCCCTGTTCCATTACCTTGACGTGATCGGCGCGCGCGAGCGGCTGAGCTGCCCCGACGCGGCGGTCTTTCCCTTCGTCGACTTGCGGACCGGCGAGCGTTGGACCGTCAGGCCCAATCGCGGCCGCCTGCCGTGGTGGATTTTTTCGCCCGGAAGGCGCATCCCCGGCACGCGCTGGATCGATTATTTGAGCGGACTTCGGCTCGCATTCGCGCCGAAGAGCGCGACCGTCGCGGCGGCGACACGCGGCATCAAGGGTCCGATCGTTGATCGACTGCTCGAGCCGCTGACGGTCGCCGTGCTGAACGCATCGGTCAACGAAGCCGCCGCGGCCCTGCTCTGGCCGGTCATGCGGCTCACCTTTGGCGCAGGCGAGGCGGCGTGCCGACCCTATTTCGCGCGCGAGGGGCTTGGGCCGGATCTGGTCGAGCCCGGCGTCGCCTTTCTGACGTCGCGCGGCGCCGAGCTTCGCCTCAATGCGCGCCTGCGCCGGATCGAGATGACGCGCGATGCCGTGGCGGCGCTCGATTTTGGCGCCGACCGCGTCGCGGTTGCTGCCGAGGACATCGTCGTGCTCGCGGTGCCGCCGGCGGCCGCGGTCGATCTGGTGCCCGGCCTCGCCGCCCCGCTCGAGACCCGTGCCATCGTGAATGCCCATTATCTGCTCAAGGCGCCGGTCACGCTGCCCGAGGGCAGCGGACTGCTCGGCGTCGTGGGCGGCACGGCGCAGTGGATTTTCGCGCGCGGCAATGTCGCTTCGGTCACGGTCAGCGCGGCCGATGAGTTGGCCGAGAGATCGGGCGACGAGATCGCAGCATTGATCTGGCGCGACGTCGCCGAGGCGCTCGAGCTGCGCAATCAGCCTCTGCCGACCTATCGAGTCGTAAAAGAAAAGCGTGCGACCTTCGCGCAAACGCCCGCCATGTTGTCGCTGCGCGCGCCGACCCAAGGGCGCCACGCCAATCTCCTTTTCGCCGGGGACTGGACCGACACCGGATTGCCCGCAACCATAGAGGGAGCGGTGCGTTCCGGGCAAAAGGCCGCACGCAACATCCTCGCGCGGGGTTGAGGTCGTCCCGTCACGGCCGGCCTGACCGTGCGGCGCGCCGGGACGCGGCGCGTTGAAATACCCGACCAAATGCGTATGCTCTACCGCCGCACGGCGTTGTTCGACGCCTGCGTGAAGAGGGGAAACGGAGGATTCAACATGAAAAACCCATTGGAATCGCTCCACACCACCATTGGCCTCGGGGTTGCCCTGACTGCCATCATGGTGCTGATCGTGGCGATCTTCTATTGGGATACTGGCGAGATGGCGGCGCCAGCAAGCACGGAGCAGCCAGCCGTCACCGAAGGAACGGCCACCGAGCCGACCGCGTCCGAACCGGCCACCGGCTCGGATGCCGCGACGACCACAACCGGCGAATAGAATAACCCCGGAGAAGGAGACACTCGATGAATCTATTCGACGAATTCTGGGGCTTGTTCATGGTGCGCTGGCTCCACGTCGGCGCAGGCGTGATGTGGATTGGCCTGCTCTGGTACCTCAATTTCGTGCAGATACCGTCCATGCCGAAAATTCCGGACGATCAAAAGCCCGCGATCACCAAGGTGATTGCTCCAAGGGTGCTGTTCTGGTTCCGCTGGGCGGCGCTGGCCACGGTGATCACGGGCCTCGTCGTGGCCGGATGGGACGGTTATATCGGCAATGCGCTCGCGCTCGGCATTCCCGATGGGGTGGCCAAGCACACCGCGATCGGCATCGGCATGTGGCTGGCGCTGATCATGGCGTTCAACGTCTGGTTCATCATCTGGCCGAACCAGAAGAAGGTGCTTGGCATCGTCGAGGCGACGGCGGATCAGAAAAAGCGCGCGGGTCGCATCGCCATGCTGACCTCGCGCTTCAACACGATGCTCTCGATCCCGATGCTCTATGCCATGGTGTCGGCGCAAAACGTCTACTGAGCCGACTCAGCGCTGGTTTCGGACGGGCCGGGCCGCGAAAGCGGTCCGGCCTTTTCGTTTGGTGGCTCAGACCCCGAGCGCGATGAGGGCCGCCGCGACACGGCGCTCCTCGCCAAGCAGCACATTGTAGGTGCGGCAGGCCGCGCCGGTTTCCATCATGTCGAGCGCGATGCCGTGCGCCTTGAGCGCGGCGCGCAAGCTGATGATCGGCGGCGCGCCGCGGCGGCCGCAACCGATGATCAGGAGCTCGGGCCGGGGCGCCGCGGCCAAGAGCGGCTCGAGCGAGCCGAGATCGACCTGATCCAGGCGCTCGATCGGCCAGGGCATGGTGCGCTCCGGCAGGACGATGACCGAACCGACATGATCGATCCCGCTGATCCGGAAGCCCGTCGCGTCGTAGCGCTGAATATATTGCCGGTCGCTCGGGATGGTCGGGGTGATGTCCACCTGTGCCCCCGAAACGGCGCGACTAGCGGACGCGCCGGCGGCGTCTGGAGCGCGAGGAGCTCGCCCGCTTGCGCTGGCTAGCGGCCGGCGCTCCGGAGGGCGGCTCGGGCCCCTCCGGCAGATCGTCGGGCGCCGGAAGCGCCTCCGTCGGGACGAATTCCTCGGCGCGCTCGCGGTGGCGCTGCTCGATCTGGTCGTATTCCGAAACCGATTCCGTCACCTCCGCCTCGCCGGCCTTGCGTTGCGGACGAATATAGAGAAGCGAGGCCGAGGCGACGAAAATCGACGAATAGGTGCCGATGATCACGCCGATGAACATGGCGAAGGCGAAGCCTCGCACCACCTCGCCGCCGAAAATCAACAGCGCGAGCAGAGCGAGCAACGTCGTCATCGACGTCATCAGGGTACGCGAGAGCGTGTCATTGACCGAAAGATCGATCAGGTCGCGCAGCGTCATGGATTTGAATTTGCGTAAGTTCTCACGGACGCGGTCATACACGACGACGGTATCGTTCATCGAATAGCCGATGATCAGCAGGACCGCCGCGACGGTCGACAGGCTGAATTCGAAGCCCGACAGCGAATAAATTCCCAGCGTGAAAACCACGTCATGGATCAACGCGATGATGGAGCCGATGCCGAACGGCAGTTCGAAGCGGAACCAGACATAGATCAGCATCAGCACCATCGAAACCACGATCGCGGTGATACCATCCTGAATTAGCTCGGCGCCGACCTTCGGCCCGACCACTTCGACCCGGCGATAATCGATCGCCTCGCCATAAAGCGCGGTCAACGCGCTGCGCACCTTTTCGATCGCGGCATTCTGCGCCGACTCGCCACCCTCCTGCTGCGGCAGCCGGATCAGGACATCATTGACGGAACCGAACTCCTGCAAGGAGACAGGCCCCAGGCCAAGCTCGCCGAGCCGCGCGCGCATGGTCTCGAGCTCCGCCGCCTCATCGGTCTTGACCTCCATGACGATACCGCCCGTGAAGTCGACGCCGAAATTCAGACCCCTGGTCAACAAAATCGCGACGAAGCCGATGCTGATGATGAGCGAAATCACCATCAACACCTTGTGAACCCCCATGAAGGGAAAGTTTGTCTTGTCCGGAACTAGGCGCAAACGGAACATCGGCGCGCCCCCCTTAAACCGGCAGTTTCGCGGGCCGCCGGCTGCGCAACCAACCGACCAGCATGTAGCGCGAGACCAGAACGGCGGTGAACATCGTGGTGATGATGCCGATCCCGATCGCGACCGCGAAGCCACGGATCGGGCCGGTGCCCACGGCATAGAGCACGATCGCCGCGATCAGCGTCGTGAGGTTGGAATCGACGATCGTGGCGAAGGCCCGGCGGAAGCCGGCTTCCATTGCCGCGAAGGGCGACTTGCCGAGCCTGACCTCTTCGCGGATGCGCTCATAAATAAGCACATTGGCGTCAACCGCCATGCCGAGCGTCAGCACGATACCGGCGACGCCGGGCAGCGTGAGCGTCGCCTGAAACAGCGACATGATGGCGATGATCAAGACCAAATTAATGATCAGCGCGACATCGGCGACCAGGCCGAAGAAGCCGTAATACATGATCATGAACACGACGACCGCGGCGAGCCCGATCATGGCGGCAAGCTTGCCGGCCTCGATCGAATCGGCGCCGAGATCGGGGCCGACGGTGCGCTCCTCGATCACGGTCATCGGCGCCGGCAAGGCGCCGGCGCGCAGCAGAAGCGCGAGGTCGGACGCGCTTTGGGTCGTGAAGCTGCCGCTGATCACGCCGGAGCCGCCGAGGATCGGCTCGCGGATCACCGGCGCGCTGATCACCTTGCCGTCGAGCACGATGGCGAACGGCTTGCCGACATTCTGCTTGGTGACGTCGCCGAACCGGCGCGCGCCGATCGCGTCGAACCTGAAGTTCACGACCGGCTCGTTGTCCTGAAAGCTCGGCTGCGAGTCGACCAGCATGTCGCCGCTCAGGATCACCCGCTTGCGCACGACATATTCATCGGCCGGCTTGCCCTCCTCGGTCAGCTCATCGGAGGGCAGCAACATGCTGGTCGGCGGCACGCCCTCGCGCCGCGCAGCGTCCGGCGCGACGGTCGGATCGAGCAGATGGAAGGTGAGCTTCGCGGTTCTGCCGAGCAGCGCCTTGACGCGTTCGGGGTCTTCGATGCCGGGTAATTGGACCAACACGCGGTCCGAGCCCTGGCGCTGAATGGTCGGGTCGCGCGTGCCGGTCTCGTCAATGCGCCGGCGCACGATCTCGATCGACTGGTTGACCGCGGATTCGGTCAATTGGTCGCGTGCCGCCTCGCTCAGCTTCGCCTCGACGCGCCCGTCCGGGGTCGTCGCGAGCTCGATCTCCGGGTCGATCTCTCGGATCAGCTCGCTCGCGCGCGTCAGCGTCTCGGGGTTGGTGAGCTGAACCTGCACCAGTGCGCCGGCGGTCTTGAGGCCGGTATAGCCGATCTTCTCGCCGCGCAACTTGGCCCGCACCTCGTCGACCAATCCGGTCAAGCGTTCGCCGACCATCTGCTCGACCTCGACTTCGAGCACGAGATGCGAGCCGCCTTGCAAATCGAGCCCGAGATTGAGCGGTGCGCGCGGCAGCCAACTCGGGTAAGACTCCAGCGCGTTCTTGCTGAAGACGTTCGGCAGCGCGAACAGGATGCCGGCAATGCAAATCAGCACGACCAGCGCGATTTGCCAGGTCTTGATCTTCAGCATGGCGATGGGTTCCGAGCGGAGATCGACCGCCCCGCCGCGCTACTTGTTCTCGGGCCGTTGAGGCGACGCGCCGGCGTCCTTCTGTTCGTCCTCGGGCTCGACATCCTCTTCCTCTTCGTCGACGCCGGTGGCGCGCGCCGGCTCGGGCCGCCGGACGATTTCGGCGACCGCGCTGCGCATGAATTTGATGCGAACGTTCGGCGCGACTTCGACCAGCAGGTTGTTGTCGCGATCGATCTTGATCACGCGGCCGATCATGCCGCTGGTCGTGACGATGTCGTCACCGCGCTTGACGCCTGAAAGCATCTCCTTGAGCGCCTTCTGCTTCTTCTGCTGCGGGCGGATCAAAAGGAAATAGAACACGACGAAGATCAGGACCAACGGCAAGATCGACATCAGAATGTCGCTACCGCCGCCTTGGCCACCTGCCGCGGTGCCGGTGCCAGGCGCGCCGCCGGGCTGACAGCCAGCCAGAAGCGGCACGATCACAATCAAGGCGCCGAGCAGGAGTGTACGCAGCATCAGTGTCTCCTTGATCCTATTTTGTTCCCGGTCCGGGAAGTCGGACGGCAACATACGGGCAAACACCGCGAGGGGCAAACGATAATCGGGTGCGCGATTTGCGCATGGAAATGGCTGTGCTACCGTCCGCGCCCGATGAGCCGCCGCCTTCGCCAGCGCCAATGACCGAGCCCGATCTGATTCCACTCTTGACGCGCATCGCGGGCGCGCTCGAGCGGCTTGCGCCGCCGGCCCCGCCCGATTCCGATCTCGCCGCCGCCGACGGCTTCGTCTGGCATGCCGAAAGCGGCCGAATCGAGCCGGTGCCGGTCATCAACCGGGTCGAGCTGTCGCTGCTTCGAGGCATCGACCGCGTGCGCGACCTATTGCTCGACAATACGCTCCGCTTCGCGCGCGGCCTGCCGGCCAACAACGCGCTGCTTTGGGGCGCGCGCGGCATGGGCAAGAGCTCGCTGGTCAAGGCCGTACATGCCGAAGTCGCGCGCCGCCTGCCCGAGGGACTCGTCCTGATCGAAATCCACCGCGAGGACATCCCGACCCTGCCGCGCCTGCTCGCCATCCTGCGCGGGACCATGAGGCGCTGCGTCGTGTTCTGCGACGATCTGTCGTTCGAGGCCAAGGACACCACCTACAAATCGCTCAAGGCCGTGCTCGAGGGCGGGATCGAGGGCCGGCCGGACAATGTGCTGTTCTACGCGACATCGAACCGGCGTCACCTCATGGCGCGCGAGATGATCGAGAACGAGCGTTCCACCGCGATCAATCCGGGCGAAGCGGTCGAGGAATCGGTCTCGCTGTCGGATCGCTTCGGGCTCTGGCTTGGCTTCCATTCGTGCGACCAGGATACCTTCCTGGCCATGGTCGAGGGCTATGTCAGGAGCCACGGGCTCAAGATCGCGCCTGAGACCATGCGGGCCGAGGCGCTCGAATGGAGCCTGACGCGCGGCTCGCGCTCGGGCCGCGTCGCCTGGCAATATGTGCAGGACTTGGCCGGTCGCCTTGGCGCGCCGCTCGGCGGGCCCGGACAGAAAGCCTGAGTGGCGTCAGCTTTTGGTCAAGTGCGAGAGCGGATCGACCGGCTTGCCCCGGTGCCTGATCTCAAAATAGGTCTGCGGATCGCTCACGCTGCCCGACGAGCCGGCGTGCGCGATAACCTGGCCACGGCGCACCGTGTCGCCCTCATGCACCAATAGTTTTTCATTGTAGGCATAGGCGGTCATCCAGCCATCGGCGTGGCGAATCAGCACCAGCGCGCCATAGGCCTTGAGGTCTCTTCCGGCATAGGCGACCACGCCATTCTCGGAGGCCTTAACCGGCGTGCCGCGACGCACGGCGATGGCGATGCCGTCATGTTGCACGCCGCCGCCCTGTTTGCCGAAGCGCGACACCACCTTGCCCTTGACCGGCCAGAAGAAGGTCGCGCCGGCGCGCGGTGGCGGCGCGATCAGGCGCGCCGAGGAGCGTGCCGCGGCAGGTGCGGCCGCCGTGGTCGAGCGCGCCGCGTCCGGCGTCTTCTGGCGCGTCGTCTGAAGCGTCGGCTTGGCGATTGGTTTTGGCGGCGTGGATGCGACCGCCACGGCACTTGCATGCGCGGTCGGTTTGGCCTCGATCGGCTCGGCCAGCGGTTCGCTTGGCGAGGGCAGTCTTAGGCGGGTGCCGGCAACCACCCTATAGGGTGGCTCCAGCGCATTGCGTTGGACCAAAAGGTGGAGATCGACACCTAGGCGCCGCGCCACGCCATAAAGCGTATCGCCGGGCTCGACTAGATAGCTTCGTCCGGTCGGCAGCCGAAGTTGCTGCCCGGCATTCAGGCGAAACGGCGGGGTGAGCTGGTTCAATTCGATCAGATCGCGGACCGCGACGTCGTGCTCGCGCGCGATGGCAAAAAGGGTCTTGCCGGCGGGCACGGAGATTTCGCTACCGCTTGGCCGCGCGGCCGAGTCAACGGCGACAGAAGCACTCGCGCCTCGCTGCCCCGGTGGCGCCAGAATCTCCGCGACCTCGACCTCGGGTTGCGGCGCGGCCGTCACTTCCATGATCTCGGGTTCCGCTTCGGCCGAGCCGGCGCTTAGCGAAACTTGCGGCGCCGCTTCATCGATCGGCGGCGCGCTCGGCCACAAGCGCGGCACGGTCGGAATGCAGCCAGCCAAAGCGAGCGCGCAGGCCGCTGCCGGAAGGAATCGCGAAAGGCGCGATGAAACGACGACTCGGATCATGGGTCAGCCAAGATGTGCCATCTCGGGGCGCTCATTTCAATGAACTCGCCGAATCAGCTCAATGAACTCGCCGAATCAGCGGCGGATTTGCTCGTTTTCCGGCGGGTCGGGAATCAAGGGCACGAAACGCACCGGAAGGAAGCTCTCCTGCCGATAGCCCTCCGCCCCGCGCCAAATTTTCACCAGGCCCTGGTCGCGCCCATTGGCGGCCAGCGGGATGACCATGATGCCGCTGACCGCGAGCTGATCGAGCAACGCTTTTGGCGCTTCACGTGCCGCCGCGGTCACGATGATGCGATCGAACGGCGCCTGGCCCGGCCAGCCCTTGGTGCCGTCGCCCCATTTGGTCACGATGTTTCGCAGCCTGAGTTGGGCAAAACGCTTCTCCGCGCCCTGCAAAAGCTCGCGGTGCCGCTCGATGGTGTAGAGCCGCCGGCAGAGATGCGAGAGGACGGCCGCCTGATAGCCAGAGCCCGTACCGATCTCGAGCACCTTCATCTTTTCGCCGACCTCGAGCGCCTCGGTCATCGCGGCCACGACATAGGGCTGAGAGATGGTCTGCCCGGATTCGATCGGCAGCGCGATGTTCTCATAGGCTTGGTCCTGAAACGCCGCGGCGACGAAAATCTCGCGCGGCACGCGCTCGATCGCGGCCAGCACCCGCGTGTCGGTAATGCCCTGGCTGCGCAATTCCATGATCAGGCGGATGCGCCGAGCCTCGTCGGTCACGACAGGGCCTTTTTGAGTTTGCGCAGCGTGGCGTGATGCGTGAGGTCGAGATGCAGCGGCGTGACCGAGACATAGCCTTGATTGACCGCGTGCAGATCGCTGCCCGGCCTGCCCGGCTGGATTTCGGCACGCGCCATGCCGACCCAGAAATAGGGTCGGCCGCGCGGATCGACCCGCTCGACGCAAAGATCGCCAACCTCCTCGAGCGATTGGCTGGTGACCTGAATGCCTTTCACCGCCTTGGGCCCAAGGTTAGGGATATTGGCGTTGATCAGCACATGTTTGGGCCAGCCTTGCTTGGTAAGTTTGGCGACCACGCGCGGCACCCAGGCCTCGGCCGTCTTCCATTTGAGCGGCCGACCGTCCTCGAAGACCAGGCTGAAAGCGATCGCCGGCACGCCCAACAGCGTCGCCTCCATCGCCGCCGCGATGGTGCCCGAATAGGTCACGTCCTCGCCGATGTTGCTGCCGCGATTGACGCCAGAGAGCACCAGGTCCGGCGGCTGTTCGGCGAGCAGCCGATTGAGCGCGAGATAGACGCAATCGGTCGGCGTGCCATTGACCGCATAGCGCCGCGCCGACAGCCGGCGGAGACGGAGCGGCTGGTGCAAGGTCAGGGAATGGGAGGCCGCGCTCTGCTCGGTCTCGGGCGCGACGATCCAGACGTCGTCCGTGAGCGCGCGCGCGGCACGCTCGAGCACGCGCAGGCCGGGCGCGAAAATGCCGTCATCGTTCGCAAGCAGGATCCGCATCAACGCGTGGCGGCCTCGATTCGGGTCATGCCATCCATGAACGGCCGGAGCGCGGTCGGGATCGTCACCGAGCCATCCGCGTTCTGGTAATTCTCCAGGACCGCGATCAGCGTGCGCCCGACCGCGAGGCCCGAGCCGTTCAGCGTGTGGACGAACTGCGTCCCCTTCTCTCCCTTTCGCCGAAAACGCGCCTTCATGCGGCGGGCCTGGAAGTCGCCGCAATTCGAGCAGCTCGAAATCTCGCGATAGGCATTCTGACCCGGCAGCCAGACCTCGATGTCATAGGTCTTGCGCGCGGCGAATCCCATGTCACCGGCGCACAGCACGATGGTTCGGAACGGCAGTTCCAGCCCTTTCAACACCGCTTCGGCGCACGCCGTCATGCGCTCATGCTCGTCACTCGATTGGTCGGGATGGGCGATGCTGACGAGCTCGACCTTGGCGAATTGGTGCTGTCGGATCATGCCGCGCGTATCCCTGCCGGCCGCGCCGGCCTCGGCCCGGAAGCACGGCGTATGGGCGGTGAAGCGCAGCGGCAATTGGTCTTCGTCGAGAATCTCATCGGCGACGAGATTGGTGAGCGGCATCTCGGCGGTCGGGATCAGCCAATAGTCCGTCGTGGTGCGAAACAAATCCTCGGCAAACTTTGGCAGGTTGCCGGTGCCGTAAGCCGTCTCGCTCCGCACCAGATAGGGCGGCGCGACTTCCAAATAGCCATTGTTGCGGGTGTGCAAATCGAGCATGAAGGCGGCGAGCGCGCGCTCAAGCCGCGCGAGTGCGCCCGATAACACGACGAAGCGCGCGCCCGACAATTTCGCCGCGCGCTCGAAATCCATCAGGCGTAGAGTCTCGCCGATCTCGAAATGCTGCTTCGGGGTGAAGCCGAATTTGCGTGGCTCGCCCACGCGCCGGAGCTCGAGATTGTGCGTCTCGTCGAGCCCGTCCGGCACGTCCGCCGCTGGCAGGTTGGGGAAGCCCGAGAGATAGGCGTCGAGCGCCTCGCCGGCCGTGCGCTCGTCCGCCTCCAGGGCCTGGGTACGATCTTTCAGCGTGGCCACCTCGGCCATCAATGCGCTGGCGTCTTCCTTCTTGGCCTTGGCCAGGCCGATCAGCTTCGAGGCTTCATTACGGCGCGATTGCGCGGCCTGGAATTCGGTCTGCAGACGCCGGCGCTCGGCGTCGCGCTCAATGATCGCGGCGGCCGACGGAAGCAGTCCGCGACGCTTCAGCGCGGCGTCGAACTGATCCGAGTTCTCGCGGATCCATTTGAGGTCGTGCATGACGGTGGCTCGGGCTTTGGCGCGCCGCGACTCGCCACGAGGCGCGGCAGACGGCGCTTCTTATGGGCCGCGCCGGTCCGGAGTTCAAGTCCGAAGCAACGGAAACATCAGCGCCCGAAATTGAAGTCGGTGTCATCGTAGACGCTGGCGTCGTCCTGGCTCGCAAGCAGCTCAGCGAGCTCGGCCTCTTCCTTCTTGCGCCGCTCTTCGCGCTTACGCTCGACCATGCCGACCGTGACGATCGAGACCTCATAGAGCGCCAGGAGCGGTATTGCGAGACCGATTTGGCTGATCAGATCGGGCGGGGTGATGATCGCCGCGACGATAAAGATGATGACAATCGCGTATTTGCGTTTCGCCTTGAGACCGGCCGCTTTGACGATGCCGACACGCCCCATCAAGGTCAATATGACCGGCATTTGGAAGGCGAGACCGAAGGCGAAAATCAGCTTCATCACGAGCGACAGATACTCGCCCATACGGGGCAGCAACTCGACATTGTTCTGCACGGTCCCGATGCCGTCTCCGGCGCTGCCGGCTTCACGCTGGAATGAGAGGAAGAAGTCCCACGCCTGCGGAAAAATGAAGTAGTAGACCAGCGACGCGCCGCCGAAGAAAAGCACCGGCGAGAAGAAGAGATAAGGCAAAAAGGCCTGCTTCTCGTGCTTATAGAGGCCGGGCGCGATGAAAACCCAAAGCTGTGTCGCGACGATCGGGAACGAGACGAAGAAGCCGGCCCAGAACGCAATCTTCAGTTGAGTAAAGAAGGCTTCGATCAGATGCGTGTAGATCAGTTTGAAATCAGGGTTGCCGCGCCGGATTTCGGCTTCACGCAGTGGTTCGACCAAGAAATCAAAGATGTCCTGTGACACCGTGTAGCAAGCGATCACCGCCACGATCACGGTGATCACCGACCACATGAGTCGCTTGCGCAACTCCATCATGTGATCGATCAACGGCGCGCGGGTCGCCTCGATCGGGTCGTTGGTTTCGGTGGCCATGAAATTAACCCGGCTTCGCCAGATCGGCCGAAACGACTTCGCTCTGTGGCGCCGTCTCCGCCGCCTCGGCCGACGCGACCGGTCGTATCGAGGGCTCGGGCACGGCCGGGCTCGATGGCGCAGTCTCGCCGCCAGCCGCGCGTGTCGCCGCACCCGAAGCGAACTGCGCGGGCTGGGGATCGCCGGTCACGTCGTCCAGCTTGACCGATGAATCGAGATTGACCGACATCTTCGTGGTTTCCGCGAGCTCTCGATTGGCAACCTCGATCTCCTTGCGGATCGCCGCCATTTCGGTCTCGTCGGCGGCCTCCTCGATGGTGCGCTGGAAGTCACGCGCGTAAGAGCGCGCCTTGCCGGACCACTGGCCGAAGGTTCGCACGATGCGTGGCAGGTCCTTCGGGCCCACCACCACCAAGATCACCACCAAGATGACCAGAAATTCCGACCAGCCAATATCGAACATATTCCCTCCGCGCGCCAATGGCAGCGGCGCTGCGCCGCCGCCCAGGCCGCGCCCGAATCAGCGTTGAACGGTCTCGTCCTTCGGCGTCGCCTTGGTCGTTTCGGACGCCGTCTGCTGGTTGCCGACCTGCGATTGGCTGGCGCTCGTCGAACCGTCGGGCTGGCTCGGCGGCGGCTCAGCGCCGTCTTTCATGCCGGCTTTGAACGATTTGATTCCCTTAGCAAAATCGCCCATCAGCCGCGGCAATTTTCCGGCCCCGAAGAGCAACAGAACGATCACCAGGATCAGGACAATTTGCCAGATTCCAATATTCATAGACCGCGCTCCTTAAGCACGCTTTTTTCTGGATGGTCGCCGCGGCCACATTTTGGCGGGGAATGGGACCAACGTCCGGGCGACGTCGGCAAAGGCCACTCGGCTCATTCGATCAAGATGGAAATACGAAAGCATAGCGCGGGTCAAGGGCCAAGCGGACCCGCTGGCCAGGCTTAAGGCTTTGCTCTCGTTGCAGCCTCGCCCGGATGACGGCCCCCTGTTCCAGCCGCGCCTGAACCAGGTGGACCGGCCCTAGGAAGCGCACGGTCTCGATCATAGCGGCCACGCCTTGCGGCTCGTCGGTCAAATGGAAGCCTTCCAACCGGACGAGAATGTCGACCGGCTGCCCGTCCGATTGGTCGGGACAGGGCACTATGCCGAGCGGCGTCCCGACCTTACCGCCCCGCGCAACGCCCTTGAGCCGGTTCAGCTCGCCAAAGAAGCCGGCGACGAACGGCGAGGCGGGTTGGAAATAGAGCTGCTCGGCGGAACCAACCTGGATCAAACGTCCGTCCGCGATCAGCGCGATCCGGTCGGCCATCAGAAGCGCCTCTTCCGCATCGTGGGTGACCAACAGGGTCGCCACGCCCTGCTCTTTCAGGATGGCGAGCGTTCCATCGCGCACTTGATCGCGCAGGCGGGCATCGAGCCCGGAGAACGGCTCGTCCAGCAACATCACAAGCGGGTGCGGCGCGAGCGCGCGGACCAGCGCGACGCGCTGTTGCTCGCCGCCCGAAAGGGCATGGGGATAGGCGCTCGCCAAGGCGCTGAGACCGACCCGCTCGAGCAATTTGAGAGCGCTCTGGCGCCTTGACGGCGCCGGCTGGCCGCGCAGGCCAAAAGCCACGTTGTCGAGCACGCTCAAATGGGGAAACAGCGCGAAATCCTGAAACATCAGACCGACCCGTCGGCCTTCGGGCGGAATCGTCTCGACCGCCGTCGAGACAACCCGGCCGGCGACTTCGATCGTGCCGTGTTGGAGGATCTCGAGGCCTGCGGCGAGCCGCAGCAAGGTGGTCTTGCCACAGCCGGACGGCCCCAGCAGACAAACGATCTCGCCCGCTCCGACCGAAAGATCGATTCCCTTGAGGACCTGATTGTCGCCAAAGGCATGGCGGACATCGGCGAATTGCAGCCCCGTGGCGCGCCGCGCTTCGACGATCGGGGCGAGCTCTGGCGCGGTCATAGGCCAGCTCGGTCGTGACGTCCGGGCCGGGCGCGCGCGATCGCGCGGCTGATCAGCGCGACCGGGAGCAGGCCGACCAAGACGATCAATAGCGCCGGCACGGCGGCCTCGCGCAATTGCTCGTCGGACGCAAGTTCATAGGCGCGCACCGCGAGCGTGTTGAAGTCGAATGGCCGGAGGATCAAGGTCGCGGGTAGTTCCTTCATGGTATCGACCAGAACCAAGAGACCGGCGGTCAGCAGGCCGCCTGAGATCAAAGGCGCGTGGACCCGCAACACCGTTCCTGTCGGCGAGGTACCGAGCGCGCGCGCGGCGCCATCCATCGATGGTGTCACTTTGGTCAGGGCGGCGTCGACCGTCTTGAGTGAAACCGCGAGGAAGCGGACGACATAGGCAAAGATCAGCGCCGCGACCGTACCCCCGATCAAGAGGCCCGGCGACAAACCGAAGAGACCGCGCGCGATGGCACCGAGCCCCTGGTCGACCCAGGAGAGTGGAAGCAAGACGCCGACCGCGATGACCGAACCCGGAACCGCATAGCCTAGGCTTGCGACACGCGCGGCAAGCCGCGTCATCTGGCCCCGGCTGGCGCGCCCGGCATAGGCGATGACCAGCGCGATGATCACCGCCAGCGCCGCGCTCGCAAGCGCAAGCCAAAGACTGTTCAACGCTTCCAGCGCAAACCGTCGATCGATCACCTGCGGCGCGGCACGGATCGCCCAGGCGAGCAATTGGCCACCCGGCAGCAGAAAACCGAAGCCGACCGGCACCAGGCAAATGAGAAACGCGAGCGCCGCGCGCGCCGGGCCGAGCCGCGTCGGCTCAAGCGGTCGGTAACGGCGCGAGGTGTGTTCGAAGCGCGCCGTGCCGCGCAACAGGCGTTCGAGGCCGAGCACGGTTCCGACCACCGCGAGCAGGACAACGGCAAGCTGGGCCGCGGCGGTTGCATCACCAAGCGCGAACCAGGTTCGGTAGATGCCGGTCGTAAAGGTATCGACCCCAAGGTGCTGGACCGCGCCATAGTCGCTCAAGGTCTCCATCAAGGCGAACGCAACGCCGGCCACGATCGCTGGGCGTGCCAAGGGCAGGCCGACCCGCAGGAACACGCCGAGCGGGCCGAGCCCGAGCGTGCGGCCGATCTCGAGCGCGCAGATCGATTGCGCCAGAAATGCCGACCGCGCCAGCATGTAGACATAGGGGTAAAGCGCGACCGAAAGAATGAACGCGGCGCCGCCGAGCGAGCGAATCTCGGGGAACCAATAGTCACCCCGCATCAGGCCGAAGGCGTCGCGCAACCCGGTTTGCACCGGGCCGGCGAACTCGAACAGGCCGGCATAGGCATAGGCGATGGCATAGCCCGGCACGGCGAGCGGCAGGAGCAGTGCCCACTCGAAGAGCCGACTGCCCGGAAAGCGGCACATCGTGACCAGCCACGCGCTCGCCACCCCGAACACCAGCGTGCCAAGGCCAACGCCGAACACGAGCCAAGCGGTGTTGATGACGTAGCGGGACAGCACCGTGCCGGCGAGATGCTGCCACGTGTCGCCCTGGGGCACGAAAAGATGCGCCACGACAACAGCGATCGGCAAGGCGACGATCAGGCCAATCGCACTTGCCGCAATGCCAAGCCGGCTGGCCCGCAAGCGGCGCCACCGCCCGGTGGCGCCTAGGCGCAACGCCGCGCCTTCGCGAATCCCAGAACCCTCAGGCGTCGCGCTGGACAGGAGCGGCCTCCGCGATTGTCGGACCGCAGCTCGCGCACCCGATCATGCGATTGCAAATCAAAATCATCTGGCAATGATAGTCGATCGGCCCGTTGTCTGTCCAACCGGCTCGCCGCCCTGGCTGGGCGTTTCGGGGACCGGCGCTCGATCCATCGCGCAATGCGAGGGCTATTCTCTAGGCGTCGCCGAGCGGCTCGTCGTCCGCTACATCCGATGCCGTTTCGCCTTCTTCATCCCCCAACCCCATCAGGCCGACGCCGGGCAGACCGGCAGCCACCGGCTCAAGCAAACCAGCGGCGCGCAACTCCTCCATCCCGGGCAGGTCATCCAGGGTGTTGAGGCCGAAATGGTTGAGGAATTCGGGCGTCGAGACCCAGGTTACCGGCCGGCCCGGCACGGCGCGCCGCCCTTTCGGTTTGATCCAGCCGGCCTCGAGCAACTGATCGAGCGTGCCGCGTGAGAGACCGACGCCTCGAATGGTCTCGATCTCGGCGCGGGTGATCGGCTGGTGATAGGCGATGATGGCGAGCGCCTCCAGCGCGGCACGGGAGAAGCGCCGGGTGACCGAGCGATAGATCGTCAGGTGCCGCGCCAATTCGGGCGCGGTGCGGAAGGCGTAGCCTCCGGCGACGCGCTCCAGCCGCACCCCCCGGTTCTCATGCAGGGCTGTAAGGCGCGAGATCAGGGCCGCTATGTCGACGCCATTCGGCAAATATTCGGCCAGCGCCGCCTCGTTCATCGGCTGGCTCGAGGCGAACAGTAGGGCCTCGAGGATCTGCATCGCGCGCGCCTCGATATCCGCCGCGCTGTCAGGTTCCGCGAACGGGCTTTGGCCGGCCGGCTCGGGCACGACTTCGAGCTTCGGGACTGACGGCGGCTCGGCAGAGACGATGGGGTGAACGGCTTCCGTGCTCATGGTGTGTTCGGCGCGCTCCTGAGATAGATCGGCCCGAAGGGCTCGAGTTGCTTGATTTGGATCTTACCCTGTTTGACCAGTTCGAGGCTGGCGGCCAGCGAACTTGCGACCGCCGAGCGCCGTCGCATCGGGCTCGCCAGGCCGGCCGGCAGAAAGCGAGCCAGCGTCTCCCATTCTGGCGTCGCACCGATGAGCTTGGTCAACCACTGATAGGCGTCTTCAAGGGCGAAGTGATCCGACGCCTCGACGCGGAAGGCATCGGCGCGGCTGACTCGCGAGCGGTAGTCGGCATAGCTCTTGAGCAGATCATAGAGCGCGGCCTCGAACACCGGGGTCTTGACGACCTCGACCCCCTCGCCCGCGCCGCGCCCGAATACGTCGATGCCAAACCGGACGCGCGCCATCAATTTCTGCGCGGCGACACGCATCGCCTCGAGCTTGCGCAAGCGAAACGCAAGTAGTGCGGCCATTTCCTCGCCGGTCGGTCCTTCATCGGCCTGCGGCTCGGGCAGTAACAGGCGCGACTTCAGATAGGCAAGCCAAGCCGCCATGACCAGATAATCGGCCGCGATTTCGAGCTTGAGCGAGCGTACCCGCTCGATGAAGGTGAG